>JAYTUA010000114.1:0-27174 GCA_043745015.1 Opitutaceae bacterium | reverse complement strand
GCAGGAACGCCGGCTCTTCGCCGACGGAAAGTTTTTCACGCCCGATGGCCGGGCTAAATTCCTCTTCGACGAGCCTGTGCCGATGCCGGAACTCCCCGACGACGCCTACCCGTTCCTCCTCAATACCGGCCGGGGCTCCTCCGCGCAGTGGCACACCGGCTCCCGCACCGACAAGAGCGCCGTGCTCCGCAAGCTCGCGCCCAACCTGCCGTGGATTGAAATCAATCCCGCCGACGCCGCCCCGCGGCGCATCGTCACCGGTGATCGCGTCGCCATCCGCTCCCGCCGCGGCGAAACGACCGCGCTGGCAGTCGTCACCCCCATCGTGCAGCCCGGCCAGGTCTTCATGCCGATGCACTTCCCCGAGGTTAATGTGCTGACATTCCCCGCCTACGATCCACACTCGCGGCAACCCGCCTACAAGGCCTGCGCCGTGGCGGTCTCGCCCCTCCCCTCCGCCCGTTGAATCCGCCCGTCGTTACCGCCCTCGCGTTGCACCGCATCTTTGTGTCGGACGGGCACAGCTATTTCGGCCGGCATGGCCTGGGCTCGGCCAAGTTCCAGATCCGCGAGGTTGAAACCGTGGAGTGCGTCGCCGGCCGCGGCCTGCGGGGCGACCGCTACTTTGACCACAAGGAAAACTACAAGGGCCAGGTCACGCTTTTTTCCCAGGAAGTCTTCGACGAACTCTGCCGCGCCGTGAACACGCCGCAGGCCCGGCCGGCCGCGGTACGGCGCAACCTGCTCGTCAGCGGTGCCGACCTGAACGAGCTCATCGGCCGGCAGTTCGAGTTGCAGGGCGTGCGACTTGAGGGCACGGAGGAGTGCAAACCCTGTTACTGGATAGACGAGGCCCTCGGCCCCGGCGCCGAGGCTTGGTTGAAGGGCCGCGGCGGCCTGCGCTGCCGCATATTGTCCGACGGCTGGCTGCGGACGGTGACTGACAATGCCTTGCTGTAGGAGCGGCTTTACGCCGCGATCATTACTTCCCATCGCGGCATAAAGCCGCTCCTACAAAAAGACCCATGATTCCCGCCAACCAGTTGACCGGGGCGGTGCTGGCCGGAGGCGAATCCCGCCGCATGGGCCGCGACAAGGCCGCGCTGGTCGTCGGCGACAATCAGCTCTGGCAGCGACAGGTGAAACTCCTGCGCACCGCCGGGGCCACGGTGGTCGGTGTTGTCCGTCGCCCGGGCCAACCCGCGTTGGAATTACCAACCGATGTTTCGCTCTGGCAGGATTCAGTCTCCGGCATCGGCCCGCTCGCCGGGCTGCACGCCGCGCTCACCGCCTGCCCGACCGCGTGGCTCGCCGTGGTCGCCACCGACATGCCGCGACTCGACGCGCCTTGGTTCCAGTGGCTCGGCGATTTCTGTTCGGCTGATTGCGGTGCCATGGCGCGACGGCGCGACGGCACCTTCGAGCCACTCGCAGCGATTTATCCGAAAGCAACGCTGGCGGAAATCACGACACGACTAAGCGGCACGGATTTCTCCCTCCAATCCCTCGCTGAGGCGCTGATCGCCCAGAAGCGGCTGGCCAGCGTGCCCTTGCCGGACGCAGAGCTCTGGCGCGTCGAGAATTGGAACACGCCGGAAGCAGTGCGTAGGCATAATCCCCTGTAGGGCGGGATCGCTGATCCCGCCATTGCGTGGTTGAAGGCGGGGTCAGCGACCCCGCCCTACAGCCCCGCTTACGAATCAAACCCCAGCGCCTTTACCACGGCGTCGTAGGTGATGCGACCGCCACGGGTGTTCACGCCGCCGGCGAGGCCCTTGTGTTCGTTGAGCGCGCGCTCGACGCCCTTCTGCACCATCATCGCGACAAATGGCTCGGTGGCCTGCGTCAGGCCCATCGTCGAGGTGCGGCCGACCAGCGCCGGCATATTGGGCACGGCGTAATGAATGACCCCGTGGGCCTTGTAAGTCGGTTTCTGGTGTGAGGTCGGGCGGATGGTCTCAATGCAGCCGCCCTGATCGATGGCGATGTCCACGATGACACTGCCCGGGCGCATCTGCGCGACCATTTTCTCCGAGACGACAATGGGCGCCTTGGCGGCGGGAATGAGCACCGCGCCGATCAGCAGGTCCGCATCGGCGACCTCGGCCTCCATGTTTGCAGGGTTGGACATCAGGGTGATCACCTTGCCGCGATATTCCTGGTCGAGGATTTCCAGCTTGCGCGTGTCGAGGTCGAGCACGGTCACGCGCGCGCCCATGCCGGCCGCCATGCGCACGGCGTGCGCGCCGGAATTGCCTGCGCCCACCACCACCACATGGCCGGGGGCGGTGCCGGGAATGCCGCCGAGCAGCACGCCCGAACCGCCGAGCTGCGACTGGAGGAAATACGCGCCGGTCTGGATCGAGAGCCGGCCGGCGATCTGCGACATGGGCTTGAGCAAGGGGAACTGTCCGTCCGACCCCTCGACCGTTTCGTAGGCGATGCCGAGGATGCTTTTGCGGCAAAGTTCCTTGGCGAGCGTGGGACCGGCCGCCAGATGCAGGTAGGTGAAAATGGTCTGACCCTGCTGCATGAGGCTGTATTCGGCCTCGAGCGGCTCCTTGACCTTCAGGATGAGGTCGGCGGCCTTCCAGATCTTGGCCGCGGTTGGCACAAGGGTCGCCCCGGCGGACTTGTATTCGTCGTCGGTGAAGCCGGCACTGATGCCGGCGGACTTCTCGATGAGCACCTTGCCGCCCAGCGCGGTCACGCGGCGGCAGAGGCTGGGCGTCATCGAGACGCGCGTTTCTCCGATCTTAATTTCCTTGGGTACTCCGATAGTCATTTGCCGTTATGACACGGGGTTTGGGGGCCGCATGCAATGAAAAGGTAGGGCGGCGAGTCCCTTCGCCGCCGTGGCGCGGAGCGGAGTCCGCGCCCTACCCCTTCTTCTGCGACGCCACCCAGGCCTTGATATTATCGTCCAGCACGCTGAGCGGCACCGCGCCGTTGCGCAGGACCTCGTCGTGGAAGAGCCGCACGTCGAACTTCGCGCCCAATTCCTTGGTGGCGTAGGCACGCAGCTCCTTAATCTTCAGCTCGCCGAGCTTGTAGGCCAGCGCCTGGCCGGGCCAGACGATGTAACGGTCGATCTCCACGATGATGTCGTGCTCGGATTTGCTGGAGTTGTCCTTGAAGAACTGGATCGCCTGCTCGCGCGACCAGCCGAGGGAATGCATGCCGGTGTCCACCACGAGCCGGATGGCCCGCCAGATCTCGAAGGTGAGCTGGCCGAACTTGTCGTAGGGATCCGTGTAGAAGCCCATCTCCTCGCCGAGGCTCTCGGAGTAAAGGCCCCACCCCTCGACGAACGCGGTGTAGCCGCCGTAGATGCGGAAATCGGGCAGGTCGCCCATTTCCTGGGCCAGGGAAATCTGCAGGTGGTGGCCGGGCACCGCCTCGTGCAGCGTCAGCGGCTGCATCTCCCATTTCGGCCGGGTGTTGAGCGCGTAGGTGTTGGCGTAGAAATAGCCCGGGCGCCCCGCCTGCGGTGAACCGCCATTGTAGTAGGCGGTGGTCTGCGACTGCTCGGCGTAGGCCGGCACCTCGATCACGCCGTAGGTCAGGCGCGGCAGGGTCTTGAACAGCTTCACGAGCTGCGGGTCGGCGCGCTTGGCGATGTCGCGGTAGGCGCGCATCAGGTCTTCCTTGTTGGTGAAAAAGAATTTCGGATCGGTCCGCAGGTAGGTGAAGAATTCCGGCAGCGTGCCCTTGAAACCGGTCTGCGTCTTGACCTTCTCCATCTCGGCGCGGATGCGCTTCACCTCGGCCAGGCCGATGTCGTGAATCTGCTGCGCCGTCAGGGTGGTGGAGGTCTGCGTCCGGATCCGCCACGCGTAATACGCCGCGCCATCCGGCAGCGCGCTGGCCGCGGTGGTTGCGCGGGCACCGGGCACGTATTGTTTGGCCAGGAACGCTTCCAGCCGCTGGTAGGCCGGCCGCACCTGCTCGGTATAGACCTTCGCGGCGGCGGTGCGCAAGCGCGTGCCCTCCTCGCCGGACACGGTCGGCGGCAGATCATTAAAACCGGACAGCAACGGGCTCTTGAACGCTTCCGCGACAATCTGATTGTGCACCTGCTGCGGGACGTCGCGCAGCGTGATTTGCGGCGGCGTGAACCCAAGTTTCAGGCCCTGCTCCAGCAACGCCACGCTCTGGTCCACCAGCGCTGGCAGGGCCTGCAGCCGGGCCAGCTGGTTTTCCAGCTGCGCGACCGTGGCGTTGGGCATCATCGTGAAAAGCATCGCGGCATCCTGCTGCACACCGCCCAGCTGGGTGATCTGATAGACCTCGGTGGGAAAGCGGGCACCCTCGAGCGCCTCCTCCGCCTGCCGCTTGAAGAGGTCGTAGTTTACCTGATCCGCCGGGGAAAGCTGGGAGCGGTCAATGGTCGCGAGCACGGTCAGCGGCCGGGTCAGCAGTGCCTTCCGCTCGGCGATGGCGGCGGGAGAATTGTCCGTCCACTTCGTCTCGTAGCCGGGCACACCGACGTAAGTCGCGGTCTCCGGGGAGACGGCCAGCGTGTAGTCCCAGTCCACCTTGAACAGCTCGTGCAAGCGCTGCGCGGCCGGGGCTTTGCTGTCAGCCACGGCCTGGTGGCGCGCGGCGAATTCATCGGCGCGGACGGAAACGAAAAAGGCGGCCCCGCTCAGGAGTGCCGCTGCCAAAAAACGAAGTTTGCTCTGCATCCGGCGGAGCTTCTGAATTCCGCCACCCGAGGCAACACCGCAATGCCCCAACCCATCCAGCTCATCGTCGTCTGCTCCGAGAACCGCGTCATCGGCCGCGCCGGGCGGCTGCCCTTCAACATTCCCGAGGACAAGCAGTGGTTTCACGACCGGACGGCCAACCAGACGGTGGTGCTCGGCCGCATCTGCTTCGAGACCTGGCCGCGGGTGCTGGCCGACGGCCGCCAGCCGGTGGTGATCACCTCGCAGCCCGAACGAATCCTTAACGGCGCGGAACGGAGTGACCGCCCTACCGGTAGGGCGGTCACTCCGCTGACCGCCGCGAACGTTCCCGCCGCCCTCGCCCTCGCGCAGACGCTGCCCGGTGCCATCATGGTTTGCGGCGGCCAGCGCATCTATGAGGAAACCCTGCTGCTGGCCGACCGGCTGCTGCTCACGCTGGTCCACGCCCAGGTTGAAGGGGACACGTATTTCCCCGAGTGGCGTCAACTCGCCTGGCGCGAGAGCTGGCGGCGCGAGGGCGCGGACGCCAACTACCGCTACACGTTCATGATTTTGGAACGCAGCCGCTAGCTCGCCCGCTTGGTCTGAATGTGGGAGGGGCTTTACGCCCCGACAATACTCACGGCTCACCCTGTACTGTCGGGGCATAAAGCCCCTCCGACAGC
This sequence comes from Opitutaceae bacterium, assembly GCA_043745015.1. Lineage (GTDB taxonomy): Bacteria > Verrucomicrobiota > Verrucomicrobiia > Opitutales > Opitutaceae > Lacunisphaera. The sequence continues at coordinate 21,818 of JAYTUA010000114.1, read as the reverse complement.
CCAATCAGAAAGAAGACACGGGCTACTGATCCGTGGAGGTCGTATCGATATGCAAGAGGGTATACAACGGACAGTAACCGGCGAGGGCCGTGATGACGGGCAGCAAGCCGATCAGACCCCACCAGGTTTCCTGCTGCACACCCCACATGCCAATGAGACAACCGACGACGAATCTCACGGCGACGTCAAATGACCCTAGATTGGTTTTCATGACAGTTCCTTTTGCCGCCATTCTACGCCTCATCGCAGGGGACATCTCCGCATATCTTGTCAAAGATAGCCCGGAAAGGAGGCCAGCGGCGAAGATGCACCACCCTACTTGCATTCCGCCTTCTTGTCACCCTGAGCGCAGCGAAGGGTCCATCGGGACGGTCGATAGCCTTGCTGCGACGAAACCCCAGATGGATTCTTCGCTGCGTTCAGAATGACACGCATCAATTACTTCCCTCCGGTCTTATCCGTGTGATCCGTGGCGAAAACTACTTCTTCCGGGCCGCGTGCGCCTTGGCCACCTCGACGTATTTCTCCGCCCAGCTGCGCAGCCCGAGCAACTCGGCCTCCTTCAACGGGCGCACCACCTTGGCGGGCGAACCCAGCACCATCGACCCCGGCGGGGCCACGAACCGCTGCGTGACGAGGGCATTGGCCCCGACGATGCAATGGTCGCCGATAACGGCCCCGTCGAGGATAGTCGCGCCCATGCCGATCAGGCACTCGTCGCCGATCTCGCAGGCATGGATGATGGCGCTGTGGCCGACCGTCGTGTAGCGGCCGATCTTCACGCCGTAATCGTCGGCCAGGTGCACCATCGTCAGGTCCTGAATGTTGGTGCCCTCGCCGATCACGATCGAGTGGATGTCGCCCCGCAGCACGCAGCCATACCACACGCTGCTCAACGGCCCGAGCTTCACATCGCCGATCACCGTGGCATTGGGCGCCACAAAGGCCGCCTTGGCGGTGTCCGGTTTTTTGCTCAGATGCCGGGCCAGCCGTTCCTTGATGTCCATGCCGCAACCTACGGGATCTCCCGCCCGAGGCCAAGCCTCACTTGCGGGTGACGATCTTCCCGCCGGCGATCCAGACCACCAGGCCGACGGCGCACATCAGCAGGACTCCACCCGCCGCCACCAGTGCACCTATCATCAGAAGCGTGTCGATGAGTTCATTCATGGCAATTGGGTCATGAGACGTGCGCTCCCCGGAAAAGTTTCATGCCGGAAAACAATCTCGCGCCACCACCCGGGATTGATAGGTCATCTGGCAGTTCACCCCCCATATGGAACAACTCACCCACCTGCTCCGCGGTTTGCTCGGCTACGCCGCCTTCCTCGCCATCGCCGTCGCCCTCAGCTCCAACCGCCGGGCCATTCCGTGGAAGCTCGTCGCCGCCGGTACCTTTATTCAGGTGGTCTTCGGCATACTGGTACTCCATGTGGACCTCATCCGCGGTGGCGTGGACGCCGTGGGCAACTTCTTCGTCAAGATCCTCGATTTCAACACCGCCGGCGCGGAGTTTCTCTTTGGCAGCCTCATCACCAACAAGGCCACCTTCGGCTACCTTTTCGCCTTCAACGTCCTGCCGACGATCATCTTTTTCTCGGCGCTGACCTCCCTGCTCTTCTACCTCGGCATTTTGCAGCGCATCGTCTTCTTCTTCGCCTGGGTCATGTCGAAGACGATGAACCTGTCCGGGGCGGAAAGCCTCAGCGCCTCGGCCAACATCTTTCTCGGCCAGACCGAGGCCCCGCTGCTCATCAAGCCCTACCTCGCCACCATGACGCGCTCCGAGCTCATGTGCGTCATGTGCGGCGGCTTCGCCACCATCGCCGGCGCGGTCATGGTCGCCTACATCGGCATGCTCGGCGGCGAAGATCCCGTCCAACGCCTGCTCTTTGCCAAGCACCTGCTCACCGCGTCCGTCATGTCGGCCCCCGCCGCCATCGTCTGCGCCAAGATCCTCCTCCCCCAGACCGAGGAGGTGAACCGCAACCTCGACGTGTCGCGCGAAAAGATCGGCGCCAACGCCCTCGAGGCCATCGCCAACGGCACCACCGACGGCCTCCGGCTCGCGGTCAATGTCGGCGCCATGCTCCTCGTCTTCACCGCGATGATCGCCTTCGTGAACTGGATCCTCTCCGCCGGAGTCGGCGGCTGGACCGGGCTGAACGACTGGATCGCCGCCAGCACCGGCGGACGCTACACGGAGTTCACCATGCAATACATCATGGGCATCGCCTTTGCCCCGCTCGCCTGGCTCATGGGCGTGGACTACGGCCACCTCACCCTCGCCGGCCAGATCATCGGCGAGAAGACCGTGCTCAACGAATTCTACGCCTACGGCACGCTCGGCAAGGTCAAGGCCGCCGGCCTGCTGCCCAATGTCCGCGACCAGATCATCCTCACCTACGCGCTGTGCGGCTTTTCCAACATCGCCTCCATCGGCATCCAGATCGGCGGCATCGGCGCGCTTGCGCCCAACCAGCGCTCCACCCTCGCCCAGATCGGCCTCAAGGCCATGATCGGCGGCAGCCTCGCCTGCTTCCTCACCGCCTGCGTCGCTGCGATGCTCACGTAGCGCACAAGCCCTTGTTAGGGCAGGCCGGGTGCGGTCATTGATCCCAGCGGTGACGCCTGTGTAAAATCCAAGCGAGTCAGGGAATGTCCTCCCATCATGGTTACCTTTACATCCAGTCGCAAATGGCTTTAGTAAAAGTAGAAGCTCGGGCCGCCTTCTTCTAGCATCTCCAAGGACCCTTCCACGGGGTTTCTGGAATCAGCAATGAATACGGAATCGCATCCTGGGCCTAACGTCCCGCCAGACCTCCAGATCCTGCATCTTGAGGACAGCGCAGCTGATGGTGAATTGGTGCGGCAAACGGTCCGGGCCGGGGGGCTCGCCTGCCAGTTCACATATGCCGCCACCGCCGAGGAATTTCTCGCTGCACTCGGCCGCGGCCGTTTCGACGTGGTCCTGGCCGACTACTCGCTGCCGGGCTCCTCGGGGATGGCCGCGCTGGTGCTCACCCGCGAGCTGCAGCCCGAAACGCCGTTCATCTTCGTCTCCGGCACCATCGGAGAGGAGCAGGCGGTCGAGCTCCTGAAGGAAGGCGCCACCGATTGCGTGCTGAAGCACCGCCTGGCCCGCCTCGTGCCCGCGATCCAGCGCGCGGTGCAGGAGACCCGGGAGCTGGACCGGCGCAAACAGGCCGAGCTGGCCCTGCGGCAGAGCGAGGAGCGCTTCCGTGAAATTGCGGAGAACATCCGCGAGGCTTTCTGGAGCCGGTCCGCAGACGGCCGCCAGCTCCATTATGTCAGCCCCGCCTACGCCAAAATCTGGCAGCTGCCGCTGGTCGAGCTCCATGCCCGGCCCCTGAGCTGGCTGGAGTCCGTCTGGGGCGAGGACAAGCCGCGGGTCGTCCGCGCCCTGGCCGAGCTGGCCCAGGGCACGCCCTATAATCTCGAATACCGGATCATCCGGCCCGACGGTGCCTGCCGCTGGATCGAGGACCGGGGTTATCCGGTCCGGAGTGCCCGCGGAGCCGTCGAAAGCATTGTGGGCGTCGCGGTGGACATCACGGAGCGCCGGCAGCTGGAGGAGCAATTGCAGCAGGCCCAGAAAATGGAGATGATCGGCCAGCTGGTCGGCGGCATCGCCCATGACTTCAGCAACACGCTCACCGTGATCAACGGCTACAGCAACCTCCTGCTCGACAACCCCGCCCTGCCGCCGGCCATCGCGGCCTCCTTGAAGCAGATCTACGTGGCCGGCGGCCGGGCCGCCAACCTCACGCGGCAATTGCTCATCTTCAGCCGCAAGAGCTACGCCCACCGCCAGCCCGTCAACCTCAACGAGATCATTGAGGAAATCGCCTCGATGCTCCACCGCCTGATCGGGGAGCACATCAGCGTGCAGCTCGACCTCGCCCACCACCTGCCCCGCGCGCTCGCCAACATGAGCATGATCGAGCAGGTGCTGATGAACCTGGTGGTGAACGGCCGGGATGCCATGCCCCATGGCGGCAGCCTCGTGATCAGCACCGGCTCCTGCGAGACCACCGCGGCGGACCAGCAGCGGAATCCCGAGGCGCGACCGGGTCCGCACGTCTGGGTGAGCGTACGGGACACCGGTTGCGGCATCGCCCCCGACATTCTGCCCCGGATTTTCGAGCCTTTTTTCACCACGAAGGAGGCGGGCCGCGGCACCGGTCTCGGGCTTTCCACCGTGCTCGGCATCGCCCGGAAGCACCAGGGCTGGGTGGAGGTCGAGAGCGAGGTCGGAACCGGCACCTTATTCAGGGTTTTCCTGCCCGTCGCGGCGGTGGCTGCGCCCGCGGCCGAGGTCCCCGTTGCCGACACCGCTCTAGTGCAGAGGGGCAAGGAGGTCATTTTGCTCGTGGAGGACGAAACCTCTGTCCGGGAATATGCCCGCACCGTGCTGGAGATGCACGGCTACAAAGTTCTGGAAGCCGCCTCCGGCGTCGAGGCTGTGGACGTGTGGAAATGGCACGGTGACAGGATCGCGCTGCTGCTCACCGACCTCGTCATGCCCGACGAGATGAGCGGCCTGGAGCTGGCCGAAAAACTGCAGGCCCAGCGGCCGGACCTGAAGGTGCTCTTCAGCAGCGGCTACAACCCCGACGTCGCCGGGCAGATCCTCGCGGCGCGCAAGGGACACTGTTTCCTGCACAAACCCTATCAGCCCAAGACCCTCGCCCGCATGGTGCGGGAAGTCCTGGACCACGGCGAGATTACTACGAGCGGTTTGTCCCACTCCCAAGCTCCGTTCAACTGACCGCCCAGCTTTCTTTCCGCCCCGGCCATACCCCACCCCAGCCATGCCCCACTCTCTGAACCCCGTGCCCACACCCCGAGCCCGTTCCCGGGCCCCCTTTTGGATCCCCGCCGCCGGCCTCGTCCTGCTCATGGGCCTGTCCGCCGTGTTATGGTTGTCGCCCCGGCCGCTCGACCACCGCGTGCTCTTCTGGTTGGCGACCGGTTGCATCGTGATCACGGCCGTCGTGCTCGGGCAGGCCCTCACGAACCGCCGGAGATTGCGCCAGACCCAGGAAGAGCTGGCGCAGCATCGCGGCACCACCCTGCCCCAGCTCCGGGTCATCTGGGACAAGGCCCCGCTCAGCATCACGCTGTTCGACCCCAGCGACCCGCAGATCGCGGCCAAAATAGTCGATTGCAATCCCATGACCTGTGAAATGCACGGATACACCCGCGAGGAGATGATCGGCCATAGCGCCGATCTGCTTGAGGCCGTCCCGTGGACGCAGAATGTGGTGAACTGGCTGGAAACCTTCCACAAGCAGGGCCGCCGGGAGGGGGAAAGCCAGCACAAGCGCAAGGACGGCTCGACCTTCTGGATCGAGTATTTCACCAGCCTGCTCGTCATCGATGGCAAGGAATACGTGATCGGCATGGACCGCGACGCCACCGCGCGCAAGCAGGCCCAGATGGAGCTGGTCGGCGCCAAGGAGGCCGCCGAGGCCGCCACCAAGGCCAAGAGCGAGTTCCTCGCCAACATGAGCCATGAGATCCGCACGCCCATGAACGGCGTCATCGGCATGACCGGCCTGCTGCTCGACACCAAGCTCGACGAGACCCAGCGGGAGTTCACCGAGACGATCCGGACCTGCGCGGACACCCTCATGACTGTCATCAACGACATCCTCGACTTCTCCAAGATCGAGGCCGGCAAGATGGACTTCGAGGAACTCGACTTCAACCTGGTGGAGACGGTCGAGGGCACACTGGACATGCTGGCCGAGCGGGCGCAGCGGAAGAACATCGAGCTGATCAGCGCCATCCCGCCCGACGTGCCCACCGGCCTGTGCGGCGATCCGGGCCGGCTGCGGCAGGTCCTCGTCAACCTGGTCGGCAACGCCATCAAATTCACCGAGCGCGGCGAGGTCGTCATCCGGGTCTTCAAGGAGAGCGAGACCGAGACGCACGCGACCCTGCGCTTCAACGTGGTCGACACCGGCATCGGCATCCCCCTCGAGGTGCAGCAGCGGCTCTTCCAGGCCTTCACGCAGGCCGACAGCTCCACTACCCGCCGTTACGGCGGCACGGGGCTGGGCCTGGCGATCTCCAAGCAGATCGTCGCCATGATGAACGGGCAGATCGGCGTGCAGAGCGAGCCCGGCCAGGGCACCACTTTCTGGTTCACCGCCACCCTGGCCAAGATGGCCGGGATGCCCAAGGCCGTCCCGGACTACAGCCGCGACCTCTTCGACCTGCGCGTGCTGGTGGTGGATGACAACGCCACGAACCGCCAGATCCTGCGCCACCAGATCGTCGCGTGGAAAATGCAGAAGGGCAGCGCCGCCAACGGGCACGAGGCCCTGAAAATCCTCCGGGCCGCCGTCGCCACTGGCAAACCCTACGACGTCGCCCTGCTCGACATGCAGATGCCCGAGATGGACGGCCTCACCCTCGCCAAGGCGATCAAGGCCGACCCGTCGATCGCCCTCACGCGCCTCATCATTCTGACCTCGCTGGGGCACCCCATGTCCTCGGCGGAACTCACGGCCGCGGGCATTGACGCCTACCTCGTCAAGCCCGTCAAGCAGTCCCGTCTCTTCGACTGCCTGGTCGATGTCGTCGGGCACGCCGAGGCGGAGAACATCTTCACCCGGCCCGCCTCGGCCGTGGCCGTGGCTGTGCCCTTCTCGCCCGATTCCCCGGCCAAGGCGCGCATCCTCCTCGCCGAGGACAATTCCGTGAACCAGCGGGTCGCCCTCGCGCAGTTCAAGAAACTCGGTTATTCGGCCGACGCCGTCGGCAACGGCCTCGAGGCCGTCGAGGCGCTCGACGACGTGCCCTACGACATTGTTTTCATGGACTGCCAGATGCCCGAGATGGACGGCTACGAGGCCACCCACTGCATCCGCAAACGCGAGGAGAACGCCGCCAACGCCGGCCGGCTGAAACCCCACATCCACATCATCGCGATGACGGCGAACGCCATGCAGGGCGACCGCGAGAAGTGCCTCGCCGCCGGCATGGACGACTACGTCAGCAAGCCCGTGCGCGAAACCGAGCTCAGCGCCGCGCTCGACCGCTGGGCCGCCTCCCGCCAGACCGCCGTCTTTCCGAGTTGAGCGCCCGGCCCCGTGTCCACCCATGGGCTCGGCACGCCTTCAGATGCGCTTGGACCCGGATCGCTTGGCCCGCGTGACCAGCCACCCGCGCAGACGATGGAACACCTCGGTCAAGGTGACGTCCCGTACCTTCGTCGCCGCCCTGCCATTGACGCGGACCCGGTAGCGCCGCGCGGTTGGGTTTTGTGCGAAAGGTAACTCGTTCGGCGCATCCATCAACTCCACCTTGAACGACTCGCCGTTCTTCTGGTCTTTCAAGAAGCGCCGAAAACGTGCACTGGCGCGAGCCATAGCCGGACAGGAAATTTGCACCGTTGCCAAACGTTAGCCTTTGGTTTGAGCTACCGACAAAGTCCGCCCGCAAAATGCGATTTGACTGTATAAACGTTGGACAACTCAATCCATGAAGCACCACATCCTTGTCGCCTGCATGATCGCAGCTTGCTTAGGCACGGCGAAAGCCGAGTCGCCATCGCCCGAAAAAAGGGTCGCTTCAATGATATCTGACGCTGAAACGAAACTGCCCGCTCTTGAGCGGTCGTGGATGGATGCGTGGCAGAAGAAAGACCGTGCTACATGCGAGCGCATCCTCGGTGATGACTTTCTTCTCACGAGCGCTCGTGGCATCCTCATGTCCAAGAAGGAGTGGTTGGATGCGGCGATGGGCCCGTTTGTCTGCGACGACTTTGCATGGGAAGAAATCAAGGTTCGTTCTTTTGGCGACGTTGCAATCGTGCATGCGAGAGCTAGGCAGCAGGCATCGGTCGAAGGTAAAGATTGGAGCGGAGTATTTCTCCTGACGGACGTCTGGGTTTTCCGGCACGGCGCATGGCAGGTAGTTTCCCGGCACGGCACGGGACCGCTTGGTAAGTGAAATGAAAGTAGGGCCGATACAGTCGCCAACGACGACATCTGTCACGATCTGTGCTTACGCACAGCTCGCGCCAGCTGCCGTCGTGGCTCATCTTTGACGTTCGGTAAAAGATGATCCGCCTTACCCTTATCCTTATCCTCGGAGCCTGTGTAGCGCGGGGCGCGGACAGCGAGCTTGTCCGGCTTGACGCCGGCGTGCTGTCGGAAGTCCCAAAAAAGAGGCAGGCAGCGCTGACGCTTTTTGCAATTACTGATCGGGATAGCACGCCGGCGATCGGCGAGAAGAAGGCGAAGTATATCGAGAGCCTGAAGAGCTTCATCGAAGAGTTGAGGAGCACCTATTACTGGCATTCCGAATTTCCGAAAGATATGGAGCAGGCGATCGAGAAGCGGGCGATCTATTTGGCCGGGCTTCACTACCCGGCGTCACCGACCACGGGCGCCTCGTATTATGGCGATTTAGTTCAGAGCTATACCGTCGCATTGTATGAAGAAGAGATTGTGACCATTGGCTATGCCGTCACCGAAAGATTCCACGACAAGGATGTTACCGTGGTTAGCGGAGACACGCCATCATTTGCAGCGTGGAAGTAAGCGTGGGACAAGGCTGGCAATGTAAAGAATGGGCCGAACCAGACGCCAGCAAAGCTACAAGAGCCAACGGCCCCGAGCGGCCGTGGTTCATCTTGAACGTTGGGCAAAGAAGGATAAGAATCCTGCTGAGGGCCAAAGGGCTCGACGGAGCTACCGAAGCGTCGCAAACGCCAGGCTCGCGGCGAAACCGAGGAAGACCACGCCCAGCGCGCGGTCGATCCAGTGGCCGTGGCGCAGGAAACTCTGTCGCACCTCCTCCCGAGTGAACACCACCGACACGAAGCTGAACCACAACATCGTCGTGACCGTCATCCACACGCCGTAGCCAACCTGGATCCACTTGGGGGTGGTGACACTCACCGCCAGCGGGAACAGGGCGATGAAGAAAAGCGCCGCCTTGGGGTTGAGCACGTTGACAAGAAACCCGGTGGTCCACGCGGCGCGGCTGGTCGGGTTAGTAGGTCGGGCTTTATGCCCGACGGGTTCGGTAAGTGTCGGGGATAAACCCCGACCTACATCAATATCGGACTGGCGGGGTTTCGCCCGCAAAGCCTGCACCCCCACCCACGCGAGGTAGGTCGCGCCGAGCCACTTGACGGTGGCCAGCGCAACGGCGGAGTTCTGCAGGAACAGCCCGAGCCCGAGCAGGCAGTAGGTGATGTGCACCGAGAGGCCGCAGCCTATGCCGATGCTGGTCCACACGGCGGTGCGGCGGCCGTGGGCCAGGCTCTGCCGGAGGACAATGGCGAAATCCGGCCCCGGGCTGGCCACGGCGAGGGCGTGCGCCACGACGATCGTGAGGAATTCGGGGAGGTAATCAGCCACGGATGACACGGATTATCACGGATGGATAGAAACCAACGAATCTGCCGGCCTGAAATAGAACGGAGGGCTCGCGTCCCTGCGAGCCGCGGCCCGCAGAGACGCGGGCCCTCCAGGATGACAGCAAAGGAAAATTATCCGTGCCCATCGGTGTTATCCGTGGCGCAATGATCCGGGTGCTCAGTGCTTGCCGGCGCCTTCGCGCAGTTCCATGTCCTGCGGGATGGTGCTGATGGCCTCGGCCATGCTGCTGAGCCCGTCCTTGACCTTGCTCATGCTGTCCTGGTGGAGGGTCTTCATGCCGCCCTTCATGGCGATGCGCTTGAGCTCGGAGGTCTCGGCCTCCTTGTTGATGGCCTCGATCAGCTCCTCGTTGGTCACCATCAATTCGTGGATGCCGATGCGGCCCTTGTAGCCGGTGCTGTTGCACTTGCTGCAACCCTTGGGGTTGGCCTTGTAGATCTGGCCCGACCAGCCGATGGCGCGCATCAGCATGTCCTTCTCCCGGCCCTCGGGCTCGTAGGCGACGCGGCAGACCTTGCACACGCGGCGCATGAGGCGCTGGGCGCACACGCAGACCAGCGAGGAGGAGATCATGAACGGCTCGATGCCCATGTCGGTGAGGCGGGCGACGGTGCTGGGCGCGTCGTTGGTGTGGAGCGTGGAAATGAGCATGTGGCCGGTGAGGGCGGCCTCGACGGCGATATTCGCCGTCTCCTTGTCGCGGATTTCGCCCACGAGGATGATGTCGGGGTCCTGCCGCAGGAAGGCGCGGAGCGCGGCGGCGAAGGTGAGCCCGATCTGCCGGTGCATCTGCATCTGGTTGATGCCCGGGAGAGTGTACTCGATCGGGTCCTCGGCGGTGCGGATGACCACGTCGGGGGTGTTCACCTCGTTGAGCGCCGAGTAGAGCGTCATCGACTTGCCGGAGCCGGTCGGGCCGCAGTGCAAGATCATGCCGTAGGGCTGGCGGATGCACTCGCGGTATTTGACGAGGTTGGCCTCGGTGAAGCCGAGCGCGGGGAGCGGCAGCGTGGACTTCTGCTTGTCGAGGATACGCATGACCACGCCCTCGCCGTGGTTGAGCGGCGCGGTGGAGACGCGGAGATCGATGTCGATGTTCTTCTTGTTATACTGCTTGAAGACGATGCGGCCGTCCTGGGGCAGGCGGCGTTCCGCGATGTCCAGGTTGCACATGATCTTGAGGCGGGCGACGAGCGCGCCGGCGACCTTGGCGGGCAGGCGGAGCTTTTCCTGGGTGAGGCCGTCGATGCGGTAGCGGATGACAATCTCCTTCTCCCAGGGCTCGACGTGGATGTCGGAGGTGCCGGCGAAGTAGGCGTCCTCAATGATGCGGTTGGCGAGCTGGATGATGGGCGCCGAATCCTCGTTCTCCAGATCCTCGTCCTTGATCTCGGCCTCGTCCTCGTCGAACTGGACACCGAGCTGGTCCACCACGTCGGAGAACTGCACCTCGTCGTGGACCGCGTCCTTCTTGAGCTTGTCGCGGATGTCGGCCTCGCGGCCGAGGAGGCGCACGACGCGCTGGCCGGTCTTGTCCTGGATCTTGGACGCGACGGTCGTATCAAAGGGGTTGGCGAAGGCCACCAAGAGGAAGTCGCCCACCTGCCCGACCGGCAAAATCATGTTCTTCTGGCAGAATTCGAGGTCGATCTTCTCGAAGGTGGCGGAGTGGACGCGGTAGCGAGCGACGTTGTAGGGTGCGAGGCCCAGGGCCCGGCACTTCGCCAGCAGCAGCTGGAACATCGTGATGTGATGGTCCGCCTGCAGGATCTGGTCGAGCTGGTCGCCGGTCGGCTCGTCCGGGCGCGCCAGCAGCACGGCCTTCTGCTCGGCGTTGAGTTTCCCCATCTCCTCCAGCTTGTCGATGATCTGCGTCTGCGTGCGTCCGAGTGGCATGGCCTAGGGAATGTTCAGGGACTTGCTGGTGCTGGACGTGGGAAACGGGATATGGCTGTCGCTCGGCGGCGGGGGACTGACGATCGCGCCGGCGGCGGGATTGACGCTGCCACCCGGGACGGCGGCGGGCGCGGACCCGGGCGGGCGGCTGCCGCTGCCGAAGGGCGAGCGGGTGCCGGGCCGGCCCTTGTTACCCTCGTTCCGCTCCGCCTGGAGGCGGTCGAGGAAGTCGGCGATGATGTCCATCGTCGTGGCCTGCCAGATGATCTGGCCGCCCAGCTTCTTCTCCCAGTGGCTGCGCACCGCCGGGCTCAGGTAGTAGGCGGTCGCGACAAAATGAAAGTCCTCCTCGCGGTCAAAGGGCACGCTCCAGGTCGCCCAGCAGGCGTCGAGATCGATCTCCTTCTTCACCTCCTCGGGCACTTCGTAGCCGCGCAGGTCCACCACCCCCACCCCGTGGTCGTCCACCACGTAGTGCAGGAGATCCTCTTCGCGCAGGACCTTCCGCTCATAGACCAGAATGCTGAGCACGGAACTCTGCCGCACCTGGCCGGAGGACGCGATCTCGAGCAGCCGCTCGTTGGCCGCCTCCAAGTCCTCGAACTTCACCAGATTATGCTCGATCAGCGCCGAACCGAGCAGCCGGTTGGCTCTCATCAACAAGGGACGGTATTCCGTAGGCGCCATCATACTGTCCCAACACGGTAGTTACCGAGCCGCGCTTGGCGATTTCTTTTCTTTGGCCCTCAGGCGGCGCACCCACTTGAGCAATTCCTTGCGGAGCCTCGGGATACCCTCCTCGGAGAGGCAGGAAATCGGGATCACTTCGGCCTTGGGGTACTTGGTTTTGAATTTCTTCAGGTTCGCGCCAGCGGCGGGCTCGTCCATCTTGTTGGCGGCGACCAGGCGGGGCTTGTCGAGCAGGGCCTTGTCGTAAAGCTCGAGTTCCTTGAGCAGCTGCCTGTAGTCGTCGCGCGGGTCGCGGGTGTCGGTGCCCGCCAGGTCCACGATCAGCAGCAGAATTTTGCAGCGCTCGATGTGGCGCAGGAAACGGTGGCCGAGACCCTTGCCGTCGCTCGCCCCGGCGATAAGCCCGGGGATATCGGCGAGCACGAGCCGGTCGTAATCCTCGGGATAATCGCTGACGCCGATCTGCGGTTGCAGCGTGGTGAAGGGATACGGCGCGGTCTTGGGCCGGGCGTTGGTGATGAGGGTGGTGAGCGAGGATTTGCCGGCATTGGGGAAGCCCACCAGGCCGACATCGGCGATGCTCTTCAACTCGAGCCGGAATTCGCCGATCTCGCCCGGCTCGCCGGGGCCAGTCTTGGTCGGCGCGCGGGTGACCGAGGTCTTGTAGCGGGTGTTGCCGAAGCCGCCCTTGCCGCCCTTGAGCAGCACGAACTCCTGGCCGTCCACGAGGATCTCCACGATTTTCTCGTCGGTGTCGCGCCGGTAGGCGATGGTGCCGAGCGGCACGCGCAGGAGGGCGGGCCGGCCCTCGCGGCCGTTGCAATCCTTGCCCTGGCCATGCCCGCCGCGTTCGCCGTTCCAGTGCGGCTTGTATTTGAAATCGATCAGGTTGTTCTGGTCGTGATCGCCGCGCAACACGACGTCCCCGCCCTTGCCGCCGTCGCCGCCGTTGGGCCCGCCCCACGGCTCGTATTTCTCGCGGCGGAAGCTGGAACAGCCCCGGCCGCCGTCGCCGGCGCGGGCCTTGATGCTGGTTTCGTCGATGAACATCGGGCTATGACTCTAGGCTTGCGCGCCAGGGTAAAGCGCAATCGGCAGGTGCTTCCGGTAATGCTGAAAATCACCATCGGTCGTGAAAATTTCCAGCTTTCGCCGAGCCGCCACGGCGCAGATAAGGAAATCCGTCAACGAACCCTGCACCCCCTTGCGGCGGCAGAGGTTAAAGTAACCGGCCGCCGTCTCGAAATCGGCGGTTTCCAGAGGTAAATCAGGGAAATTGCGCATGGCGGTCTGGATTTGCTCGAATTGGGCCCGCTCCCTGATGCCCGAGAGCAGTTCCTGCCGGATCGGACCGATGATGGCGACCGCACCGTGTGCGATCAGCCATTCGAGTTCGGTGCGCAGGGATTCCGCCTGCCCCTCGGCCCGGCGAAAAGCGGCCGACCATACCGGAGTGTCCGCCAGCACCTTCATCGCTTGCCCCGCTCGGCCTTGTAATCATAGCCCGGCTCGAAAACGACGGTGCCGAAAAGCTTCGTCACCTCGCGCTGCTGCCGGTGCTGGATATACTCGGCCAGTGCGTCGTTGACCGTGGCCTTCTTGGTTTTGTGGCCACCAGCTTTCTGCGCCAGCGCCAACAGGCGGTCGTCGATCTCAAGATTTGTAGGCACGGCCACACAATGCGGCACACAAACGGGCTGTCAAGCCGCCGACCTCAGAGCGCCACCTTGATGCCCTTGCGGAGGTAGGTCGGCACGTCCAGGTCCTGGCCCTCGAAGAGGTTGCGGTCGGTCTTGTCAAAGGCGCCGCGGTTCTCCGCCGGCTCGCCTTGGAAGCCGAACTCCTCCTGCTTGGGCTTGGTCGCATGGACGGCGGCGGCCGAAGCCGTGCGGGCGCCCGTGGCGTCAGTCGTGACCGTGGTCTTGACGGTGGTCGTGTTCTCGACGTTCGCGCTGGTGGCGGTGGCGGCGGACCGGTCGGGCTTGCGCACCGGTGCCGGGGGCGCGCGCCGGCCAAAGTTGCGACCGCCGACATCGGTCGTGCCCATGACGCAAATCTCCACCCGGCCCTGCAGGGCCTCGTCGATGGCGGCGCCCATCACGACGTGCGCCTCGGGGCCAAATTGCTCGGTGACGGCCGACATCACCTCGTTGACCTTGGCAAGGCTGAGGTCGGCACCGCCGGTGAGGTTGACCAGCAGGCGGTCGGCCTTGCGGGCATGCTCCGGGGTGTGGAGCAGCGGGCAGTTTTTCAAATCCTCGAGTGCGGCCTGGGCGGGATTTTCCCCCGCCCCGACGCCGAGGCCGAAGAGGGTCTTGCCGCCGCGGTGCTGGAACACCTGGCGCACGGCCGTGAAATCCACGTTGATCAACCCGGTGCGCGAGAGCATCGCCCAGATGGATTTGACGCCCCGGCCGATCCACTCGTCGGCGCGGGCGAAGGAATCGAGCACGCTGGTCTGCTCCGTGCCTTCCTGCAGGAGCATGTCGTTGGAGAGCGGAATGACGGCGTCGCACACGCGGCGCAGTTCGGTCAGGGCCTCCTCGGCCTGCTTGCGGCGGCGGCCGCCTTCAAAACTAAACGGCAGCGTGACGAACGCGATAACGAGCGCACCCGCCTCGGCGGCGATCTGGGCGACCACGGGTGTCGCGCCCGAGCCCGTGCCGCCCCCCAGGCCGGCCACGAGAAAGATCAGGTCGGTGCCCTTGACGATCTCGGCGATCTTGTCGGCGTCGGCCTCGGCGGCCTTGCAGCCAAGTTCGGGGTCGCCGCCGGCGCTGAGTCCGCGCGTGAGCCCGGTGCCGATCAGGATCTTGTCCTGCACGGGCGAGGTGCCGAGCGCCTTGAGGTCGGTGTTGATGACCGCGAGTTGCAGGCGGTCGAGGTTCTCCATCTTCAGGCGGTCCACGGCGTTGGAGCCGCCGCCGCCCACGCCGATGAGCTTGATGCCGACGTCGCGGTCGGTCAGGGCCTCGAGGGGAAGTTCGTGGGGAGACTGGTCCATGGTCAGGAGGTGGCGAAGATTTTGGTGAGATTGCCCAGGAGACCCGGTTTGCGCCGGACGGGCAGCGCGTGTTCGTGGGCCGTGCGCAGGCCGAACTGGAAGACGCCCAGCACGGTGCTGAACATCGGGTCCTTCAACTCGTCCTTCACCCAGGCGGGCGCCTCGCCGCGCCGGGCGTTGAGGCCGAAGACGCGCGTGGCGGCCTCCTCGATGCCGGGGAGCTTGGCGGTGCCGCCGGTCAAAATCACCCCCGCCCCGCAATGCTCCGGCAAAAAGGCCGGGCCGAGCTTCTGCCGCACGACCTCGAGCAATTCCATCGTGCGGGCGGCGGCGATCGTCTCGATGGCCATCTTCGGCAGCTGCCGGTCGCCAAAGGCCCCGTCGCCGTCGAGCCAGACCTTGTCGGACTTGTCGCGGGTCAGGCTCGTGCCGCGCCCGTGCCGGAGCTTGAGGAGTTCCGCCTGCGCGGCGGTGACGCGGAGGCCGATGCTGAGATCGTTGGTCAGATGGTCGCCCGCGACCGGCAGCGAGCCGGTGATGAGCACATGGCCGTCGCGGTAAAGCACGTAGTCGGTCACGCCCTTGCCGATGTCGATGACGAGCGCGCCCTGCGAACGTTCCTCGGGCGTCGTCAGGAGCGAGCCGCTGGCGAGGCTGCCGAGGACGAGCTCGCGCACCTCGAGGTGGTAGCCGCCCACGACGTGGATGTTGTCGCTCACCTTGTTCTCGGAGCCATGGACAATCCAATAGCCGACTTCGAGCCGGCGGCCGGAAAGGTGTTCCGGGTCCGGCACGGCCCGGCCGTCGAGCCGGAACGGCCGGCGGATGTCGTGGATGCGCGAGCGGCCGGCGGGCAGCTCCTTTTCCTTGGCGAGGGCGCAGACCGAGGCAATGTCGAGCGCGGTCACGGTGTTATCGGCGGACTTCACGTTGACCGAAGCCTCGTTGTAGAAGGCGTCGAGGTGGCCGCCGCTCTGGGCGAGCCACACCTCCTCCAGGCGGACACCGGCGCGCTGCTCGGCCATCTCGAGCGCATGGTGCGTCGCCTCGCACGCCGCCTTGTAGTCGACAACCTCGCCTTTCATGACGCCGCGGGCCGGGGCCACGCCGACGCCGATGATGTTGAGGCTGCGGCCGCGGGCGATCTCGCCGACGAGGACCGCCACCTTGCCCGTGCCGATTTCGACGGCACCGATGATTCTGCTGCTGTTAGAGATCACGTTTTGACTTACGTTGAGGGGGTTGAAGGGAAAATTCGGGCCGGGTGGCCGCCGTCAGCTCGTCGGGCGTGCCCGTCAACCGCACCGGCACCTGCCCCTCGAGCGTGAGGTTGACGGACTGGAGGCCGGGCTCCGCCAGCACCTGGGCGGCGTCGATCACGTAGTCGAGCTGGGCCACCTGCTGGTCGAAATTGCGTTTCCGGCTGAAGACGATCTGTGGCACATCGCGGGCCTTGACGACAATCTCGTCGGCCTCGGCCAGCCGGGCCAATGAGACGATGAGCCAGCTGCGGTAGAGGTGCGGGGCCTGCAGTTGCGCAGCGGTGAGCAGCGCGGATACGTCGGCCATGCCGGGAAGCGGCGCGAAGCCGCGGCCGGTCTTCACGAGGCGGACCCCATCGAGCCAGGGCAGGCTGGCGAGAAATGATTTGTCGTAATTCAGGCCCTCATAAACGGCGCCATCCTTGGCCACCAGCAATTGCCTCGTGCCGCCCCGGCCTTCGCTGGCCTGCACGCGGGCCACCGGCGAACGCTCCTGCAGGGCGACCCCGAGGGTGGCGGGGAAATTCCGGGTCAGCACCGCCGACCGCACCTGGCCGTGGGCGAGCAGCTGGTCGCGCAGCGCAGGCAGATCGAGCGCCATCAGGCTGATGGGCTTGGGCAGGGCCAGCACCCCCGCCGCCCATTTCTGCGTCAACACCCCGTCGGTGATGAGCACCACCTCGCGCACCGGCACGCTATGCACCGCGGTGGCCAGCGCCGCGCGGTCGGTGGTCCAGGAATGAACCAGCGCAAGCAGACCCCACGCCGCCAGCCAGGCCGTGACGGAAAGCACACTGATTTTCATCCAGCGGCCAACCTGGCGCTTGCGCCCCTTCCGCGACATGGCCGGGGCGCTCACCTCCTGGCGGATGGTGCGCCAGGAACGGCCCGGGGGCTCGGCAAAATTGGCGGGGGCGGGTTTCATCGGGACACGGCGGCCGGCTGGAATCGGGCCACGGCGGGAGCAACCAGTTCGCGGCAAAGCGCCACGAAATCCAACCCCACGCAACGCGCACTCATCGGCAGCAGGCTCGTCTCCTTCATGCCGGGCAGGGTGTTTATTTCCAGCAAATACAGCTCGCCCTCCGCCGAGAGCATGAAGTCGATACGCACGTAGTCGCGGCCGCCGCAGGCGGCGAAGGCCGTTTCCGCCGCCGTGCACACCGCCGCGGCCATCTCGTCGGATAATTTGGCAGGGGCGATGTATTCGGTCAGGCCCTTGGTGTATTTGCTGGAATAGTCGAAGACACCCGATTTGGGCACGATTTCCACGATGCCCATGGCCCGGCCGCGCAGGAGACCGACCGTCAGTTCGCGCCCGAGGATGCGCTTCTCCGCCACCCAGTCGCCCGACCGGAGGCCACTCACGGCGATCTCCAGCCCGGCCTTGGAGGAGACGATTTGGAGGCCGACGCTGCTCCCCTGCCGGTTGGGCTTGAGCACGACCTGCTCGCCGAGCTCGGACGCGAGGGTGGCCGCGGCGGGCTTGTTGCCCGCGAGGAAGTGCCGGCCGGGGGCCACTTGCACGCCCATCGCCGAGACCGCTTGGCGCGTGCGCCACTTGTCGAAGCACAGGTCGCTGCCGCGCGCATCACAGCCCGAATAGGAAAATCCGGCCGCGTCGAGCAGGCGCTGCATGCCGCCGTCCTCCCCGAACACACCGTGCAGCGTCGAGCAGACCACATGGCGCGCCGGATCGAGCCCCGCCGGCAACGCGTCGTGGTCCACCGTGAAAAACTGCGTGGGAAACGAATACGCCATGGCCAGCGCCACGGCCCGGCCCGAGCCGAGCGAGACCTCACGCTCCGGGGAGGTGCCCCCGGCGAGGACGGCGATGGTGGGTGCGGTCATGGCTCCGTCCTCCCGCGAGAAAACACACCCCGGCGCTGCGCGCCACCCCTCTTGATAGAGGGGATCCAAACCCGCGTTGACGAAAATCCCCTCTTGAGAGGGGTGCCCGGCAGGGCGGGGTGTGTAGGATAGTTGCTCATAGCACGTCCCTCCATTCCTGGCCGTAGAGCAGGACCTCGGGTTCAAGATCGACGCCACGCGCGCTCTTCACCCGGGCCCGGATTTTTTTGACCAGCCCGATGATGTCGGCGCTGGTGGCCTGGCCGCGGTTGACGATGAAATTGGCGTGCACCGTGGAGACCTCCGCGTCCCCCACCCGCTCGCCCTTGAGTCCGGCCTCGTCGATCAAGCGGCCGGCGGAGTTCCCTGGCGGATTCTTGAAGATGCAGCCCGCACTCGGCTCGCGCGGTTGGGATTCCACGCGCTTCTTCTGGTAAACGTCGATCTGCCGGCGGATATCGGTCATGTCGGCGGTGGCCGCCGGCCGGAGCCACGCTCCGAGCGCGATGGCGTCGTGCAGCTCGGCGCAGTGACGGTAGTCCACGTGCATCTCGTCTTTCTGCAAGGCCCGCACTTCGCCCACCATGGTCATGAGATGAACCTCCTCGACCACGTCGAACATCCAGCCGCCCATCGCCCCGGCGTTCATGCGGAGCGCGCCGCCCACGGTACCCGGGATGCCCTCGAGAAATTCAAAGCCCTTGAGCCCGGCCTTGGTGGCCAGGCCGCACAGATTTTTCAACCGCAGGCCCGCGCCCGCCCAGACCCGTCCGTCCGTCTGCGGCTCGAATTTCTGCCAGTTCTCGTGATTCAGGCTGATCACCAGACCGTCCACACCCTCGTCGGGGATGATGAGATTGGAGCCGCGGCCCAGCAGCAGCACCGGTAGCTGGCGGCGTTTGGCTTCCTGCAATAGATGGCGTAGATCCTCCGCGACCGCCGGTTCGGCATACACGCGGGCCGGGCCGCCCACGCGCATCGTGGTCTTCGGCGCGAGCAGCTCGCGCTCGAGCAATTTGGTTTCGGCCGTGAGTCGCACGCGGGCGGCGGTGAGAAAATCATGCCACGCCGCCTCGCGCTGCTCCTCCACCTTGAGCTGTGCGACGAACTGCCGGGCCGTCTGCTCAATGTCGCCCGCGCCGACGAAAGCCAGGATTGCGATCCCACAGTCCCTTACTTCGGCCTTTAGCGCCTTTAGCATACCGGCACCATCACCAGGCAGGTAAGTTATATTTTCCACAGTCTTCGTTTTCTTCAGCTCGGCGTAGATATCGGCCGTCGTGCCGCCCGCGACCGGTGACTCGCTCGCCGCGTACACATCCATCAGGAAAAGCTGATCGGCCCCGGCGAGCGCCGCGGCGAACTCGGCCTTGAACTGCGCGGTGCGCGTGTAGCGGTGCGGCTGGAAAACGACCACGAGCCGGCCCGCCGTGTCCCGGCGCAGGCTCGCCAGCAAGGCGCGGATCTCGGTCGGGTGATGCGCGTAGTCTTCCACGACCCGGATGGTGGAGGCGTGCAGCAAGGTCTGCCGGCGCCGGACACCGGCAAACCCGGCCAGCGAGTCGGTGGTGATTTTAGCCCCAAGATGCTGGGCGACCGCCAGCGCCGCGCCCGCATTGAGCGCATTGAACTCACCGTGAGACTGCACCTTCGCCTCCTTGAGCGAAAAGCTTCCGCCCAGAGCGAGTGCCTGTCCGGCCGAAGTGTCATATAATAGATGACACTGGTATTCCCCGCTTCGCCCAAAGGTGTGGACCGGAGCGGTGAACCCGCCCCGGGCCGCTATCCGGGCCGACAGCTGGCAGGCGTCACTGAGGAAAATTGCCCCCTTGGTCCGCGCCAGCAGCGCGGCAAAGGCCGTCTCGAGGTCCGCCAGTTTCGGGTAGTGGTCGGCGTGGTCCCAATCGAGGTTCACCACCAGCGTCACCTCGGGGCTGAACCCGCCGATGGTGCCGTCGCTCTCATCCACCTCGGCCACGACCCAGTCGCCTGGGTCAGCGTGAGCAGGCGGAAGTGCATCCCCGCGGGGTGAGGGCACCCCGCCTACATCTGAATCATTGAAGAGCCCGCCGAGAATCCAGCCGCAGGGAAAGCCGGCCCGCTGCAACGCCGTGATCAGCATCGCGGTGGTGGTGGTCTTGCCGTGCGAGCCCGTGATCGCGACGAGCTTCTTACCTTTCACCACCTCGGCGAGCATCTCCCCGCGCCGGACTTGCGGCAAGCCGCGGGCGGCCGCCCGGCGGCGCGAGTCGTGCGTGACCGCAATCGCCGAGGAGTACACCACCAGCTGGGCGTCGTCCGGCAAAGCCCCGGCGGCGGTGACGGCCACGCCGGCGCGTTCGAGCATCCCGCGCACGGCGGGATTCCAGTTGTTGTCTTCCCCGCTGACGCGGTAGCCCAGCTGCACGAGATAAAGCCCCAGCGGCGCCAGGCCCATCCCGCCCGCGCCCAGCAGGTGGAGGCGTTCCGCCGCCAGGCCGAAGAGGGGGGGCCGGGCGCTCATAAGGGTTGGGGCGCGTGCCGCAGCGAACGCGGCGGCGGGGTGCCAGTGGCCAGCGCTTCGAGGTCGTTCACGATAACCTCGATGGAATTCTCCTGCGACATGCGCCGGAGGTTGGTGCGGAATTTGTTCAGCAACCAGTCGTTGAAGATCACGTCGAGGATTTCCTGCCGGAGTCCCCCCAGGGCGGTCTCGGCGATGACGAGCCCGCCGCCCTGCTGCTCGAAGTAGCCGGCGTTGGCCCGCTGGTGGTCGTCGGCGGCGTGGGGAAAGGGAATCAGGATGGCGGGCGTCTCGCACCGCACGAGTTCGGCCAGCGTGCCGGCACCGGCGCGGCTGAGCACGAGGTCGGCGGCCGACATGAGCACGCCGATCCGGTCGGAGAACTGTTCGCGCCACGCGCGCACGACCCGGCCATTCCGGCCCGCGAATTCCTGGACGCCGATCTCGCCCTTGCCCAGGCCGGTGACACACCACACCTGCACGCCTTCCGCGGCCAGCGACGCCAGGGCGGCCTCGACCCACTGGTTGAGCGGACCGGAGCCCTGGCTGCCGCCGAGCACGACGAGCAGTTTTTGCACGGGATCGACCCCGAGGACCGACCGGGCCTCAGCGCGGGAAACCCGGACGATCTCGTTGCGCACCGGCAGGCCGGT
This sequence comes from Opitutaceae bacterium, assembly GCA_043745015.1. Taxonomy (GTDB): domain Bacteria; phylum Verrucomicrobiota; class Verrucomicrobiia; order Opitutales; family Opitutaceae; genus Lacunisphaera. The sequence goes on along the minus strand of JAYTUA010000114.1, from coordinate 534 downwards.
ATGGCGGACCATCAGGCCGAGCCGGCCCGGCAGGCGCACCCCGGGCGGAAGATAGAGCCGCTTGGCGAAACGCGACAGCGCGCGGATGGCGCGACCGGGGATGCGGTTGGCCTCGTGCAGCGCGACCGGCACACGCCGCACCCGGCCGGCGAGGACAATGCCGGCATTCGTGAAGCCGCCGAAACCGACAATGGCATCGGGTTTCGCCCGGTTAAGCAGGGCGAGACTGAAGAGCAGGCCCTGGAGTTGGTGCCAGTGGAAGCGCAGGTGCACGTCGGGCCGCCAGCCGAAGGGCGCGCCGGGCACGCGCATGAAAGTGAGCTGCGGGTATTTCTCGCTCAGGCGGGCGTCGACCTTCTTGCGGCTGATGAGCAGCGTGACCCCGTGGCCGCGGGCGACCAGCGCCTCGGCCAGCGCGATGCCCGGCGAGAGATGGCCGCCGGTGCCGCCGCAGGCGATGATGAAGGTGCTCATGGCCTTTCTCCTCCGACGTAGGGGCGTCGCTTGACGACGCCCGCTCGGGCGTCGTCAAGC
>JAYTUA010000113.1:0-7306 GCA_043745015.1 Opitutaceae bacterium | reverse complement strand
GGCGTCCCCACGGGGATTCGAACCCCGGTTCTCTCCGTGAAAGGGAGGCGTCCTAACCGGGCTAGACGATGGGGACCCAGCACGGAATCGGGGAAGCTACGGCCTGCCCCCCCTCGCGCAAGGATTTTCTCGACGGCCGCGAGACGGGCCATCCTGCCTACAGTTCACGCCGGGCGGCGGCGATCGGCAGGCGCGCGGCGCGGATCGTGGGCAGCAGCCCGTTGACCAAAACAAGCCTGCGGTCACCACGCTTGAGGGTTTGCCTTTCCCCAAGAACGCCGCGGCCAAGCCGGTGAAAAAACTTCGCCCTCGGTGACTCGCTGCCGCTACTTGCGCTGGAGCGCGGGGACTTTACGCGGAAAGCATGACGGGGCTTGGGGTGCGGGTGAGTCCCGCGCAGAACTTGCCGTCGCCGGTCAGATCCGCGAACCTCACCCCGATGTCCACCCCTTCGCCCCATGCCGAGGCATCACCGGCCGTTTACCGGGCCGGCACGCTGACCTACACGGCGGGCGGTTTGCGGGCGGTGTTCGCCTGGCTGCTCGGCGCGGAGGTCGTGTTCACTTTGATCGACATGATCGAGCCGAAGGTGCTGCCCGTGCTCCTCAAGATCCACGGTGCCACGGACACGCAGATCGCCATCATCCTCGGCTCCTTCAACGCGGTGCTGCAGCTCATCATCATGCCGCCGCTCGGCTACATGACCGACCGGCTGCGCACGCGCTGGGGCCGGCGCATCCCCGTGCTGTTCTGGGTGACGCCCTTCGTCACGCTCTTCCTCGTGCTCACCCCGTTCGCGCCGGAAATCGCCGACCGGCTGGTGGCCGTTGACGGCCTGGGCGCCTGGCTGAAGGCGCTGCCGGTCACCCCGGTCATCTTCGTTTTCGGTGCGCTGGTGTTCCTCTACCGCGTGGTGCAGACGATGACGAACACGACATTCTTCGGCCTGCTGCGCGACGTGGTGCCGGAGACGCATATGGGGCGCTTCCTGGCGCTGTTCCGGGTCTTCGGCGCCGCGGGCACGGCCATCATCACCTACTGGCTGCTCGGCCTGACCGCCACGCACAGCAAGCCGATCTTTATCGGCATCGCGCTGCTCAACCTCGTCTGTTTCGTCGCGGTCTGCTGGTTCGTGCGCGAGGGGACATACCCGCCGGTGGAGCCCAACCCCGCCGGCGAAGGCGCCAGTCGCATCGCGCGCTTTTCGGCGGCGACCAAAATCTTCGTGCGCGAGTCCTACCGGCACCCGGTCTATCTCTGGATGTATTTCATCCGCATCTGCCTCTACGGCGCGCTGCTCGGCCTGTCGGGCTTCATCATCTTCTTCCCGCAATACGAGCTCGGCATGAGCCTGATGGAAGTGGGCAAGATGCTCACGTGGCCGTCACTCATCTGGGTGGTCATCGCCTACCCCGTGGGCCGGATGGTGGACACCCGGGGCGCGACCTACGTCACGCGGCTGGGCCTGGTCATGATCACGCTCGGCTACGTCGGGTCGTTCTTCCTCGTGATCGGGCCGTGGACCTTCCTTGTTTCCTCACTCGTGACCGGCGTGGCCTTCTGGATCGTGATGATGGCCCAGCTCAAGCTGACCCAGGAGGTCTTCCACCCGCAGCGCTACAGCCAGCTCGCGGGCGCCAACACCATTGTGCAATCCCTCATGATCGCACTGATCATCAGCCCGGCCTGTGGCTGGATCCTCGACGCCCTGAAGGGCTGGTCGCACACGCTTGTGGTGCCCGGCGTGGGTGATGTCATTCTCGGCCCCTACCGGCTGGTGAACCTGATGCTCGGTGCGTGCTATGGCTTGGCGTGGTTCGGTCTGAACCGCGTGCAACACCACATGCGCCGGCACGGCGGCCCCGACAATTATGTGGCTCCGCTCTGATTCCGGAAAATCCGCGCTTCGGCCGCTGGCGGCGGTCACCCTCGCGCTGCTACTCGCGTTCCTGCCGGGCCGCGCCGCGGAAACACCGTTGCCGTGGGGCGACCAGGGCGACGGCACCTTCCGCAACCCGATCCTGCCGGCCGACTATTCCGATCCGGACGTCATCCGCGTGGGCGACGACTTTTATCTGGTCGCGTCGGAGTTTCACTTCATGGGCATCCAGGTGCTGCACTCGCGCGACCTGGTTAATTGGAAAATCATCGGCCGGGTCTTTGACCGGCTGCCGTTGGACGCAAAATACGACGAGAACCGCGCCTACTCGCAGGGCACGTGGGCGCCGTCGCTGCGCTATCACGCCGGCATGTTCTACCTCTATGTCTGCACGCCGCGCGACGGCCTGTTGCGCTACACCGCCAAGGATCCCGCGGGCCCCTGGACGGGCGGACTCATCAAGACCGTGGACCAGTGGGAGGATCCGTGCCCGTTTTGGGATGACGACGGCTCGGCCTACCTCGTGCACAGCAAGCTCGGCGCGGGGCCGATCATTCTGCACAAGATGAATGCCGACGGCACGCAACTGCTCGACGAGGGCGTGGAGATTTATCGCGGCCCCGTCGCCGAAGGGCCGAAATTATTCAAGCGCCACGGTTGGTATTATATTTCCCTCCCCGAGGGCGGAGTGGAGAAAGGCGGGCAGAGCATCCTGCGTTCGCGACAGATCACCGGACCCTACGAGCGGCGCGTGGTGACGCCAGACGGCGCGCCGCACCAGGGCGGTATCGTCGAACTCGACAACGGCGAGGCGTGGTTCATCGGCTTCAAGTCCGCCGGCCATCTCGGGCGCATGCCCATGTTGCAACCCGTGAAGTGGGGCGAGGACGACTGGCCGGTCTTCGGCGACCACGGCCGGCCCGTCATGGGCGGCAAGAAGCCGGCGGTCGGAGCGGGGACGCTGATCAGTCACCCGCAGACCAGCGACGATTTCGCCACCACCACCCTGCCACCGCAGTGGCAATGGAACCACAACCCGGTGTCCGCCGCCTGGTCCCTCACGGAGCGCGCCGGCTGGCTCCGTCTGCGCGGCCAACCGGCCGTCAGCCTTGAACTCGCCCGCAACAGCCTGACCCAGAAACTCTGGGGGCAGGCGGGCTCCTTTGAGGTAAAGCTCGATGCATCTTCCCTCGCCGACGGCCAGCGCGCCGGGCTCGCGTTCATGAGCGGCAAGATTTTCAACGCCGTCGGGATTGCGCGCGTGGGCGGAGTTAGCCGGATCTTCTGGGACGGTGGAACCGGCCCCGAGGTGAAGGGCGGGACGGTCTGGCTGCGCGGCGAATACCGCGGCGACTCGGCGCGCCTGAGCTACAGCTTGGACGGCGCGGCGTTCACGGACACGGGCCTGGCCCTTAAGTTGAAGTTTAGCCAGTGGAAGGGCGCGCGCCTGGCGCTGTTCTGTTATGGTGACGGCGCCGGTGCGGCGGACTTCGACTGGTTCCGTTTCACGCCCGGCAGCGAACCGGTGGCCGTGAATCTCCCCGAGGCCACGCCGATCGACCGCGAGGCCCTCGTCTCCCGCCACAATGTCGTGGTGCGCAAGGTCGACCCCACCGCGCCGCTCACGGTGGGCAATGGCGGCTTCGCGTTCACGGTGGACGTCACGGGCCTGCAGACCTTCGGGGATTTCTACTACCACAACGGCATCCCGCTCGAAACCATGGCGCGCTGGTGCTGGGCGACGGACGAGAATCCGAACCACTACAAGCTGGCTGATGCCAGCAGCGACTTCCGCCAGGCCGATGGCACGACCATCAGCCTGCCGAACAAGCAAAGCTCACCGGCGGGCGACTGGCTGCGCCGCAACCCGCGCCAGCATCCGCTCGCGCAAATTTCCCTCGCGTGGAACGACGGCACTCCGCTCAAGCCCGAGGACATCCAGGAACCCGAGCAAACCCTCGACTTATGGCGCGGCATCATCACCAGCCGCTACAAGCTCGGCGGCGTGCCGGTAAGGGTGACCACCAGTTGCTCACCCGACTCCGACACCCTCGCGGTCCGGATCGAATCCGACCTGGTGCAGTCGGGCCGGCTGCGGGTGCAGGTGGCGTTCCCGCGCGGTCATGATCCGGCGGTCAAGAACACGCCCGCGCTCGACTGGAGCCAGCCGGAATCGCACCGCTCGGAGCAGGTCAATCCGACGACCATCCGCCGCGACATTCCCGGCGCGAGTTATTACGTGAGCAGCGGCCAGGCCCTCGAGCGCACCGGCCCGCACGTTTTCCGGCTTGCCGCGCCCGGCGGGCCGCAGCTGGTGCTCACCGCCCGGTTTTCCCGGGAGCCCGCCGAAGTCGCGACCGTCCAAATGGTGGAACAGCGCAGTGCCATCGGCTGGCCCGCCTTCTGGCGCGGCGGCGCGGCGGTGGACTTCACGGGCAGCACCAACCCGCAGGCGAAAAAGATGGAGGAGCGGATCATCCTCTCGCGCCACCTGACCGCCACACAGTGCGTCGGCGACGTGCCGCCGCAGGAAAGCGGCCTCACCTGCAACACCTGGTACGGCAAGCACCACACCGAGATGATCTGGTGGCACACGGCGCATTTCGTCCTGTGGGGCCAGCCCGAGCTGACGAAGAAGAATCTCGACTGGTTCATCGGCCAGTTGCCGAACGCGCGGGCCCTCGCGGCGGCCCGCGGCCTGCGCGGCGCGCGCTGGGCCAAGATGGTCGGGTCCGACGGGCGCGAGAGCCCCGGCGGCAATCCGTTCATCTTCTGGAACCAGCCGCACCCGATCTATCTCGCCGATCTGGTCCTGCGGCAATCGCCCTCCGCGGAGAACCTCGCGAAATACCGCGACCTCGTGCAGGAAACAGCCGAGTGCCTCGTTGCCATGCTGAAGTTCGACGCCAAGCGCGGCCAATACGTGCTTGGTCCGCCGTTGTGGATCGCGCAGGAAATCCACGACCAGGTTACGAGTCAGAATCCGGCCTACGAACTGTCGTACTGGCGGTGGGCGATCGAGACCGCGCAGCGCTGGCGCCTGCGTTCGGGCCTGCCCCGCGAGGCGCAGTGGAACGAGGTGCTCGCCAGGCTGGCCCCCCTGCCCGTGTTCGAAGGCAAATACACCGCCCTCGAGTCGCACCCCGATACCTGGACCAACCTCGCCAGCCGGCACGACCATCCGAGCTTCCTCATGCCGTTCGGTTTCCTGCCGGGCGGACCCGACGTCGATCGCGCCACGATGGACCGCACGCTGACGGCGGTGCTGAAGGACTGGGACTGGGAGGCGAAGATTTTCGGCTGGGATTATCCGATGGTGGCGATGACCGCGGCGCGCCTGGGCCGGCCGGCCGAAGCGGTCGAGATCCTGCTGCGCGACGGACCCAACAACCGCTACACGCCGAACGGCCATTGCCCGCAGGGCAGCGACACCGTGCGGCGCAGCCAGTCGGAAGGCCGGACCGAAATTGCCGTCTACCTGCCGGCCAACGGCTCGTTCCTCGCCGCGGCCGCGCTCATGATTGCGGGTTGGGAAGGCGCCACCGAAGAATATCCCGGCATCCCGAAGGATGGCACCTGGCAGGTCCGCGCCGAGGGCCTGCAGCGTCTGCCCTGAGCCTCAGGGCGTAATATCGGCCTGGCCGTCGCAATCGCGGACCCGCAGGCCGGTCACGCCCGTCATCACCCATTCGCCTTCGGATTTTTCCCCGGGCAACCGGATGCCGGCGAGGTCGGCCACCACCACATCGTCCAGCTCAATCGCCGGACGGGCTTCCGCTCCAAGCACCGCGAGGGTGATGTCGCGCAACTGAATCCGGGCGGCGTGCCGGACGTAGACACCCCAGGCGGGCAACGGGCCGAACAGCATGGGCTCGGGATAATCGCGAATCAGCTCCGGCACGGTGCGACCGGCATCGGCCGCCGTGCCCCCGCCCCGGCAGTGCAACTGGATGCCCGCGAGCTGCACGTCGGCCACCGGGTGGCCCGGCACCCCCGCAATAAAGATGCCGTGATCCGGCGCCACGTCGTAAGCGAGCACATTGCTGATCACGATCCGGCACGCCGTGCCCGGAGCCGTTGCCCCGGGTGCGCGCAGCCGGCCGCCCAAGCGGATGAAAATCGGGGCGTTCATCACCTCGCGCATCGTGAGATTCGAGACCACAATGTCCTCCATCACCGCGCCGTCCACCTGCTCGAGCGCGAGGCCGCGGCAAAATTCGAAGATGCAATTGCTGATCGTGATGTTCCGGAAGCCGCCACTGGCCTCGGTGCCGAGCTTGATGCGCCCGATGGGCCCGCCCCGGTGGCGGATGACGCGCGAGCGCGTGCCGTCGTAGAGCGTGCCCTCCTCGAACCCGCTCACAAAGCAGTCGCTGATCGTCACGTTCTCAACCGGCCGGAGCCCGCCGAAACCGCACGAGGACTTGACGCAGATGCCATCGTCCCACGGCGAGTTGACGGAGCAGTTGGAAATCCGGACATTGGCGCAGGCATCGATGTCGATGCCGTCGCGGTTGGTATCGACCAAGACGCGGTCAATCACGACATGGTCGCAGGCCGTCGCGAGGATGGCGAAGTGCCCGCCGTGCAAAATGGTGAGATCGCGCACCGTCACGTGGCGGCAGCCCCGCAGGGCGATCGCCTTGTTGCCCACGCCGGCGGGGAGAGTGTCCGTCGCATGAGGGTAGCCAAAAGGCCCCGGCTCCACCGGGCCGCCCTCGGGCTCGATCCGCCCGTCAGCCTCCAGCACATCGGGCAGGTGGCCCGGGGGCTGGGGCGCCACCTGGCCCACGCCGAGCGCAATGCGGCCGTTGCCGCGGCTGAGGCCGCGGCCGTAGATGCGGCCGGGGCCGCAGATCACCACGTGTTCCAGGTCCTCGCCCCAGATGAGACTGTTGCGGAACCGCGAGTGGCCGAAATCCTGGTGCAGGTTGGGCGGCGCGTCCTCCGGGGCATCGTAACCGCCTGGTTCGCCCGGGGGCGGTGGATCGGCCGCGATCAGCGTGGCGCCGGAGGCCAGGCGCAGGGTGAGATGGCTCGCGAGGCGGAGGGAGTGACTGAGGTAATCCCCGGCGGGAAACACCACCGTGCCGCCCCCCGCGGCCTGGACCGCGAGGATGGCCCGGTTGATGGCGGCCGTGTCGAGCGTGCGGCCGTCACCGGCCGCGCCGAAGCGGCGCACATCACACTCCAGCGGGGCAGTTTCCTGCCCGCTGCCGGAGAACCCAAAAGAGAGCTCACGACAGGCGGGAGGGGGAATCAGTATCGGGATCAGAACTGCACGGTCGTGGTGAACCGGATGTTCCGGCCCGTGGCCGTGGTGAGACCCGTGCCCCAGAACACGCCGCCCGCCACCGCCAGGTAATTCTTCCGGTCAAACAGATTGTCGATGTTCAGGCGGAAGGTGTAGCGGTCGTTGAGGCGGTA
>JAYTUA010000112.1:0-1912 GCA_043745015.1 Opitutaceae bacterium | reverse complement strand
TGCACGAGCCGGTCGATGGCGGCCATGGTCGTCATCGCATCCTTGAAGATCTGGTCCCATTGGCTGAAGACCAGGTTGGAGGTGATGACGACGGACTTTTTTTCGTAGCGTTCGGCGAGGAAGGTGAACAGCACCTCCATTTCCTCGCGGGATTGTTGCACGTAGCCGATGTCGTCGAGGATCACGGCGTCGAAGCGGTCGAGTTTCGCGAGGGCACCCGGGAGCTTCAGGTCGCGTTTGGCCGCGAGCAACTGCGTGACCAGTTTGAACGTTGGCGTGAAGAGGACCTTCAACTGGTGCTGCTGGATCCACTCACGGCCGAGGGCCGCCACCAGATGCGACTTGCCGCGGCCTGGCAGCCCGAAGCACAGCAGATTGTCACCCCGGCGGATCAGTTCGCCCGTGAGCAAGGTCGGCAGTTGCCGTCGCACTTTGTCCGGGAGCTTTTTCTCTTCGAGCGTCGCGAGGGTCTTGCCCGGCGGCAGCCCCGACTCTTTCAACTGGCGTTCGATGCGGCGGCGCAGTCGCTCGTTGACTTCGTTCTCCACCAGATAGCTCAGGAAGCGGCGATAGCCCCAGTTCTGCGCCTCGGCGCGGGCCAGGATCTCCTCGTGCTCGCGCGCCATGGTCGTCAAGAGCAGCGAGCGCAGCGGGCCGGCCAAAGCTCCCCCGGCGCTCATGCGCTCACCTCCGCGATCAGCGCATCGTAGCTCTGCAGTTCGGGCGTAAACGCCGCCAGGACCGGCCCCACCGTTTCGCGCTGGCCGAGCGCCGCCTCGATGGCGTGCGGCCACGGCACGCCCGCCGCGCGCAACACCACGCCGACCGCGGTGGCCACCTCGTCCTCGCCCCGCTCGGCCGCCAGCGCGAGCAGGGCGAGGTAATGGCGATCCGCTTGGCGTTCATCGGCGAGGACCAGTTGGTCGTAGGCTTGCCGGAACGCGGGCCGCGGGAACAACTCCTCCCGGTAAATGTAGCCGGCAAAGGCGCCCGGTTTGCGCGTCAAGGACGCGATGATGTGGCGATAATCGATCCGGGCCTGATGACCGACGGTGCGGGGGTAGCGCACGATCTCGACGCCGTCATGCCGCACGACCACTTCCCCTTCGGTGATGTGCGCCTCCACCATGGCCCCGATGAGTCTCGCCGGCACCGAGTAGGCGCACTGCTTGATCCGCACGGTGCTGAAGCTCGAGACACGCACCCGCGTCTCGTCCGCCTCCGGGTAACGCGTCGCCGGCAAGGGCTGCAACCGCGTCCGCTCCTCGGCTACTTTCACGCTGCGCAGTGCGTTGGCCCCCGTGCAGACCTCGGCCACGAAGCGGGCGAACGCCGCCTCGTCGGCAAACTCGCGCGAGCCTCGCAGCGTCAGATGCGTCGCCAGCCGCCGCTTCAAGTGGCCGTTGGCCGATTCGATGTCGCCGTTTTCGTGCGGGCACGACGGATTGATCGTGCAGGGTTCGAGCCCGAGATGCCGGCACAACGCCAGATATTCGAGGTTGAAGCCGCGCTGGCCCGTCGTGCGATGCAGGACAGGCGTCGCCGTCGAACTGTGGTCGGTCTGCAGCTTCGCGGGCACGCCGCCCACGGCCCAGAGCGCGGCCTGCAATCCGGCGCGCATCGATAACATCGACTCCGACCGACACGGCACCGCCCACTGCCAGTTCGAGTAAGGCAGCACGGCGTGACACAGCAGCTGCTCCCACTTCTGGCCGGCGACGATCACGCCCAGTTCCGCTCCATGCGTCCAATCGAGCTGCAAACTCGCGCCCGGTGCACGCGCCTGCGGGAAAAACACCTCCTTCGGCGGACCCTGGTGTCGCCGCCAGCCAAGCACCCGCCGCTGGAACGTGCGCAGCGCCTTTTGCACCGGGATCGCCAGCGGCGCGGCGAGACCGCCGAGCAGGTGTTC
>JAYTUA010000111.1:0-7374 GCA_043745015.1 Opitutaceae bacterium | reverse complement strand
ATGGCCAGCACCTCGGGCTTGAAGCGCCGGCCCTCGCAGATCGGGCAGGGCACGAAGACGTCGGAGAGGAACTGCATCTCGACCCGCTCGCTGCCGAGCCCCTGGCAGTGGTCGCAGCGGCCCTCGCCGCTGTTGAAGGAGAAGCTGGAGGCGTTGAACCCGGCTTCCTGCGCGACGGGGGTCATCGCGTAGAGCTCGCGGATGTAGTCCCAGGCCTCGCAATAGAGCGCGGCGTTGGAGCGGGGGGTGCGGCTGAGCGGCGACTGGTCCACGAGGACAATCTCGGGGAAGGCGATATCGCTGTGGACGGACTCGATCACCGCCGGGTCCTCGGTCATCTGGCTGCGCCGGGTGAGCAGGCCCTGGTGGATGACATTATCGAGGAGGGTGGACTTGCCCGAACCGGAGACACCGCTCAAACAAACCAATCTTTCCAGCGGGATGGCGAAGCTGAGATTCTGGATGTTGTGCTTCGAGGCATTCGTGAATCGGAGCCAATTGGTTTGTTTGGATTTTCGATTTTGGATTTTCGATTCTCGATTGATGATCTCAACGGGCCGCCGTTTCGCGGGCGGGTCGATGCGCTGCCGGCCCGAGAAATACGCGCCGGTGATGCTGTCGCTCGACCGGAGCATGCCGCCGACCGTGCCTTGGAAAACAATTTCGCCGCCGCGGGCGCCGGGCTCGGGGCCGACCTCGACGACGTGGTCGGCGGCGCGGATCATCGCCTCATCGTGCTCGACGACGACGACCGTGTTGCCGGTGTCGGTGAGCGTGCGGATGATGCCGAGGAGGCGGTCAATGTCGCGGGGGTGCAGTCCGACCGAGGGCTCGTCGAGGACGAAGAGCGTATCGACGAGCGAGGTGCCGAGGCAGGAGGTGAGGTTGACGCGCTGGACCTCGCCGCCGGAAAGGGTGCGCGAGGTGCGGTCGAGGGTCAGGTAGCCGAGTCCCACCTGCGCGAGGTAGCGGAGGCGCGTGACGATGGAATCGTGGGCCAGGTCGCGCTGGTGGAGGGCGGAGTTCTCACGGCCTGCGGGTGCGCTGTGGGCCTGCACGAGGGTCAGCAATTTTCCGACGGGCAGCTGGTAGAGCTGCGGGAGGGAGTGGCCCTGCCATTGCCAGCACAAGGCCTCGGGCTGGAGCCGCGCGCCGCCGCAGTCGGGGCACTGGTTGTAGGCCCGGTAGCGCGAGAGGAAGACCCGCACGTGCATCTTGTAGGTCGCCTTCTCGAGGTAGCGGAAGAAGCCCCTGAGCCCATACCAGAGCTTGGGCCACCCCATCACCGGGTCATCGCTTTTGTATCCCGGCGAGCCGTCGATGATGAAGGTCTTTTGCTCGGCGGTGAGTTGCGCGAACGGAACCCTGGTCGGGATGCCGAGCTTCCTCGTGAACCGGAGGAGGTCTTTCTTGGACTCGCCGTAGATCTCGCCTTCCCACGGCCGGATCGCGCCGTCCTCGATGGAGAGCGAATGGTCGGGGATGGCCAGGCGGTAGTCGATGTCGATGGTGCGACCAAAGCCCCGGCATTTCGGGCAGGCGCCGAGCGGGGAGTTGAAGGAAAACATCCCCGGGGTGGCCGGGCGGAAAGTGCGGCCGGTCTTCGGCGAATGCAGCCCGCGGGAGAAGTGGCCGGCCTCTTGGTATTTTGGATTTTCGATTGCGGATTTTGGATTGGCGAAGAGGAAGACCTCTCCCTTACCGAAATGGAGCGCGGCTTCGCAGGCTTCCAGAAAACGGGATTTGCTATTGGCGCTGATCAGCAGGCGGTCCTGGATGACGTAGAGCGCCTTCGTGTGCTTGAGTGCGGCGTCGGGTTTGACGGCAAGCAGCTCGTCTAACTTGGCAAGGGCCAAGCGGGACGAGGGCGTCCCGCCTCCATCAGGAAGCAGCACGCGCGTATAGCCCTGGCCCTTGATGCTGGTGAGAACCTCGACCCACTTGAGATTGTCGGGCTTGGTGATGCGGAAGCAGAGCAGGAGCGTCGCAGCAGGCTGAGCGGCCAAGGTTTTGGCCCAGATGGCGGCGGGGGTGTCGTCCTCGACCTTCTCGCCCGTGGCGGGGTCGTAGCATTCCGCGACGTGGCTGAACCAGACTTTGAAGAAGTCGGTCAGCTCGGTCATCGTGCCGATGGTGGAACGCGAGGTCTTGACGGTGTTGGTCTGCTCGATGGCGATGGACGGGCGGATGTTTTCCACCGAATCCACCTTGGGTTTGTCGAGCAGGTCGAGGAACTGCCGGGTGTAGGCGCTGAAAGTCTCGACGTAGCGGCGCTGGCCCTCGGCGTGCAGCGTGTCGAAAACGAGGGAGGATTTGCCCGCGCCGCTCAGCCCCGTGACGACAATGTAGCGGCCCAAGGGCAGATCGAGGTCGAAGCCCTTGAGATTATTCTGCCGCACGCCGCGCAGGCGGATGGATTCGGGGGCGGGGCTGGGCAGGGTGGGCACGATTGGGAGGAAGGGCGTGATTGCGCGGAACGCAAATCAGGGCGCGCCGCCGGCCGGGTCTGCTGACATAACGCGGTCAGGAGAGGTTGACTGTAGGAGGGGCTTTATGCCCCGAAATTGGTCGGGCATTTGCCGCCATCGCGGCGTAAAGCCGCTCCTACAGTGTTCAAATCCCATGCTAGCTCTTCGTCAGCTCGCGGAAGAGGTTGAGGTGGGCCTGGACCTGCCGCTCGGGCACGAAATGCGATTGGGCATGACGGCGGGCGTGCTCGGCGAAGCGTTTCCGCAAGGCCGGTTCGCGGATGAGGCGGTCGAGCGCGGAGACGAAGGCGGGCTGATCGCGGTTCTTGATCAGACAGCCGGAGCGCTCGGGGGCGAAGCACTCGCCTACACCGACGATATCGTAGGCGACGACCGGCAGGCCGTGCAGCTGGGCCTCGATCAGGTAGTTCGAGAGCGACTCGCTCTGGGAGGTGAGCACGGCGAGGTCGGCGGCAAGGTAGAGCGGGGTGGGCTCGGGCTGGTAGCCGAGAAACTTCACGCGGCCGCCGAGCCCGAGGTCATGGGCCACGCGCTCGCACTTTTTCCGGGTGGGACCGTCGCCCGCCAGCCAGAGCTGCCAGTCCACGTAGCCGGGGAGTCGGGAACAGATCTCGATGAGCTCACGCTGGTTTTTCCAGGGACGGAACATGGCGACGTTGAGCAGGACGACCGTGCTGGGGTTGGCGCCGTGGTAGCGCCGCAGTGCGGTGTTGCGCGTGGCCGTGTCGTCGGTGAAACGCAGCACGGGATTGTGGATGACGGTGACCTTGTGGCTGGGGATGTCGTGATCGTCGATGATGACGCGCTTGGCGACGTGGCTGTTGGCGATGACGTGCCGGCAGCGCTGCAGGGAGCGCACGAAGAGCCAGGGGAGGAGCTTGCCCGTGCGCATGGTGCAGACGACGGCGGCCCGGGGCAGGCGCGACTGGATGAAGCCCGCGTAGCAATTGGCCATGCGGCCCATGCAGAGCACGAGGTCGGGCGCGGCCTCCTCGGCGGTGCGCAGCAAGCCCGGGGCAAACCAATCGAGGCGCGTGTCGAAGGATTGCAGCGACCGGAAGGCGAAGGGCTGCTGTTCGCCGTCAAGCGCCAGCACGCCGCGCGGGCGGAAGGTGAGGAGGGTGACCTCATGGCCGGCCTTGGCGAAGGCCGTGGCCATGAACACGGACTGGCGCTCGGTGCCGCCGCTGCGGAGGTAGTCTTGGACGATGAGAATTTTCATTGCTCCGCAGGGGGGTGCGGCAAAGGTGAAACCATCATTCAATGAACAATGCGTTCGTCAATCTGCTGGTGCGGTGGCTGATTCTGGCCCTGGGCGTCGTCCTGGCGGAGAAGCTAGTGCCGGGCATCAGCTGCGACAACGGCGCCACGCTGGCCGTGGTCGTGCTGTTGCTGAGTTTCTTCAACGTCGTCCTCAAGCCCCTGCTGCTGCTCTTCACCCTGCCCTTCATCGTCCTGTCGCTGGGGCTGGGCATCTGGGTGATCAATGCCTTCCTGTTCTACATCGTGGGCCGGCTGGTGGAGGGTTTCCACGTCGCCGGGTTCGGGTCGGCGCTGCTCGGCGCGTTGATCGTCAGTGTGACCAATCTGGTGCTCAACCGGCTGATGCGGCCCCCGCCCAAGCCGCCGGGACCGCCGCGTGAGACGAAGCGCGACGATGTGATTGATATCTAAAAAGAGATCGCGGAAGCGCGGAAGAACGGAGATGTGGAATAGTTCGGCTCCGTGGTTCAGCCCTTCCGTGATTTGTCTGGGGTAGGGGAGCTTCGGCTAAGTTATAATTCAATTTGACGAGACCGGTGCCCGGGGCGACTTTCCCCCCTCACAAATCAAACCATGCCTGACGCAATTTACGACTTGGTGATCATCGGTGGCGGTCCCGCCGGCTATGTGGCGGCGATCCGTGCCGGGCAGCTGGGCAAGAAGGTCGCCGTCATCGAGCTGGAGCGCGCCGGCGGCACCTGCCTCAACTGGGGCTGCATCCCGACCAAGGCCCTGCTGAAGAGCGCTGAGCTCTACCGCACCTTCCAGAAGGCCGAGGCCTACGGCCTGAGCGTCAAGGAGGTCGGCTTCGATTTCGCCAAGGTCGTCGAGCGTTCCCGCGGCATCGCGGCCCAGATGGCCAAGGGTGTCGAGTTCCTCTTCAAGAAAAACAAGGTGGATTACTTCGTCGGCAAGGGCTCGGTCGTGATGCCCGGCATGGTTGAGGTCACGGCCGGCGAGCACCGGGGTAAATTTTTCAAGACGAAGAATATTTTGCTCTGCACCGGCCAGCGGCCCAAGCCCCTCCCGGGCCTGGCGGTGGACGGGATGCGCGTGATGACCTCCCGCGAGGCCCTCGCCGCCAAGACTCCGCCGAAGTCCCTCGCGATCATCGGTGCCGGCGCCATCGGCGTGGAGTTTGCGTATTTCTTCAACGCCTTTGGGGTGAAAACCACGCTCATCGAGATGCTGCCGCAGGTTCTGCCCGTCGAGGATGAGGAAGTCGCCAAGCTCCTCGAGCGCAGTTTCGCCAAGCAGGGCATCGCGGTCCACACCGGCACTAAGTGCGAAAACATCCGCGTCGGCGACAAGAGCGTGAAGCTCGACCTCGTGAAGGACGGCGCCAAGACCGAGCTCGAGGTGGACAGCATCCTCGTGGCCATCGGCATCATGGCCAACCTCGAGGGCCTCGTCTCGCCCAAGGTGAAGCTCGAGCTCGACCGCGGGTTCGTGAAGGTGGACGCCAATTACCAGACCAGCACGCCCGGCCTCTACGCCGCGGGCGACATCCAGGGCCCGCCGTGGCTCGCGCACGTCGCCTCGTTCCGCGCCGTGCAGGCCGTCGAGGGCATGTTCGGCCACGCCAAGCCGAAGCAGGTCGGCAATTTCCCGGGCTGCACCTACTGCCAGCCGCAGGTCGCCAGCACCGGTCTGACCGAGAAGCAGGCCAAGGAGAAGAAGCTCGACTACAAGGTTGGCAAGTTCCCGTTCACCGCCGTCGGCAAGGCCGTCGCGGCCGGCGACACCGAGGGGTTTGTGAAGGTCATCGCCGAGGCGAAGACGGGCGAGATCCTCGGCGTGCACATCATAGGGAACGAGGCCACCGAGCTGATCGCCGAGTATGGCCTCGCGATGAACCTCGAGGCCACGATCGAGGACATCCACCACTCGATCCACGCGCACCCGACGCTATCCGAGGCCCTCGGTGAGGCCGCCCTCGCGACCCTCGGTCAGGCGATACATATTTGATGTAGGGCAGGGTCGCTGCCTCCCGCCGCGGTCAGCGATACGCGGCGAGTTTTTGCTCGACGAAGGTCCGTCGGTTTTGTCCGGCGATCTTCTGCGTCCAGCAGCGGACTTCGCTCCAGTGAAATGATTTTGGCAGTTCCAGCTCAGGCAGGCTCGTGAACAGGCGTGACCTGGTCGGACTGAGATAGGCGAGGTCGAAGAGAGCCTTCTCCGCGCTGGCGCGCTTGGTGCCATCATCCGCGGTGACAAATCCGCCGAAGAGTCCGGCCGGCAGGCGGTGAAAGGAAATGGTGCCCAACGGCGTATCCCACCGTCGTGCCCGGCCCAGCGTGACCGCATAAAGCACCGCCGGCACCTGCTCAACCAGGCCGTGCCGGAACAGCGCCGACTGCAGGGAGACGTAGGCGGGGTAGGGGGCGGCCAGTTGCTCCATCAAATGTTCGCGGGTTCCCTTGGTCACGGTGGTCCAGCGACCACGCGCGACCTTGTGCAGGAAACCACCATCGGTCAGTCGCCGGAGCAGCAGTGAAGCGTTGGCGGGGCTGGCGCGCAGCAGTGTGGCCACATCCCGGGTTTCAAAGGCGGGCGTTCCCAGGCTTTGGATTTTTTGCAGGGCTTCGATCTGATTCATGGCTTTCGCTCTCCCAGGGTCCGCACGACCTCGTCCTGCAGGGATTCCCAGACTTTCCGCGCGCCGTAGTATTCCTGATAGTCGCGGGTCAGGTAGGCCCGCACCTGTCCGGAAAACTCATCGAACCCGATGGTCAGCGCGTTTTCGATGGCGCGGGCGGTTACCTTCGCCACGACGGGAGGCAATGCTTGGCGCCCCGCGCCACCATCCAGCAGTAATTTTAGATCGAAGATGTCGCGGGCCTGTGTCTCGGTCCGGTGGGCCAGCGCAATGATCTTCTGCCGAAAGGCAGCCTCCGCGGAGTAATGCGGGGCGAGGATGGGGTGAAGTTCATACGCCCGCACGAGTTCGGCATCCACCGGTGCGAGCAGATGATCCGCGTCAAGCCCGCGCCGCGAGAATTCGATCTTGGTGGGAATCGGGGGGCCACCGGCCAGTCGGAGGCCCACTTTCCATCGCTGGGTGGTGGGGGTTTGTTTGGCGGAAGTGACGTGCTCGACCTCGATCTGCTTGGTCCGGAGCGAGAGCTTCAATGCCGGTGAGGCGAGGATGGTCTCGACGTTGTTCCTGAGGGTGGCGGTCGCCATCGTATGGATGTCGAGGTCGATGTCCTCCGAGTAGCGGATGCTGCGGAGGAAGAAGCGCAGGTTGCAGCCGCCCTTCACGGCAAAGAGCGACTTGTCCACCCGCCGCCCCAGTTGGGCAAGGAAGAGCAGATGGAAAATCTCTATGGTCTGCCGTTCATTCCACATGCCGGGGAGGTTGATTATTAAATACATGTAATCAACACTAATGTTGATTACGTGTATTTAATAAATGGGCTTCAAGTGGCCGCGAACGGAATGACTGGAGCAAATCCACCACTCGATCCACGCGCACCCGACGCTGTCCGAGGCCCTCGGCGAGGCCGCGCTGGCGACCTTCGGCCAGGCGATTCATATCTGAGCACCACCCCGGGACCGCGATGGCTCGCGACCGCGGGGCTGCGTTAGCACTTGCGCCCAAGCAACGTAAGTAGACACT
>JAYTUA010000110.1:0-1932 GCA_043745015.1 Opitutaceae bacterium | reverse complement strand
CGTCCGCGGCGTCGTGCAGGGCGTCGAGCGCCTTGGCGAGGTTCTTCACTGCGCCTTCCACCCGCTTCTTCTTGTCGGTTGGCAAATCTTTCGAGAGGGCCGGCAGCGCGTTGAGCACTTCGGTAAGCTTCTCCGCCGTCTCGTGCACCGGCTTCAGGTTTTTGTCCTTCACCTGATCGGCCAGTACCATGTGGAGTTGGTGCGCTTGCTCGAGCGCGGCCGCCGCCGTTGTCGGCTTCGCCATCTCGGCGCCTTTCTTGTCGTCGTTGTGGGCGCGAAGCAGCGGACTGGAGGCAAACAGCAAAGCGGCGCCGGCAATGAAGGCCAGTCCGCGGAGGGAACGATGGGATGTATTTTTCATGGTTGAGAGGGGCAAAGGAACAGGGGCGAAAATCAGGAGCTCACTCGGTCGCGTCGAGGGGATCGGCCTTGGCGCGGGCCAGGTATTTCTCGGACGCCTTGCGGCCGAACTTGAAGAACACGGCGGGCGTCACGGCCATGTCGAGGAAGGTCGAGCTGATGAGCCCGCCAAGGATGACGACGGCGACCGGATAAAGAATCTCCTTGCCAGGCTGGTCGGCGGCGAGCACGAGCGGAATGAGCGCGAGACCCGCGGTGAGCGCCGTCATGGTGACGGGCACGAGTCGCTCCAGCGAGCCGCGGATGATCATGTGCTCATCGAACTTCTCGCCCTCGTGCTCCATCCGGTGGAGGTAGTGCGAGATCATCATGATGGTGTTGCGCGACGCGATCCCGGCCAGCGTGATGAGGCCGACCAGCGTCGCGATCGACACCTGGCCTACCATGAAATAGGTGAGCACCAGCGCGCCAATGAACGCCAGCGGAATGTTGACCAGGATCTGCGCGACAATCATGCCCGAACGGAAGTGGGTATAGAGGAGCAGGAAAACCATGCCGAAGGTGAAGACCGCGAGAATTGCGATGATGCGCGTGGCTTCCTGCTGGCTCTGAAACTGGCCTTCGTAGCTGATGAAATAGCCGGTTTCGAGGTGCAGTTTTTCTCCAAGGGTCTTTTGGATGTCGGCTACGACGGAGCCGAGGTCACGACCCGAGACATTTGCGGAAACGGCGATACGGCGCTGCACATCCTCACGGAGGACTTGGTTGGGACCTTTGCTCTCGCGCACGTCGGCCACGAGGTAGAGCGGCACTTTGCCTCCAACCGGGGTGTCGATGAGCAGGTCCCGGATGGCGGCAGGGTTGATTCGCGAGGCCTCGTTGAAGCGAACGACGAGATTATACGTGCGCTGCCCTTCCAGAATATCGGCCACCACGCGGCCATTGAGCGCTGTTTCGAGCAACTCGTTGAGCTGCCCGGCCTGCAGGCCATACGCGGCGGCTTTCTCGCGGTTGACCTGGATCTTTACCTGGTCGATCAGGACCTGCTTTTCCGTCTGGAGATCGACCAAGCCCGGGATGCCTTTCAACGCGGCCTCAGCCCCGGCGGCATAGAGACGCAGTTGGTCGAGATCGGGGCCGAAGATTTTCACCGCGATCTGTGCACGGACGCCCGAGAGCAGATGATCGAGCCGGTGCGAGATGGGCTGGCCGACGTTCATCACGATGCCGGGGATCTGCCTGAGCTTGCTGCGGATATCGTCGAGTATCTGGTTGCGGCTGCGGGCGGACTTCCGGAAGTCCACGTCGATCTCGGTATAGTGGACGCCTTCGGCGTGCTCGTCGAGTTCGGCGCGGCCGGTGCGCCGGCCCGTGGAGACGACCTCCGGCACGCTGAGCAGCAGTTTCTCGGCAATCGTGCCGATGCGGTCCGACTCGACCAGCGAGGTGCCCGGCGCGGACAGAATGTTGATAGTCGAGGTGCCCTCGTTGAAGTCGGGCAGGAAGATCTTGCCCATCCGCGGGTAGAGTGCGAAAGAGCCGGCGACCAGCAGCAGCGCGAGTGCGATGACG
>JAYTUA010000109.1:0-7406 GCA_043745015.1 Opitutaceae bacterium | reverse complement strand
CATTCTCCTGATCCTAGACGACAAATTTGAGAAGGTGCACCTCACCCGCTCGGGGACGGTGCCGGTGGTCGCCAAATAAAACGGCCCCGGTAGAACCGGGGCTGCGGGTTGCGGATGTTATCCGATCAGGCCGCCAGACGGTGGACACTGGCCGCGGTCACCCGGGATTGGACCGGCGCCGGGACGTGGAGCGGGCGGTACCGCAACAGCGAGCGCGGGACGCGGCTGTATTGGTTCACGGTCCAGGCCACGAGGCAGAGGGTGAAGATGATGGCGGTATAGTCGGCGGCGTCGAAAGGACGACCGCTCGCAAGAGAACCGAAGCCCAGGAGGGTCGCGGTGAGAACGGAGATAAGAGCGGTTTTCATAGTAAGAGTTGGTTGATACCGAAAGAACACCGCGCCCGGGCGAAAGTTGCAGAATCGCGCAACTGGCCGCAGCATAAGCTGAAAACTAATCACTAACGGGAAACGATCAGCACGCACAGATTGTTCATCCGCCGCCACCACTCCTGAAAGACATCTGACTTTATCTGCAATGGCCCCGCTGCCGGATCATGGACGATGACCTGCTGATCGCCGGTCATGCCAATGACCACCACCCAGTGGGACGGATGCGAAACGTGTTCGCTCACCGCCAACGCCAAGGCGCCGATCAGCCCGGCCTGGCGCAATGCCGGGTCCGGCGGTTGGGGGATCATGACAATCACCGGCCGGCCTTGACGTAGATTGTCCTGCAGGTCGGCAAACGAACCTTGAAACACCAGTGCCCGCAGGCCGAGGGATTCAGCCATAGTCCGCAGATCTGGTCCTGTGGTATCCTGCGGGGCCGCAGCACACTTGGCCTTGAATTCCGCCAGCGCGACGCCCCAATAAGCGGCCACCGCCGCCACACAGGCCGGACCGCAAGTATAAGCCTTGTCCTGTCGGATCGGCGGAAGCCCGCTGATGTAGAGGCTGTCGCCCGTGAGCGAAATGCCCCGGAAAGACCCCACCGAGGTGCAGCCGCACAGTAACAAGACCCCGAGCGCCGGGACCAGCCGGATGATTGACCTCACGGGAAAGGAAGCTGCCGTTCGGATACCGAACGGCAGCGTACAATCAACCTGTGGATGTTCGAAATCAATAACCGCCACCCACGCCACCCACGCCACCACCACCACCGCTGGCCACAGCCACCACGACCACCACGGCGACGACCGCGATGATAATCATAGTGGATTTGTCCATGCCTTCGCCGGCTGACTGTTTTTCGGTCTTGGCCCTGGCGGCCTGCTCCAGCTGCTGATACTTGGTCAGTTCCGTGGCTGACAAGACGTTCTTGTGGGATACAATCATTTGGGTAGACCCGGTCCGGCCTTGGAGCGTCGGAGACACCGGCGCGCTGGTCTCCACTGCGGCGGAAACCGATGAAACAGTCGCGAGAAATACACTCACGACGAGAAAACGAATTACTATTTTCATGGTAGTTAGTTGTGGGATGTGGGCATCAGCTAACTAGTCCCACCCCACTCCTATTCAAGGGGAATCACGCCACGAACGGCCGTGGCTCAACCGGCCCCGCCGCCCGCGGCGTTCGAGACCGGCTTGAAGCGGGTCGTGAAGAGCGCCTTCATATAATCGCGGTTCATCCGTGCGATGAAATCGTGCGTGATGTTTTTCGGGCACACGGCGCTGCACTCGTATTGGTTGGTGCAGTTGCCGAAGCCGGCCTCGTCCATCGTCTGCACCATGGCCAGCACGCGCCGGTCGCGCTCGGGCTGGCCCTGCGGCATCAGGCCGAGGTGCGAGACTTTGGCGGCGACAAAAAGCATGGCGCTGGCGTTCTTGCAGGCGGCGACACAGGCGCCGCAGCCGATGCAGGCCGCGGCATCCATCGCCAGGTCCGCATCCTCCTTCGGCACGGGAATCGCATTGGCATCAGGCGCGGCGCCGGTGCGGACGGAAATGAATCCGCCGGCCTGCTGGATCTGGTCGAAGGCACTGCGGTCGGTGACGAGGTCCTTGACCAGGGGAAAGGCGCGGGCGCGGAAGGGTTCGACCACGATCGTGTCGCCCTCGGTAAAACTGCGCATGTACAGCTGGCAAGTGGCGATGCCCTTGCCCGGTCCGTGCGGCTTGCCGTTGATCGTGCAGGAGCAGGTGCCGCAGATGCCCTCGCGGCAGTCGTGCGCGAACGCGATCGGTTCCCCACCCTTCACGGTGAGCCCGTCGTTCACGACGTCGAGCAGCTCGAGGAACGACATGTCGGGGCTCACGTTCGCCGCCGCGTAATCGACAAACTTGCCGGGCTGCGACGGACCGGCCTGGCGCCAGACGCGCAGTGTGACGGAGAAAAGTTTCTTGGAAGATTGTTCAGCGACCATGATGGAAGGCCTCGCGGTTATTTGTAGGAGCGGACGCTCATCTTGGTGAACTCGTAGTTGAGCGGCTCGGTGTTGCGGCGCGGGGTCTGGCCCTCGCCTTGGTATTCCCAGGCCGCAACGTGCGCGAACTTCTCGTCGTCGCGTTTGCACTCGCCGTCGGGATGCTGGAATTCCTCGCGGAAGTGGCCGCCGCAGCTCTCCTCGCGCGTGAGGGCGTCGCGGCAGAGCAGTTCGCCGAGCTCGATGAAGTCAGCCACACGGCCGGCCTGCTCGAGCGACTGGTTGAGCGTGTCGGCCGAGCCGGGGACGAGGACGTTGGCGTGGAATTCCTCGCGCAGCGCGGGGATTTTCTGGAGCGCTTCCTGCAGGCCGGCCTTGGTGCGCGCCATGCCGCAGTGCTCCCACATGATCTTGCCGAGGCGCTTGTGGAAATGGCTGACCGGCTGCTTGCCCTTGTTGCCCAAGAAACGCTGCGTCATCGCGGTGACATTCTGCTCGGCCTGCGTGAACTCTACGCGGTCCGACACCGACCGCGAGCCGGGTTTCTGGCCGGCCAGATAATCGCCCAGCGTGTAGGGAATGACGAAGTAGCCGTCGGCCAAGCCCTGCATGAGGGCGGAAGCGCCGAGGCGGTTGGCCCCGTGGTCAGAGAAGTTGGCCTCGCCGAGCACGAAGAGCCCGGGGATGTTGGACATCAGGTTATAGTCCACCCAGAGGCCGCCCATCGTGTAGTGGACGGCGGGAAAGATGCGCATCGGCGTCTGGTAGGCGTTCTCCGCCGTGATCTCGTGGTAGATGTCGAAGAGGTTGCCGTAGCGCTCGCGGACGGCGGGCTCGCCGAGGCGTTTGATGGCGTCGGCAAAGTCGAGGTAGACGCCAAGGCCGGTCTCGCCGACCCCGCGGCCTTCGTCGCACATGCGCATGGCCGCCCGGGAGGAAACGTCACGCGGAGCGAGGTTGCCAAAGCTCGGGTAGATGCGCTCGAGGTAATAGTCGCGGTCAGCCTCAGGAATGGAGGCGGGGTCTTTCTTCGCGTCTTCCTTCTTCTTCGGCACCCAGATGCGGCCGTCGTTGCGCAGCGACTCGGACATGAGGGTAAGCTTGGACTGGTAGTCGCCGCTCACCGGGATGCAGGTCGGGTGAATCTGCGTGTAACACGGGTTGGCGAGGCAGGCGCCACGCTTGTAGGCCCGCCAGATGGCACTGGCGTTGGACTGGCGGGCGTAGGTGGAAAGGTTGAAGACATTGCCATAGCCGCCGGTGGCGAGCACGACGGCGTCGGCGCTGTGGCGGGTGATGGCGCCCGAGATCAGGTCGCGGACGATGATGCCCTTGGCGTGGCCGTCGACGACGACCAAGTCCAGCATCTCGGCGTTGGTGTGCAACTCGACGCCGCCCTGCCCCACCATGCGCGAGAGCGCGGAGTAAGCGCCGAGCAGGAGCTGCTGGCCGGTCTGGCCGCGCGCGTAAAAGGTGCGCGAGACCTGCGCGCCGCCGAACGAGCGGTTGGCGAGCAGGCCGCCATATTCGCGGGCGAAAGGCACGCCCTGCGCGGCGCACTGGTCGATAATGTTGACCGAGACCTCGGCGAGACGGTGAACATTGGCCTCGCGAGCGCGATAATCGCCACCCTTGAGCGTGTCGTAGAAGAGCCGGTGAACGGAGTCGCCGTCATTCTGGTAATTCTTGGCGGCGTTGATGCCACCCTGCGCGGCGATGGAGTGGGCGCGCCGCGGGCTGTCGTGGAAGACGAAGTTTTTAACTTTGTACCCGAGCTCGGCCAGCGTGGCGGCGGCCGAGGAACCCGCGAGGCCGGCCCCGACAACGATGACTTCGTATTTCCGCTTGTTGGCCGGGTTGACGAGCTTGATGTCGGACTTGTGCTTCTGCCACTTGTCAGCGAGCGGGCCGGAGGGAGTCTTGGAGTCGAGGGTGGCCATGGCGGGTAAGGATCAGACGTGGAGCTTCACGAGGCCGCCGAGCACCGCGGCCGGGATGGCCGCATTGAGAAGGAAGTAGCCCCAGCAGTAGGCGATCGCGAAACGCTCGAGCCCGCGCGTCCATTTCTCATTCTTCAACCCGAGGGTCTGCAGCATGCTGACAATGCCGTGAGCGAGATGGTAGCTGAGCAGCCCGACGGCGATGATGTAGAACACCGATACGCTGACGCTTGAGAAACCGTGGACCACCATGTTGTAGACGTCGCGGACGGCCGGGCCGTTGGCGAGCTGGTAGGTGTGCTCGCTCCACTCGGGATGGCCGGCGCGCAGCGTGAAATGCGCCAGGTGGAAAAGGATGAAGGCCAACACCACGATACCGGTCTGGGCCATGAGGCGCGAGGCCAGCGTCGCCCGGTTAACATAACTGACCCCGTAGTCCTGGGGCCGGGCGGCGCGATTTTCGATCGTGAGCTGAATGGCAAGCCAGACGTGGATCAGGACGCAAACGAGGAGGAAGAGCCGGATGAGCCACAAGCCGGCGCCGAGGGATTCGAGCATGTGGCCATAGGCGTTGATCTTCTCCGGCGGCAGGAAAATCTGGAGGTTGCCCAGCAGGTGACCGGTGACAAACCCGAAGAGCACCAATCCGGTCGCCGCCATGAGTAGCTTTCTGCCCAAGGAGGAGCTGAAGAGCGAGCCGAGTAGGTTCATCGTGCGGATCGGGGAATTTTTGCCGGGGTGGGGCCTGAGGTCAAAGCAGAGGAAATCGCGACCCCGGCCCCTTGGCAAGGCACTGCAAAATGCGCCGTGGCTTATTAGTCAGCCTAACCGCCGCCTGAAGCAGGCGCGTTTACCGCTGCAAGGGCTTCAGCAGGGCGAATTTCCCGCTCGTGGCTGGCTGGATGAATTTCCGCCGGAAGAGATTCACCCGCACTCCCTCGCCCAAGGCCGTGGCAATGGCCTGGGCCATGCCCTTGGGCGCGAGTTCATCGGCCACATACTGAAAGTCCCAGCGCTGTTCCGATACCTGCACCAGGCTCCAGTGCCAGCAGGCGAACCCCGCGGGCAACACTGCGTCCACCTCGAAGGCCGACACGACCGCGCCGTCGGGGCGGCAATGCAGGTCTTTCTCCCGGCCGAGAATCCGGTAACCGTCGGGCGTGCGGCGCACGATATCGCCGGTGTGATAACGCAGCAGCGGCATCGCCTCACGGTCGCGCGTAGTGACATTGATCTGGAATATTTCCGCCGCGCCCTCGCGCCACGGGGTGAGCTCGATGAAGGCGTTCCCTTCCACCACGCGCAGGTTGTCCGCAAAGGCATCCCCGACGAACAGGTAACCCGCCTCGGTTGAACCAT
Source organism: Opitutaceae bacterium (assembly GCA_043745015.1). Lineage (GTDB taxonomy): Bacteria > Verrucomicrobiota > Verrucomicrobiia > Opitutales > Opitutaceae > Lacunisphaera. The sequence goes on along the minus strand of JAYTUA010000109.1, from coordinate 1,742 downwards.
AGAGGTCCACCTGGGCGGCGCCGGGAAAGGCTTCCTCGATGCGGCGGCTGTGCTGCCGGCTGGCCTTGCCGTAGGTGAGGATCACGGTCTCCACCGTGGCCACCGCGACCCGGCGTTTTTTCAAGGCCCGGGCCAGCAGCGAAAGATACACCGGCTCGCCTTCAATCACCTGCGGCCTGACCGCCTGCAGTTCCAGCACGATGCGGTCCCACTCCGCCTCCGGGAACGCAAACGGATCACTGGAGAGGTTCAGGTAGACCGTGCCGTCGAAGTAGCGGTGCGGGAACGGATGATCCTCGTAGGGGCAGAGGTTGCTCGAACATCCCACCGGAGCCAGGACGCACTTGCGGTAGGGCCGGTCGGCATATTTCGCCAGCGGCGGATGGGCGAGGTAGGCGCGGCGCGTCTGTGCATTCCACCAGCCGTCTTCCATCACGACCGTCATCGGTCCGCTGGTCGTACCCGAGGTGTGCTCGTATTCGTACTTCTTCTGCGCGAACCCGCGCTCAATTTCCGCGTAGTCGGCAAAGAAAGCCGTGTGGCCGTATTGGACGATCTCCTGTTTGTTCAGCACCGGAATTTCCCGGTAACAGGACCACGCCAAAGGCTCCGCATGCAGGGGAAACCGCCGGGGATAGAGCGGGCTGCGCCGGTAGATCGCCCGGATTTCCCGCTCCAGGGAAGCGGGCAGACTCGTCCCCAGTCCAACCCCGAGGCTTTCGGGGGTGTTGGCGAAAATCGCGGTGGCAGCGGTGGATTCCATCGGTTGCGGGCAGTTAAGTCGCGGCCGGTTTGAAGTCAAACGGGGCGGGATTTCAGTTTCTCCCAATACGGCGCAAAGAGCAGCAGGGCATTCAGCACCATGGCATGCGTGATGGCTCCCGTGCCGGCCAGGTCATAGATTTCACCGACCGGCTTGGTCATGATCTCGAGTTCCTCGTCCGGATCCCATTCCAGGTCCGCCCCGGGCCGGGCATTTTCGACGAGCACCAGATGACAGCGATTGCTTTGCATGGCCGGGTTGGGATGCACCGAGCCGAGCAGACGCGCCGACGTGCCGACAAACCCCGATTCCTCGCGCAACTCCCGCACGCCGGCCGCGATCGCATCCTCCCCGGCATCGATCACCCCGCCCGGGATCTCGAGGGAGAAATCATCCGTGCCATAGCGGAATTGACGGACGAGCACGAGGTGGTGCTCCGGCGTCAGCGCGATCACATTCACCCAATCGGGTGCATTGATGACAAAAAAATCCTGCTCCTTTTCCCGCAGCGGATGCCGGTAGATGGCCCGCACCACGTCAAAGATCCGGGTGGTCGCGTGCGGTTCGGAACGCAGGCGCTGCCAGCGCCGGGGCGGCTTGGGTGACTGGGGCATGGCGAAAAAAATGCCTCCGCGACACAAGGTCTGGGAGGCACGGGGAATAATTATCTCCGGAAGTTACTTCTTCGGAATGCGGATTTTCTGGCCGACCTTGAGTTTGGCCGGGTCGAGCCCGGGATTCTCCGCCTCGATGGCGTCCAGCTTCACGGCAAACTTGCGCGCGATCTTGGCGAGCGTGTCACCGGGGGCGATGGCGTAGGTGCCGTCGGCATTGAGCACGCCGGTCGGGACGGCGCCCTTGCCGCCGGGAGCGGCCGCGCGGGCCTTCTGGGCCTCTTCGATCTTGGTAAGCTTGGCGTTGATGGCCCCCAGTTGTTCGCCGACCTGATTAAGCGCATTCTGCACGCCTTCGCGCAGAC
>JAYTUA010000108.1:0-1934 GCA_043745015.1 Opitutaceae bacterium | reverse complement strand
TCTCCCAACTCCGATCCGGCTCAGAGCCGGATCAGTTCCGCCGTCGCCGGCACATCCTTGATGATCTGCGATGGTTCCGGGCCAACGCCGAGGTAACGCAGGTTGGGCAGGGTGGTCGGGCGGGGACCCGAGCCATAGGCGACATCCACGAGCGAACGCACCATCGCGGCGACGTAGAGCTGGGCGTTCCGCGGCAGGTCGGCAAATTTGCGAACACCGCAGATGTCCCCGGTCCAGCCGGGATGCTTCGAGTAAACGGGCTTGAGGGCTTTGCGGACGGCCTCGTTGCGGGGCACGTGGTGGTAGCGCCTGCCGGCGGCATCCTCGTAGGCGGTGCAGATGAGCAGCTCGGCGGCGCCGGTGAGGGCGTCGATTTTGTTGATCATCAGGTCTTGGTAGCCGCCGTAACGGAGAACATCGCCTTTTTCCACGGCATCATACCAGCCGACCATGCGCTGGCGGCCGGTGCTGGTGCCGAACTCGATCTGCTTGAGGCGGACAGTGAGCGGCTGGGCGTCGTCCATCTGCGTGAGGAACGTGTGCGTGCCGACCTTGGTGTCGTAGGCCTTGGCCACACCGAAGGTGTGGATGCGCTGCACCGGGATGCCGGCGCTTTCGAAGAACTCCGGCGTGTAGGTGTGCGAGGCCGTGACGTTGGGCGAGTAGCCGTGGCGTTTGTCGAGCCAGTAGGCCTGGCCGAACTCGCCGATGACGGTGCGGCCGGCGGCCAGCTCGCGGAGGATCAGCTCGCGCACTTCGCCGATGTTCTTCGCGAGAGCGGTGCCGGCCTGCCAGTAGACCTCGGTCAGGCGCGGGAGGTTGAGCGTGAAGGGCTGGGTGCCGCGGAACTGCGTGAAATCAAACTCGGATTTGGCGAACACGCCGGCCGCGACCGCCTCGCCATTGGCGCGCTGCTCGGCGGTGGTGAGGGTGTCGAAGAAACCGGCGAAGGTCTCGGGCGAGACGCGGCAGACATGCTGGATGGTGCGGAGCGCGCGGTCGGCGCGCTGGGCGAGCTTGCGGGCGAAGTAATTCGGGCCGGCGAGGAAATCGGAGTAGGTGATCTGCGCCTGGCCGACCTCGTCGAGGTAGGCGGGCGTGATGCCGCGGCCGGTGGAGCCGCGCGGTTCCTCGGCGAGGACCTTGGTGCGGTAGTCCTCCCACGCAAGGTCGAGCAGTCGGTGAGTGAGGTCGGAGACCATGGTGCGCTCGTCGATGACGAGGCGGGAGATGATGGCATGGCCCTTTTGCTCAAGCGGCTTGGCTTCCCACCAGAACTTGCGCGGGTCGGCGACGACGCCGCTGCCGATGCAGAGATGGGCGGCGTCCTTGACCACCACGCCGGCCGGCAGCAGGTTGAGCTTGATGCCCCCCGCGGTGTGGCCGGAATTGGCGCCACCGTTGACCTTGAGTACAACGCTGACCGCGGCGGGCGTGCCGCGCAGCTCATCGGCAACCTCGGGGATGAGCCGGCCCTTGCCCTCGTCGCCCAGGGAGATGCCGACGTCAGCGATGAGCTGGCTGGAAAAGGGGGGGAGGGACATGGTTGCCGAAGAATTCGCTGCAACCGAAGCGTGCCCGGAGGGAGCACCCCTGTTGCCGGAAAGGGAAAACGCAGGAAGGGGGGGGAGGGCAACCAGAAAACAAGCGCCGTTCCCGGCTGCCGAATGCCTGGTTCAGCTGGTCCGCGGTGCCGGCTGGGCGCGAAGCATCGCTTCCTCGTGGTCGAGGAGCTGCTGGAGCGGGCGGTGCACGTCGTCGGAAATCACGCTGCGCTTCCAGAGGTCGTCGACGGCGTGGCGCTCGGCTTCCAGCGCGGCGAAGCGAAAATTTCTTTCGGCGGCCCGGCGATCCCGCGCATGCAGTCGGCTGCTGCCCATGTCGGCCAGCTCCGACAATCGGGCCTCATACTCGGCGAGGATGTAGCGCAGGGC
>JAYTUA010000107.1:0-7432 GCA_043745015.1 Opitutaceae bacterium | reverse complement strand
ACGCCCGTGCGGCCGAGATCTGCGGCAAGTTCAACTGCCGCCGCTTTGCCACGATGGCGGAACTGGGCGAGGCCTGCGATGCGGTCAGCGTCGTGGTGCCGACGGACAAGCATGCCGTCGTCGCCCTGCCGCTGCTGGCGCAGGGCTGCCACCTGCTGATCGAGAAGCCGCTGTGCGCCAACCTGGAGGAGGCCGAGCAGGTGCTGGCGGCGGCGCGGCAGCACGGCTGTCTCGTGCAAGTCGGCCACATCGAGCATTTCAACCCGGTGATGAGCTACCTCGAGAAACACACCGGCCGACCGCAATACATCACCACCGAGCGGCTCGCGCCCTACCAGACCCGCGGCACGGAGGTCGGCGTCGTGCTGGACCTGATGATCCACGACATCGGCATCGTGCTGGCGCTGGTGAAGTCGCCCATCCGCAAGATCGACAGCGTCGGCATCAACGTGCTTTCCAAGACCGAGGACATCGCGAACGCCCGCATCGAGTTTGAGAACAATTGCGTGGCCAACCTCAGCGCCTCGCGCATGAGTTTGAAAAAGAACCGCGAGATCCGCGTCTTCCAGGACAATGCCTACCTTTCGCTCGATTTCATGAACCAGAAGGGGCACCTCGTGAAGAAGAGCGACATCATCGCCTACGGCCTGAAGCTGAAGATCGGTCTGGCCAAGGCCGGCGAGGACAAGGTGCCGGTCCACGAGATTCCCATCGAGAAGGGCGAGCCACTGGCCATCGAGCTGGCGCACTTCATCGAGAGCGTGACCGAGGCGAAGCAACCCAAGGTCGGCGGTGCGCTCGGCAAGTCGGCACTCGAGGTCGCGATCACCATCACGGAGCAGATCCGGAAGAATCAGAATAAATGAACCACGGAGGCACACGAAAGAGTTCTTTCTTTTGTGGGCGGGGTGCCCTCACCCCGCAGAACATCACTTGCGGGGCCCATGCCTCGCGGGGTGAGGGCACCCCGCCCACAGGGAGAGCCGATGACTAAACTCACCCTCATCGAAGGACTGCCCGCACCCGCCGCCGGCCCGGTTGATTTGCTGGTCGTGGCCGCGGAACACTCGGGTGACGAGCATGCGGCCCGCATGGTGCGCGGGCTGCTGGTGAAGAATCCAGGCCTGAAAGTCTGTGCGCTCGGCGGCGCGCAACTGAATGCCGCCGGGGCACAGTTGCTGCGCGATCTCACGGCCGGTTCCGCCATGGGTTTTGCCGTGCTGGCTAAGCTGTCGTATTACCGGGCGTTGATCGCGGATGTCGTGCGCTGGATCGGGACGCACCAGCCTCGGGCGGTCTGCTTTGTGGATTCGTCGGGCTTGAACCTGCGGATCGCGCAGGGACTTTTTGAACAGGGCTACTCAGCCAAAGCCGGCGGCAAGACCAAGGCACTCTACTACATCAGCCCGCAGATCTGGGCGTCGCGGGCCGGCCGGCGTTTCGCGATGGCGAAACATCTCGACGGCTTGGCGGCAATTTTTCCCTTCGAACCGAAGGTCTATGCCGACACGACCCTGCCCGTGGAATTCGTCGGGCACCCCTTCGTCGCACCCGACTACTCGGCTCCCGTCGCCTATGATCCGGCTGGGCCCGTGCTCCTGCTGCCGGGCAGCCGCCGGCAGGTGGTGAAGCGACTCTTTCCCGTCATGCTGGAGGCCTACCGTCTATCCGGTTCGCCGCGTCCGGCGGTGGTGCTTTATCCCAGCGAGGAAATTCTTGCAGTGCTGAAAACGGCGAATCCACCGGCCAACGTCAGCTTGATCCGCACCGGCGAGGGTAGGGCGGCGACTCCGCTCGCCGCCGCGACTGAATCGGCGCGGAACGGAGTCCGCGCCCTACCACAAGGCGCGGCGGCCGTGCTGACGGCGAGCGGCACGATGTCGATGCACTGCGCGCTGGCCGGCATCCCGGGGGCGCTGACCTACAAGACCGATTTCCTGACCTATTTCCTCGGTCGGTTGCTGGTGAAGGTGGAGTTCATCGGCATCGCCAACCTCCTGCTGAAGGAAGCGATGTATCCGGAGTATATCCAAGGGGCGGCCCGCGCCGGCGTGCTCGCCGAGGAATTGCGCCAAAGCCTCGGGGATGCGGCCCGGCAGGAACGAACCCAAGTGCACTCAGCCAAATTGCGCGCCTTGCTAACACAGCCGACCAGCGGATCGGTGGTTGACTGGATGCTGCGTCAGCTGGGGTGAGCGCACCCTGCCTTCATTCTTGGCTATTCAGCCGCTGCGCCACCTGCGGCCACAAGGCGGCGGTCCGTTCGGCGAGAATGGCCCGGCAGCGGGCGACCTCCGCCTCGCGCTGGGCGAGGTTGCCCTCGGCGATCTTGGCCAGGTCGTCGAGGTTGTAGAGGAACACGTTGGCGAGCTTGGCCGTGGCGGGGTCGATGTCGCGGGGCAGGGCGAGGTCAATGAGGAAGAGGGGGCGGGCGGCGCGCCGTTTCATCGCGGTGGCGACGAGGTCGTGCGTCACCACAAACCCGGGTGCGGAGGTCGAGCTGGCCACGATATCGGACGTGGCAAGGATCTCGGGCAGCTCGGCCAGGCTGGCGGCCCAGCCGCCGGCCGACGCGGCGGCCTCCTCGGCCTTGGAGAGCGTGCGGCTGGCGACGGTGATGGATTTGGCCCCGCGGCTCTGGAACGCCTGCACGGTCTTGAGCCCGATGTCGCCCGCGCCGACGACGAGGATGCTCACCGGGGCCAGATCGCCGTAGATTTTGCCCGCGAGGTCCACGGCGACACTGGCGACGCTGATCTGTCCCTCGCCGATGCCGGTGTGGGTGCGGACATGTTTGGCGGCCTGGAATGTTTTCTGGAAAACCCGGTTGAGCACGGGACCGGTCCACTGGCGGGCGAGGGCCTTGTCATAGGCGGTCTTCACCTGCCCGAGGATCTCGGTCTCGCCGACGATCTGCGAGTCGAGCCCGGCGGCGACCGCGAACAGATGCGCGACGGCCTCGTGATTTTGCCGCAGGTGGAGCACCGCGTCCAGGTCGGCCGGGGCGCAGCCGGTCGTCTCGGCGAGGGCGGCGCGCAGGGCGGTGAGGGCGGCGGGCCCGCGGGCCACGCCGTAGAGCTCGACGCGGTTGCAGGTGTTGAGCAGGGCGAATTCGTTCACGCCCGGGGTCTGCTGCAAGCGGGCGGCCAGGGCGGCGGCGCGGGCGTCGTCGAGCACGAGTTTCTCGCGGACGGCGAGGGGCGCGGTGTGGTGGCTGGCCCCGAGAAGGAAGAGGACGGATTGCGTGGGCTCCATCGGTCAGCGATCAGTCGGGGTAAGCGTGACGTAGTGGGACCGGCTGGAGTTCACCGGGCCGAGCGACAGCAGGGCGAGGAGGAACATCACGAGGCAAACCCAGGCGAACCGGACGGAGACGAGCCACGCGCGCCAGCGGAGCAGCAGCACGGCGAGGTAGACCAACCACACGCCGACCGTGACCACGAGCTTGGGCAGGTTGACCGAGGCAGTGTCGCGCAGCCACCACACGGCGCCGACCCCGAGGGAGAAGGTGAGCAGCAGCACGCCCAGCGCGAGCATCCGGGTGTTGATCTGGTCGAGCTGCACCACCGAGGGCAGGAACCAGAAGAGGCCGGTGAGGCGCTTGTGCTTGAGGCTCCAGTTCTGGAGCAACTGCATCACGGAGGTGAGGGCGAGCAGGCCGAAGACGCCGTAGCTGAACACGGCGAGGGCGGCGTGCAGCTCGATCCAGGGATTGGCGCCGAATATTTTCTGCCCGTGGGTGGCGTCCCAGGGTGGGATGAGCAGCGAAATCAGGGCGAGGGTGGCGGCGTAGCCGGCGGCAAACAGGCCGAGCAGGCTCACGCGGAAGGCCGTGCCGACAAAGAAATACAGCACCATCGCCGACCAGGCGACAAACTGGACGAGTTCAAAGGTGTTGCCCAGGGGGCAGCCGCCGGTGGCCAGCCCGCGGATATAGAGACCGGCCATCTGGGCGATCCAGCCGGCCACGAGGAGGGAATTGAGCACAGCGCGCGGCGCAGGGGCGGCCGACCGCCGGACCAGCGCCAGCAGGCCGGTCCCGAAGCCGGCGAGGTAGAGCAGGGCGCCGAGCCAGAGGAAGGCGCGGTCGGTGGGCAGGAGGGACATGGGTCTAAGATGGCAGGGTGGGGCAGCGCGGGCAAGTGCGGCGCTGAACAAATAAGGGTAAGGCGAAGCCTCAGCGTGGGAGGCTTATCTGTAGCGGCGGTCCACCCCGTCTCTCGCATGCTAGACCAACACACCCCGTCGCTACGCGCCACCCCTCTGCTAGAGGGGACCCGATCTACGCAGACGAAGATCCCCTCTGAAGAGGGGTGCCCGACAGGGCGGGGTGTGTCAGGTATGTCGGTCTGTGACCGCCGGCAAACAACGGCGCTCATAGAGCGCCGCTACAGGTGGTTCGTTCTTGGCGGGGTGATTTGGCCGCTCATGCTGGCCGCATGAATTTCGATCCCAAGCCCGTGCGGCTGGAGGGCCGGCACGTGCGGCTCGAGCCGCTCACGCTGGACCACGCGGAGGGCTTGTTTGCCACCAGTGGCGATCCCAGCCTCTGGACCTATGCGCTGGTGCCACAGTTCGCCGGAGTCAGCGACACGCAGAAATGGATCGAGGACGCGTTGCTGGCCCAGCGCAACGGGACGGACGTGCCCTTTGCCACCGTGCGGCGCAGGGACGGACGAGTGGTGGGCACGACCCGGTTTCTCGATATCCGCCGGCCGCACCGGGCGCTGGAGATTGGCTGGACCTGGCTGGCGCCCGAGGCGCAGCGCACCCCGCTCAACACCGAGGCGAAACTTCTGCTGCTCCGGCACGCGTTCGAGGCACTCGGTGCGGTGCGGGTGCAGCTCAAATCCGACGAGCGCAACCAGCGGTCGCGCGAGGCCATGCTGCGCATCGGCGCGGTTTTCGAAGGCATTTTGCGCAATTACCAGACCCGGCCTTACGATGGCTACGTGCGCAACACCGCGATGTATGCCATTACCGGTGCGGAATGGCCGGCCGTGAAGGTCCGGCTTGAGGCGAAACTCAAGGGGTAGGGCGGCGAGTCCCTTCGCCGCCGCGGCGCGGAACAGAGTCCGCGCCCTACCGTTTCGGGGCCCAGGTCTTGAGGAAGGCGATGATCTTCGCCGGATCGTGGCCCTTGCCCCCGTCCTCGAGCGCGCCGGTCTCCTGCGTGGTCAGCAGGCGGCCGTTTTCATCGAGCACGAGCAAGACCGGCAGGCCGAACTGGACCGGATTGCCGTAGCGGTCATTCACGGCGGCGTTGCGGTTCCGGCCGTTCCGGTGGTTCACATCAACCAGCACCACGACGTAGTGGTCGGCCAGTTCCCGGGCCACGGGTTTGCTCTGGTGGAAGGTATCGCTGAGGCGGTGGCACCAGACGCACCAGTTGGCACCCAGTTTCACCAGCACGCGCTTGTGCTCCGCCCTCGCCTGCGTGAGCGCCGCGGCGATCTGGGCCGTGCCCTCGGCCTCGCGGTCGTAGATGTCCGGCCCCTGCTTGGGATACTCCGGTTCAAGGGAAAACGCGGTGCTGGCGGCGATAAGTGCCAGGAGGCAGAGAATTTTCATGACGGACAACCTAGTCAGCTCCGTGGCCACGGCTACTCCTTTCGCGCCACCCAGAAGCGGCAGTTGTCGGAGAACTCGCGCACAGCCTGACTCTCGGTGGCGAGTTCGTCGCGCAGCGCGGTGTGCGCAAAACGCCAGCCCGTGGCGAGCAGGTCCTCGAGCACTTCCGTGCGGTCGGGCAGGTGCATAAAGGTCTGGCCGTGCTCGTGGATGAAATACCGGTCGCCAAACTCCAGCAGGCGGGGATTCTGTTCGCCGTCCGCCCAGCGCGCGGCCTCCTTCGCCCACTCCCGGGCCTCCTTCGGGTCCTCGCGGTCATGCGTGGTGAAGATAAAGGGCGTCCCGGGGCGGCACACCCGGTGGAGTTCGCGCATCGCCGTGCGCCGGTTCTCCCGGCCGGGAATCTGCATCAGGCCGTTGAAAAGGAAGAGCACGCCGTCGAAGGGGATGAGTTGAGGGTTGAGGGTTGAGAGTTGGGAGTCGGCCAGCCGCGTCGCGTCGGTGCAGAGGAAAGTCAGACCGGTGATGCCCTGCTCGGTGGCGAGGTTCTGCGCCTGCTCGACCAGTTCCGCGGCGAAGTCGAAGCCGGTAAGCTGGCGGTAGCCGAGATGCCAGAGCCCGACGGTGGCCCGGCCGGCGCCGCAGCCGGCTTCCAGCAGGCGCAGGGATTTGTCGGGAAAATATTGGGTGATCAGCGCCAGCTCGGATTTCCACAGGCCGATGAAATGTGCGGCCCGGGTGTAGTGCAGCACCGCGTTGATCGCGTTGAAATCAGCGCGGACGGTCTCGCCGTCAATCTTGGTCACTTCCGCTGCCATGCTGCGATGAACATGCCGTTGGCGTTCAGGTCCTGCGGCCAGAGGAACGCAGAGGACAGGGAACCGAGGACAGGTGACAGTTCAAACTCAGGATGCGCGGCGGTGAAGGCATCGGCGACGGCGGTCGTCTCGGGGCGCGTGAGCGTGCAGACGGAATAGACGAGGCGGCCGCCGGGCTTGAGCGACGGAGCGATATGATTCAGCAGGCTCGTCTGCACGGCGGCGAGTTCATGGACGTCCTTGGGCTGGGTGGTCCAGCGGGCGTGCGGGTTGCGCTGCCACGTGCCGGTGCCGCTGCATGGGGCGTCGACCAGCACGCCGTCGAACTTGGTCTTGGTTGGCAATTTCCCGCCCCCTTCCCAAGGGGCGGTGCGGTAATTGAAAACTTGGGCGCGGGCGGCGCGTTCCTTGAGCTTGGCGAGCCGGCGTACCGAGCGGTCACTGGCCCAGAGCAGGCCCTTGCCCTGCATGAGGTCGGAGAGGTGCATGGTCTTGCCGCCCTCACCGGCGCAGGCGTCCCACCACGTTTCGCCGGGCTGCGGCGCGCAGACGAGTCCGACGAGCTGCGAGGCAAGATCCTGGATTTCGAATTCGCCGGCTTGAAATTCCTTGGTGCGGTAGAGATCGGTGAGGCCGGTGTAACGCAGGGCGTCCGTTGATTGCGCGGCGGGGGTGAGGTGGCTGAGCTTTTTTGCCAGCTCGACGCCGGTGCCGGCCTTGGCGCGGATCCAAAGCGTGGATTCGCGCTGGAGCTGGATCAGCCACCCCTCCTTCGCTGAAGCTACGGAGGGCGAGGCCGCGTTGCCGTTGTCCGCAAAGTTCATTTCCTCCCACAACCAGTCGGGCACGGCGCGGGCGGCGAGGGCCCCGGCCTTGATGCTCGCGGGATTCTGGTTGAAGCGCTCCTGCAGGACAAGGGCGGCCTCGAGTTGTTTTTGGAGCGACTCCTTTGGATCGAGCCAGCGCAGCCAGCGGAAATAAGTGAAGACCGCGCGGCTGACGCCCCGGCGTTCGGCTGGCGCGGTGTAATGCCGGTCCTGGGT
>JAYTUA010000106.1:0-7442 GCA_043745015.1 Opitutaceae bacterium | reverse complement strand
GACATGCCGCCCCTGCCGGCTGCCAGAATATAGTTCATCCACTTTTTAACATTCATGCCGCTCCCGGGGTCCAGTCTCCCAGGTCAGTCCGCCCCCACCCTCATACTGGTCACGCATGAGTTTCACCCGCATCGCGGGGGGATCGCGGTCTATTCCGCCGAGATGGCCCGGGCCGCCCATGAATTGAATTATCGCGTCGAGGTCTGGGCGCCCGCGCTGGCCGCCGGCGTGACTGAACCCGCCTGGCCGTTTCCCGTCCGCCGCCTGCCGCTTAGGGGCGACCACAGTTTGCGCAGCCAGTGGTGCATGGCGCGGGAAATGATCGCCCAAGCCGACCGCATCAACGATGCCACCCTGTACATTCCGGAGCCCGGCCCGCTGCTCGCCCTGCTGTTGCTGCAGTATTTCGACACCATCCGGCCTGCCCGGCTCATGCTGACTTTCCATGGCTCGGAAATCCAGCGCCTGGCCTCGCGCCGGCTGCTGCGCTGGAGTTCCAACCACCTGCTGGCCAAAACCACTAGGATCAGCGTGGTGAGTGAATACGCCCGCCAGTTGCTCCAGCGGCATTTTCCCCAGGCCACGGACAAGGTCGTGGTCACCCCGGGTGCGCTTCGCCCGGAGCTGCGGCTGAAGCAATCGTCACCCGCCGCTTTACCGGGGGCCAAGACCGTCATTCTCACCGTCGCCCGGCTCAATCCCCGCAAGGGCCAGCTGGAGGTCATCCATGCGCTCAAGGCCCTCCCGGCCGCCCAGCGCGCCACGCTCGAGTACTGGCTCGTCGGCGCCCACGGCAAGGAGAACTACGATCACCTGCTGGCGGTCGCGGCGGCGGATGCGGGCTTCCCGGTTAAATTCCTCGGCGACATCCCCGACGACCAGCTCGGGGCCATCTACGCGCAGGCTGACATTTTTGCCATGACCAGCATGCCGCACAAACAGAGCGTCGAAGGCTTCGGTCTGGTTTACTTGGAAGCCGGCGCCCACGGCTTGCCCATCATCGCGCACGCCATCGGCGGTGTGCCCGAGGCGGTCGTGGACGGGGTCACCGGCTTGCTCGTCACTCCCGGTGACACCGCCGCCCTCACGCAGGCGTTTGCCCGGCTGCTGGACGACGTCCCGCTGCGCCGCCGGCTGGGCGAAGCCGCCCGCGCCCGCGCCCTCGGCCGCACCTGGCGTGATTCGGCCCTGGCTTTGTTTGGCCAACCCACCTCGGTCACCCTGATCTAAATCCCATGGTTGAATCCCGCACCCAAATTAACGTCCGCTATGCGGAAACTGACATGATGGGCATCGTCTACCACGGCAATTATCTGCCGTGGTTCGAGGTGGGCCGCACCACGCTGCTCAAGGAATGCGGCCTGCCGTATCGCGAGCTCGAGGCCCAGGGTTACCACCTGCCCGTCATCGAACTCGGCGTGAAATTTTTGCGCCCCGCCCTGTATGACGACACGATTACCGTCATCACCCGGCTCAAGGAATGTCCCGCGCTCCGGGTCCATCTCGAATACGAAGTCCGCCGCGGCGATGATCTGCTGGTCACTGGCTTCACCACCCACGCCTTCATCAACAAGGCCGGCGAACCAGTCCGTCCCCCCGCCTATCTGACGCAGCGAATGAAGGAACTGTTCGCTAAGGCCTAGCGGCGTATTCCGCGAGGACACTGGCCTCGGTTTCCTTCGAGCGGAGCGCGGCCAGCCATTCATCCGCCCCGGCGCCCGCGAGCCGCCGGACGGCCCAGACCGCGTGCGCCCGCACGACCGCTGATTCATGGGCGGCCAGCCGGACCAACGCCGGGAGCAGCCCCCGGTCGTCCGTGTTGCCCGCCACGACGCACGCGTTGCGCAGGAGGCCGCTCAGCTTCAGGCGCTTCACCGCAGTCCGGCGGAACACCGCGGCAAAACGCGCCGGCGTCAGGTCGAGAATTTCCGCCAGGCCCAGCTCGGCCAGGTCGTGCCGCGAGGCCAGCAGCACGCGCCGTCCCTCCTGCGCGAAACGGTTCCAGGGACATACTTCCAGGCAGACATCGCAGCCGTAGATCCGCGTACCGATGCCGGCCCGCAATTCGCGGGGAATGATGCCCTTGTTCTCGATCGTCTGGTAGGAAATGCAGCGGCGCGCATCGACCACCCCCGGCCGGGGAAACGCCTGGGTCGGGCACGCGTCGAGACAGCGGGTGCATTTGCCGCAGAGCAGGCCGGCCGGTTCGGCCTCCGCCGGCGGCAGCGGTTTTTTCCGCAACGGCGCGTCCGGTTCGATCTCGAGCCGCACCAGGATGCTCGCCAGAAACAACCAGTTCCCGTGCCGGCGGGAGATCAGCATCGCATTTTTTCCCCGGAAACCCAGCCCGCTGCGTGCCGCCCAGCCGCGTTCCAACACCGGGCCGGTGTCCACATAATACCGGTAATCCTTCGCTGCGGCCCCGCACATTTCCGCCAACAACCGGCCGGCAGCCGCCAGGCCCGGCTTGACCGTGTCATGGTAATCATCGTGCAGCACATATCTGGCCCAGTGCGGTCGATCCCCCGTCCGCAGTCTGCTGTCCACGGTTTTCCCCGGCCAGTAATTGATCCCCAGTAAAATTATCGAGCGCGCCCCGGGCAGGACCAGTTCCGGATTCATCCGCTTCTCCGCGGTTCGTTCCAACCACGCCATGTCCGCGTGATGCCCCGCCTCCAGCCATGACCGCAGGCTGGCCTCACCTCCGGGCAAGGCCGCAAACCTCACCTCGTCAAATCCCAGCGCCTGCAGTTTTTCCCGCAGCTCCTCCCGGGCCGCCCCCGCCAGTTGTCCTGCCGCCGGCACGGTCATTTGCCGAATTGCGCCGCTTCCTGCCGGTAGACCCGCAAGACATGCGCCGCGATCTCGCGCAGCGGCCGCTTGTCGGTCAGCACCATCGTGCCAGTGCGGCGGTAGAGCTCCTCGCGCTGGGCATAGAGCTCGCGCAACCGTTGCTCGGGATTGTCCACCTGCAGCAGGGGCCGGTGCGTGGTGTGCATGGTGCGCTGCAGGATTGTCTCGATCGGCGCGTGCATGCAGATGACCACCCCGCGGCGGTGCAGGAGCTCCAGCATGCCCGGCGGCACCACCAGCCCGCCGCCGCACGAGACGATGCACTGCTTCGCCGGGTGCCCGTGCTCGATGAATTCCCGCTCCAGGGCGCGGAACTTCGCCTCGCCCTGCGCGGCAAAGATCTGCGAGACCGGCTGGCCCTGCAACCGCTCGATCTCGTGGTCGCTGTCGAAGAATTTAAAGGCCAGCTGCCGCGCCAGCTGCCGGCCCACGGTGCTTTTGCCCGTGCCCATGAAGCCGACGAGGTAGAGATTGGTGTCCATCCGCAGACCGCAGCGAACACCCCGCCGCACCCCGGCGCAAGAAAAACGCCTCCCCGGGGGAGGCGTGGGAATAGCCGGACTGGCGGTCGCTTATTTGGCGGCCGGTTCCTTCGGGGCGTCTTTGACCCCGAGAATCTCGACCTCAAAGACCAGCGTCGCACTCGGAGGAATGCCCTGGTTGCCCTCGTCGCCGTAACCCAGCGCCGCCGGGATGTGCAGCTTCAGCTTGCCACCGACCCCGGTTTTCTGGAGCCCCTCAAACATGCCGACGATGACGCCTTGCGGATTCTGGGCCGAGGCCGGCTGCAACAGCACGTCGAGCGGCTGCCCACGCTGGATTGAACTGTCGAACACCTGCCCGGTGGCCAGGGCGCCGGTGTAGTGCATGGTGACGAGCTGGCCGGGCTTGGCCACGGCACCCGTGCCGGCCTTCAGGATTTCGTACCGCAGGCCGCTGGGCAGCTCGACCACGTTCTTGTTCTCCTTGAGCTTGGCAAAATACTCGCCGCTCACGGCCGCCTGCTGCGCCTGCAGCTTGCCCATGAAGGCCTGGTTCTTGCGGCTGAGAAACGCCTCGACCTCGGGCCCGATTTCCTTGGCGTCAAAAGTCGGCTGGGCGCCGGTGGCAATGCCCGTCATGCCGCGCGCCATGGCCTCGATCTGCGCCGGGGTGAATTCCAGTTGCTTCAGGCCCATCTGGGCTCCGACAAACCAACCGTAGGCCTCGGCGATCTGGATCTCGGTGTATTTCTTGGCCGGGGCGGCGGCCGCCGGGGCCGCGGGGGCAGAGACGGCCGCGGCCGGAGCAGCGGGCTTGGCCGCAGCCGGGGTGCCCGCGGAAACTCCCGGGACATTGAATTTGACAGCATCCTCGGCGGAAGCGACGACGAGCAGGCCGAGGCTGAACAGACCTGCAGTGAGTTGGGTGGTGAATTTCATGGAGTATCTTGAGCCCGGTTGGGAAACGGCCCGGGCGGATTTGTGCCGTCAAAGAGCGCGAAATTGCTCATCTGTCCGGAAAAAATCAACCCCTTTGGCGGTAAATCTCCCTCTGGGGCGCCCCAACCCGGGCTTGTCTCCCCTCGCCCCCGCCCCCACCCTCCCCAATCCCATGAACGAAAACCAATTCTGGCACAGCACCGACGGCCAGATCCTCACGATCAAGGCCAAGGGCGCCGACCGGGCGGCCCTCACGCTCGCGTTCTGGCCGCGCCACCCCGCCGAGCTGGACTTCATGAAGTCGCACCTGGCCGCGTTGCGCTTCACCGAGCGCAGCTCGCTCGCCCGCATCGGCATCGAGATGATCATCCAGGGCGCGCCGACCTCCGAAGGCAACCGCCTCCTCCTCACCGTCGAGGCCTTCCTTTTCGACCACAGCTTTCCCAACGCCGCGTATTGGCAGAAGCTGCTGCGCCCCGGCGTGCCGGTCGGCCGCCTTTTCCACGCCCCGGCCGCCGCCAAGCTCACCTCCACCGAAATCTGGACCGCCATCAAGGAAAACCTCCTCAAGCTGCCCAACACCATCTCCATCGACAGCTCGGGCCGCGTCTTCTTCACCCCGCACCCGGTCAGCTACACGCTCAACCCCCGGCTCAGCCGGCTCAACTTCGAGCATATCGTCTCCGGCTACGCCGGCCGCAGCTTCCTCGACAAGGTCCAGGTCCGCCACGATGCCTCGCCGCTCACCATCCCGCCCCACTCGGGCGTGCTCACCAGCTGCTCCATGTACCTGCGCGAGCACTTCGTGATGCTCAGCCCCGGCGAGGGCAATTTCGGCCTCCACACCTCCGCCGTCCTCCTCGACCCCATCAAGACCTCCGGCACCAACATCATGCTCGAGGTCTACAACACCGGCGAGCAGCCCGTGGTGAACCCCATGGTCTCGGTCGAGATCTTCCGCGCCCCGCCGCCCGATGACCCCGAGTTCAAGACCCTCGCCAAGAAACGCCAGCGCCTCCTCAGCACCACCAAAAATCTCTACAAGTGCCTCGACTCCGCCCCGGCCCTCGACCTCGCCGAGGCCAAGCCCAAGACCAAGATCACCGTCCGCGGCCAGAGCGCCATGATGGAAAATCGCGCCGTCCTCGTGCGCGCCAGCGACGATGACCTGAAAAAACTCCTCGCCACCGACGCCTGCCCGCTCGGGGCCCGCACCATGATCCAGGCCCTCGACGCCCATGCCGCGGACGCCGACACGCTTGTCGTCGATTATTTCCCGGACCTCCTCGAGAACATGGAGCTCATCACCCGCCTCGGGGACCTGAAGCTCAAGCGCCTCATCTTCCGCAAGGCCTCGCGCACCCACGGCTACTTCCTCTCGTCCAACGCCCACGCCCGGCTCGACACCTTCCACTCCCTCGGCATCCCAGTTTACTGGTATGACGAGATCACCAAGGATCTCTACCTCCACACCTACAAGCGCGAGCACGGCTTCTTCGTCCGCGAGGAGATGGCCCGCAAGTTCCAAGAGTCCACCATCCTCGCGTTCTACGGTTCCGCCGTCGGCCTCAACCAGGTCGACACCGACCGCATCTCCGGCCTCGTCAACCAGCTCACCGCCTTCATGGGCTCCAACCTCGGTGTTCTCACCGGCGGCGGCGGCGGCGTCATGCGCCTCGCCACCGAGACCGCCCGCGGCAAGGGCGCGCTCACCGGCGCCTGTTTCCTCGAACTCGAGGCCCAGCCGCCCGAGCTCGGCGTCGACTTCTTCAACACCTTCCAGGAGACCTCCCGGCATTTCCGCCAAAAATGGTTCGAGGCGGCGGATTTTTGCATCTTCAACGTCGGCGGCGTCGGCACGCTCGAGGAGATCGGCATCGAGCTCTGCAACCTCAAGCTCGGCATCCGCCCGCGCGTCCCCTACGTCTTCTTCAACGCCAAGTTCTGGGGCGACCTCCGCCGCCAGGTCCGCAAGATGATCCGCAGCCAGCGCGCCCCGGCGTGGATGAACGACTACATCCTCTTCACCGACGACCCCGACGAGGTCATCGCCTTCTACCGCAAGACGCTGAAGGTGCTGTGACACCGTTGAGAGTTGATCGCTGCGAACTGAGAGAAATCATCCGCGCACGCTGCCCGTGACCCTCAACTCGCAACCATCAACTCTCAACTCCGCGGCACTGCCGCGGTCAGTCCTCGTTGTCGGCTCCGGCGGACGCGAACATGCGATCATTCGCGCTCTCGCCCTCTCGCCGGCAAAACCGCGCCTGCTCTGCGCGCCGGGCAATGCGGGCATCGCGGCCGACGCCGCGTGCTACCCCATCCCAGTCGAGGACATCGCCGGGCTCGTTGCCCTCGCGCAAAGGGAACGGGTGGAGTTCGTCGTCGTCGGCCCCGAGGTGCCGCTCTCACTCGGCTTGGTTGATGCGCTGATGTCGGCCGGCATCCCCGCCTACGGCCCGAAAGCTGACGGCGCCCGGCTCGAGGCCTCGAAGGTTTTTACCAAGGAAATTCTGCTGAAGTACAACATCCCGACCGCGCCCGCCGGCATCTTCACCGCGGTCCCGCCCGCGCTCGCCTACCTGAAAAACCGCGGCGCCCCGATCGTCATCAAGGCCGACGGCCTCGCCGCCGGCAAGGGTGTGGTCGTGGCGCAGACGCTCGCCGAGGCCGAGGCGGCCGTGCGCGACATGCTCGCGGGGAATAAATTCGGTGCGGCGGGCAGCCAGATTCTCATCGAGGACTGTTTGTTCGGCGAGGAGACCTCCCTGCTCGTCGTCGTGTCGGGCCGCGACTACGTCATCCTGCCGACCTCGCAGGACCACAAGCGCATCGGCGACGGCGACACCGGCCCGAACACCGGCGGCATGGGCACCTACTCTCCCGCCGAGGTCGTCACGCCTGCGCTGCTCGCGCACATCGAGCGCGAGATTGTCAAACCCTCGGTCGACGCCATCGCCGCCGAGGGCATCGAATTCCGGGGCACGCTCTTCATCGGCATCATGCTCACGGCGTCCGGCCCGAGCGTGCTCGAATTCAACACCCGCTTCGGCGATCCCGAGACGCAGGTCGTGCTGCCGCGCCTCGCCACCGATCTGCTCGCGCTGCTCTGGGCCGCCACGCGCGGTGAACTGCTCGGCTTCAGGCTCGAGGTGAAGCCCGACTACG
>JAYTUA010000105.1:0-7514 GCA_043745015.1 Opitutaceae bacterium | reverse complement strand
TCGTGATGCGCAATGGCCGGCTCGCCGGCGAGGTCGCCCGCGCCGACTTCAGCGAAGCGACGCTGATGCGGCTTATGGCCGGCGTTGCGGCGGCCTAGTGTAGTGTCCCGTAAATAAGTGCCCATAAGCGTGGAGGTAGGAATCCGGTCCGGATCAAGCGCGTGGCCGCCGACGAGTGGATTTGGTTCGGCGTTTGGCTTGGGTGCAGCCCGGCGCGATCTGTTCGAGCCGTTGGCGGGCGCGGGCGATCTTCGCGAGAATGGACGCCACGCTGGCAGTCCACACGAACGGCGCAGGAGCTGCATTCCAGGCAGCGAGAAAAGCGAGGATGGCGCGTTGGAGGTCGCGCACACTGTGAAAGACGCCACGCCGCACGGTCTTCTGATTGAGTTCGGCGAACCAACGTTCGATCAGATTGAGCCAGCTCGAACTCGTGGGAATGAAGTGCAGCACAAACCGGGGATGCCGGGCCAGCCAGCGTTGGACACGGGCGTGGCCGTGCGTGCCCTAATTATCGAGAATCAGATGCCGCGCCTTCCCGCCAGGAAACTCGGCATTGAGCCGTTGCAGAAACTTCAAGAACTCCTGCTGCCGGTGCCGGGGATAGCATTGGCCGATCCCCCGGCCTTCAACGACTTGCAAGGCGGCAAACAATGTCGTGGTGCCGGGGCGCTGGTAGTCGTGCGGATAGGTGCCGCAGCGGCCGGGCTTGAGCGGCAGACCGGGCTGGGGGCGATCCAACGCTTGGATTTGACTCTTCTCATCGCCGCACAACACGACCGCGTTCTGCGGCGGGGTCAGGTAGGCCCCGACCACATCGGTCAACTTCTCCAAAAACTTTGGGTCACGGGAAAGTTTGAAGCTTTGGGTCAGATGCGGCTTCAGTCCGTGGTCCTGCCAGGCCCGTTGAATCGTGTTTTTGCTGACGCCTTGAGCGCGGGCCATGGTTCGTGTGCTCCAATGCGTCGCACCGGGAGGCTTGGTCTGGAGCGTGGCGTCGATCCACTGACCAACGCGCGCAGGGGCGTAGCGGGCCTTACGACCACGTCCGGCGGCGATCGCCCACACGCAACCGATGCCTTGCTCGCGCACTCGTCGACGCCACAGCGCGGCAGTCTCCCGACGAATCCCCATGGCCATAGCGACAGCCTTGTCGGACTGCCCAGGCGCAGCGGCCCGAATAATCTGAGCGCGGAGGACGACCTGCGGCGGCGTCGAACCTGCTCGAATCCATTGCTCAAGGCGGATCAACTCCGCGTCCGATAATATGACCGGCTGACTTGTTCGTGACATCCGGTCATCCTACCGGCGGCACGCTTATGCCGACTCAATTGCGGGACACTACACTAGACGAATCACTTGTCCGCAGCATCGGGCGAGAGGCGGAGTACCGTGGCGGCGGGTGAAACGGTGTGCGTGGTGATTTTTCCGTCCGGCCAGCGGACGCGCAGCGCGCGGGGTGGATTGGCCGCCGTCCAGCCGAAGAAGGCCACCGGCGCCGACTGGCTGTAATAACCCGCGCCGGCCTGCAGCTCCGCGGTCTGGGTCGAACCATCGGCCAGCTCGAGGGTGAGCCGGGCCCCGAGGGCCGCGGGATTGCCGGCCGGGCCGCGCAGCCGGACGCTGAGCGCGTGACGGCCGGGCGCGCCGCCGTTGCGGAACGCGAGCGTCGTGCCGCTGTTGCGGCTGGTGACGAAGTCCGCCCAACCGTCGCCGTCGAGGTCGAGCGCCACCAGCGCCTTCGCATCGCCCGGCACGACGAGGCCGCTGTCCGCCACGGGCACGGCGGTGAAACCACCGTGGCCGTCGCCGCGGAGCAACTGGCTGAGACCACCGTCAAAGTGCCCGATCGCCGCGACCGGCGCGTAGGAATTCTGCACGGCATAGATGTCCGTGCGCCCGTCGCCGTCGAAGTCGCCCGTCACCATCCCCTGGAGCGGCGCGATCTGGGCGAGCCGGGGCAGGGCGGAGAACTGCCACGTGCCATCGGGCTGGCTGAGGAAGACGCCGCTCTCGAGTTGCGTGGCGGCGAAGCGCTGGGCGGCGGCAACCTTGTCCTCGCCGAGAACCTCCCCGAGCGTCGCCCGGGCGTAGAAATCGTTGCGCGGATACCGTTTCAGGACCGATGGGATGGCCGCGCCCAGGATGCGTCGCGAGCGGCGGGGATAGATCTTGTCGCCCTCGTGGTGGGCCTCGACGAGCTGCAGGCCGCCGTTGCCCGTGAAGTCGCCGGCGAACAGCAGCGCCGGATGCGCGGGGTCGGCGCGGTAGGTCGTGTTGAGTCCGACATTGCCCGCAACGTAATCCGGCCGGCCGTCGCCGTTGAAATCGGCGCTCGCAAGCGAGGTCCACCAGCCGGTGCCGGCGGCGGCGAAGCCCGCGC
The DNA here is from genome assembly GCA_043745015.1 of Opitutaceae bacterium. GTDB lineage: Bacteria > Verrucomicrobiota > Verrucomicrobiia > Opitutales > Opitutaceae > Lacunisphaera. The sequence continues at coordinate 5,131 of JAYTUA010000105.1, read as the reverse complement.
GGTCGGTCCAGTCGGTGAAGCCGCGGCCCTGGTCGTTGTGGAAATAGTGCACCGTCCCCCACTCGCAGGTCACGAGCAGGTCGGGCCAGCCGTCATTGTCGGCGTCGCTCCAGAGCGCGGCGGTGACGAGCCCGATCTCGCGCAGGCCGGGCGCGAGCGTGTCGGTCACGTCCTCGAAGCGGCCGCCCCGGTTGATGAGCAGGGCGCTGCGCGGGGCGAAGGGATACAGCCCGGGAGTGACGCGCGCCCCTAGGAACACGTCGAGCCGGCCGTCGTGGTCGAAGTCCGCCGCGCAGGCTGCGCCCACGCTGATCGGCAGGTCCGGCAGCGCCCCCGGCGCGGCGCGCCAGCCGCCCGAACCGTCGTTGAGGAAAAGCCGCGGCTGGTAACCGGGCGAGCCGGCAGGCAGAGCCGTGCCGGCGCGCGTCACCAGCAGGTCGTTGCGGCCGTCGCCATCGGCATCGAACAGCAGCACCGGGCCGTCGTTGACCGCGTCGGTGGAAACCGGGGCGGCGACCGGGGTGAAGCGGCCGGCCGCGCCGGCCTGCAGCACGCGGAGTGGAGCGGCGGTGGTGCCGCCGACCACGAGGTCGTCGCGGCCATCGCCGTTCAAGTCGCCCGCGGCGAGCGCCGGACCGCGGCGGTTCTGCCGGAACGGCAGCAGCGATTGCTGCGACAGCTCGTCGACCTGGTCCTCGCGCGAGGCCCACGCGAGATTCGCCACGGCACCCACCTCCGCGAATTGCGCGACCGGCACCACGGCCGGAGCCGCCTTGTCCGCCGCCGGCTCCGTGATTGTGTAGCGCCGGTCGGCGGCGAGGTCGCGGAGCTCCTGCCGGCGTCCGCTCGGCCACGTGATCTCCACGCGCCGGATGAGGCGCTCCTCACCCAGCCCGAAGTGCAGGATCGGTTCGGAACTGGACAGCAGGCCGCGGGAAATCCCGAGCTGCCGGACCTGCGGGCCGGCGGCGGTCTCGATCCGCACCAGCGCCCCCACGCCGAAACGGTTGGAGGCGGTCCCCCGCAGGTTGAAAATGACGCGGTGGCCGGTGGCGCTGTCGTTGCGCAGCACCGTCGCCTCCTTCTGGTAGTTGGTGTAGACGAGGTCGAGGTCCCCGTCGCCGTCCAGGTCGCCGAAGGCCGCACCGAAGGCCACGCCCTTGTCGTTCAGGCCCCACTTTGCCCCCACTTCCTCAAACTTCAGGTCCCCGAGGTTGCGGAAGGCGAGGTGCGTCTCGTTGAGCACCGGCGTGGATTTCTCAATCTGCGTCTTCTGCGCGGCGTTCTCGGCCAGCATCACCCGCGACAACAGGTCGACGTTGTGCGCCTCGCGGTGCATGCCGTTCGTCACGAAAAGGTCGAGCCGGCCGTCGTTGTCCAGGTCCTCAAAACGAACGGCCCAGGTCCAGTCGGTGGCGTCGAGCCCGGCCAGGCAGGCGGCCTCCAGCATATGCGGCGTGCCGGTCGCGAGGTAGAGGGCGTTGCGCAGGAGCTGCGGGACCGGGCGCCTTTCGTCCGGCGACCCGGTGGCCTGGTCGCGCATGCTCGCCATGCCGCGCTGGTCCTTGAGGTGCGTGGTCGCGGCCATGTCGGCGGCGAGCAGGTCGATGCGTCCGTCGTTGTTCACGTCGCCGAAGTCGGACCCCATCGCGGAGAACGGGGTGTGCGGCACCACGGCGTCGATGACCTCCGTGAACGTGCCGTCGCGGTTGTTGTGCCAGAGCTGGTCCGGCGCGGAGAAATCGTTGGCGACGTAGAGGTCGGGCCAGCCGTCGCCGTCGTAATCCCACCACGTCGCCGAATGGCCCTGCGCCTCGCCGGAGAGGCCGGCCTTGTCCGTGACGTTGGTGAAGGTGCCGTCGCCGTTGTTGTGGAACAGATAGTCGCGCTGGCCGTTCGGGTGGATGGCGCCGTCGAGCAGGTTGGTTTCCACATAGACATCGAGCCAGCCGTCGCGGTCGTAGTCGCAGAACGCCCCGACGACCGAGGCATCGTTGACGGCCAGCCCCCGCGCGGCGGCCTCCTCCTTGAAAGTGCCGTCGCCCTGGTTGATGTAGAGGAGATTGGGCGCGCCGAACCGGCAGACATAGATATCGAGCCGCCCGTCGTTGTTCACGTCGGCGAAGGTCGCGCCCTGTTTCCAGATCGACGCGTCCGCGCCCTTGTCCCCCACCCCGGCCTTCTCGGTCACATCCTCGAACTTCCAGTTGCCGAGGTTGCGGAACAGCCGGCAGCTTTCCGTCTTGCTGACGATGAAAATGTCGGGCCGCCCGTCGCCGTCGTAGTCGCCGATGGCCACGCCCGTGCCGATCGCACCGACATCGAGCACATGGTAGCGGTCGGCCCAGACGCGCGGATCGCGGCGGCCGTCGGGGAGCACGCCCGGCTCGGCGTAATTGTTGGGGGCCACGATCCCCGTCTGCCCGGAGGGCATCAGGGTAAACAGCGTCGCGCCGGCCGGACCTGAAGGCGGCGCCAAGGGAACGGACTCAACCCCGGGAGGATCCGCCGCCCAGGTCGTCGCGCCGGCGGCCAACAGGCCGGAGAAAATCAGGCGGAGCACAGGACCGGACATGGGGGGGAAGGGTGGCGAAGCGCAGTCCTCGGACGCGGAAACCGGGAGTAAGCTTGCGTCGGACTGTGAGTGTTCAAACGATTGCGCAAGTGTTTCGCCGCCCCGGCGCGACTGCAAGACTCTATGGGTTTTCCCCGCCAATTTTTCCGCTCGCGCTGGCTGTTCATCCCGTTGGGCGTCATGCTGTTTGTCGTGGCCGCTGACTGCGGGCGGTGGCGCCAGGTCGGGCGGGTCCGGGACATCGATCACGAGGTCCGCACCACGGCGGATTATGCCGGCGGCCGGCACTGGCTCATCGTGCCGGAACACCATGCGCGCAGCTACCAATGGATGCTCGAAACCGAGCAGATGCTGACCCGCGGCGAAGGGCGCGTCCGCGAGGTCGCCTACGATAATGCCCCGCTCGGCCGCGCGGTCCACGCGGCTTCACCCTTTCGCTGGTGGCTGGGGCTTCTGGCGTGGACCGACCACACGCTGAGCGGCCGGCCGATCGCCCAGTCCGTCGAACAGGCCGCGCTCTGGTCCGGTCCCTTGCTGCATCTCCTCCTGCTGCTCGGCAGCACGGTGTATGCGACCTACCGCTTTGGCGCGAAATCCGCCGCGCTGCTTTCCGTCGGCCTCGCCGGGCTGTATCCGCTCGCCGGCGAATTCCTGCCCGGCGTGCCCGATGACCACGGGCTCGCCCTGGTGTGCGCGTGGGCCACCGGGCTGCTGCTGGTCGCCGGACTGAACGGCCACCGCGCCTCCTTCCTTCTCTCGGGCATTGCCGGCGGACTCGGCCTGTGGATCAGCGCCGCCACGCAGGTCCCGGTGCTCGGAGCCATCGGGGTCGGAGCCCTGCTGCTGGCCGGTTACGAGCGAATCATCTCAAGCGGAAAATTCGCGGAGGGCGACGCCCCGCATCCGTGGACCAGCTGGGCGCTGGCCGGGGCGGTAACCAGCCTGCTGGCTTATCTGGCCGAGTATTTTCCGGGGCACATGGAAATGCGGCTCGAGGTAAATCATCCGCTCTACGGCCTCGCCTGGCTCGGGCTGGGGCTGCTGCTCACCCTCGTCGAGTCCTGGCGCCACGGCCAGGCGGGCGGGAACCGCCGGACGATCCTCACGGCCCTCGGCGCCGTGACCGGCCTTGCCGCGCTGTTCGTTGCCATGTCGCTGACCGGCAGCCGGGCCTTTCTCACCGCCAACCCGGAGGCCAGCCGCCTGACCAACCTGCTCGACGGGCCGGTGGCGCCGAACTTTGCGACCTGGCTGGTGCGCGATGGATCGCTGCTCGCCAAGGCGGCCGTGGTGTTGCCGCTGGCACTGCTGGTCCCTGCGGTGCTGGCGTGGCTGGCCCGCGAGACCGACCGCATGACGAAACGCGCCGCGGTCTTCCTCGGCGGGATGTTGCTGGCGTGCTTTGTGATCGCGTGCATGCAGCTACAGGCGTGGTCGCTGACTCAACTGGTACTGCTAACTTTGCTGGCGGTGGTCCTGCCGCTGACGAACCTCCGCTCCTGGCTGACGGTGACCGCCGGCCTGCTGCCCGGCGTGATCGCGCTCGCGCTCACCGCCCGGCCCCGGGACGAGGCGCAGCTCTCGCGCCTTGAAATCGAGGGACTGGTGGAACGGGACATCGCCCACTGGCTGGCCGATCACGCCGAGCCCGGCGGCACCGTCGTGCTCTCCTCCCCCGAGCGCACCGCCAGCCTCGCCTTCCACGGGGGACTGCGGGGGCTGGGTTCACCAAACTGGGAAAGCGCGGACGGCGTCTCGGCCACGATCCGCATCCTCGATGCGACGACGGCCGAGGAGGCCCAGGCGCTGCTCAACCACCGCGGCGTGACGCGCCTCGTCCTGCCCTCGTGGGATACCGACCTCGACGCGTTCGTGCGCTGGACGCAGGGCAACCCCAACGACACCTTCCTTGCGGCCGTGCGCCGGTGGGCCCTGCCGCCCTGGCTGCAGCCGCTGCCGTACCGCCTGCCCGAGATCACCGGGCTCGAGGGCCAGTCCGTCGTGGTGCTGCAGGTTACCGCGAACACCGACCGGGCGCTGGCGCTCAGCCGGCTGGCGGACTACGCGCTGGAGGTGCAGGACCTCGCGCTCGCCAATGCGGTCAACGATTCGCTGCAGGCTTTCCCGACGAGCCTAGCCGCGTTGATCGCGCGCGCGGAGATCGAGAAGGCGCAGGACCGGCCTGAGGGGGTGGCGCGCGCGCTGGAGCCCCTGGAGCAAACCCTGGCGAACGGACTCGACCGCGTGTTGTCGTGGGACCGCCGCGTGAGCCTCGTGGTCGTGCTGGCACAGGCGGACCGGCGTGAGCCCGCCACCACGCAGCTGCGCCGCTGCATCGCGGAGGCGAACGAGGAGCGGCTGCGTTCCCTCGGCGGCGGTTCGCTCTTCCGCCTGCTGGTGCTGAGCAAGGCGTTCGCCGTGCCGCTGCCGGAAAAGCTGCATGCCTATGCGCTCACACTGCTGCCGGCCGAGGCCCGCGCCCGGCTCTGACCGCGCTCATTTGCGCCGCTCCCAGAGGGTCACGCGTGAGGCCCGGTCGTAGGGCGGATAGAAAAC
>JAYTUA010000104.1:0-7541 GCA_043745015.1 Opitutaceae bacterium | reverse complement strand
CCGCGCTGCTCGGGCAGTTGCAGGGCATGAGCTCGGGCGACCGGCCGAACCTGATGTTCTTTGACGTCCAAGCCGACCAGCTCGACCAGCTCGACGCCATTGCGCGGCGTGAGGGCGTGCCGCTGACGAAAACTTCCCCGATCATCACGATGCGGCTGGGCGGACTGAAGGGCCGCTCGGCCGAGCAGCTGGCCGCCGACAAGAACAACAGCCTGCCCAACTGGGCGCTGCGCCGCGAGTATCGCTCCACCTATCGCCCGGTGCTCGACGACGCGGAGAAGGTCATCGCGGGGACCTTTGTGGGCCAGGTCGCCGCCGACATCGCGCGCGTCCCGGTCTCCATCGAGGAGAGTCTGGCCAAGGATTTGCAGCTGAAGCTGGGCGACGAACTCGAGTTCAATGTGCAGGGCGTGCCGATCCCGGCCGTCATCGGCAGCGTCCGGCAGGTCGAGTGGCGGCGCATGCAGACCAATTTCTATTTCGTGTTCCCGTCGGGCCCGCTCGACGCGGCGCCGGCGACGTTCGCCGCCGCGGCCAAGGCGAAGAATCCCGAGGACACGGCGCGCCTGCAGCGCGCGGTGGCGAAGGAACTGCCGAACATCTCGGCGATCGACCTGGGCCTGGTGCTGCGCCTGTTCGACGGGATTTTCACCAAGATTGCCTGGGCCATCTCGTTCCTCGCCAGCTTCACGGTCATCACCGGCATCGTGGTGCTGGCCAGCGCGGTGCTGATGGGGCGGCACCAGCGCGTGCGCGAGGCGGTCCTGCTGCGGACCCTCGGGGCGCAGCGGGCGCAGTTGCAGCAGATCATGCTCGCGGAATACGTGGTGCTGGGCCTGCTGGCCGCGGTGACGGGCGGCGGGCTGGCCGTCGGGGCGAACGCCCTGCTCGCAAAATTTCTTTTCAAGGTTTCCGCCGTGCCCCCGCTGCCCCTGCTCGTCGGCGCCGTCGGGGCCGTCACGACGCTGACCATCGTCACCGGATGGCTCGCCAACCGCGGGGTCAGCCGCCACCCTCCGCTGGAAATCCTCCGCGAGGAAACATGACCCCACGCCACCTCACCTTCCACTACACCCTGCGCAACCGCGCGGGCCGCATCCTCGACACCTCCCGCGGGGCCGCACCCCTGTCCTGCGTGGAAGGGGCCGGCCAGATCATCGAGGGCCTGGAGGAACCACTGTTGCGGATGAGCGTGGGGGAAACGAGCCTGGTCGTCGTGCCGCCCGAGCGGGCTTACGGCCGGCGGGAGGCGGCGCTGGTGCAAAAGGTGCCCCGGGCCCACCTGCCGGTGGCGGAGCTGAAAGTGGGGGACCAGTTTCAGACCGGGCCGGACCGGCAGGCGCCGGTGGTCACGGTGGTCGCCCTCGAGGGCGATGAGGTGCTGCTCGACGCCAATCACCCGCTGGCGGGGGAAGAGCTGCATTTTGAGGTGGAGGTGGTGGCCCTGCGCGCTGCCACGCCTGCGGAGTTGCCAGCCGCGGGGCAAACCCCGTAATTTCACCAGCCAGCCATGAAAGTTCTCGGCATCGATATCGGCGGGTCGGCGCTCAAGGGCGCGCCCGTGGACACCCAGACCGGCCGGCTCCTCGCCGAGCGGCATCGGGTGGAAATAAAATCACCCTGCTCGCTGAAAGAGGGCCTGGCGGCCGCGCGGGAGATCGCCCGCCACTTCAAATGGAAGGGGCCCGTCGGCCTCGGCTTTCCCGGCATCATCCAGCACGGGCACATCGGCGCGGTCGGCAACCTCGGCCGCGTGTGGCAGAACAAGAATGGCGCGGCGCTGTTCCGCCGGGCCACCGGTTGCCGGGTGAAGTTGATCAATGATGCCGATGCGGCCGGGCTCGCGGAGATGCAGTTCGGCGCCGGGCGCGGCCGGAAGGACACGGTCCTGCTGCTCACGTTCGGCACCGGCATCGGTTCGGCGCTGTTCAACGACGGCAAACTTTTTCCCAACGCGGAGCTCGGCCACGTGCCGTGGCGCGGCAAACCGTTCGAACGTTACGCCGCGGCCGCGGTGCGCAAGCGCGCCCGGCTCGACTGGCGGGAGTGGGCGCAGCGGGTGAACATATACTTCGGGGTGATGGAGCGGTTGTTTTCGCCCAGCTTGATCATCATCGGGGGCGGTGTGAGCAAGAAGTCCGGCAAATACCTGCGCTACATCCGCGCCCACGCGAAAGTGGTGCCGGCCCGGCTGCACAACGACGCCGGCATCGTCGGCGCGGCCCTGGGTTGGACGCAACAGCCGGATTAGGGGCGGGAGCAACCGGCCCCCCGGAGGCCATTCATCCGCCCCGGACTCCATTCATCAAAACTGGCTGCAACTTTGCCCGGCATACGGTGTGATACGGCCATGCCCAGCTTCGCCTGCCCGTATAGCCTGTTTGCCCCCGCGTCCGGGCGTTTTACCGCAAAAACCACCCGTTTCATCGCACCGGCGTTTCCGTCCGGCCCAACCCGCTTATTCCTGTCCCCGTTAGTAGTTATCAGTTGTGTTGCAGAGGGGTCCGCAGGGACCCCTCTGTGTTTTACGGGGCGGGACTAAGCGCTGGCCAAGTCCCGTATTTTCCCTCCAATCTAACCGACCAACTGAATCCCATGTCTGCGCCTGCGAACCCTCCCTCCGCCCCGGCTGCCGCCGCGCCCAAGAAAAAATCCCGTAAACGCCTCTGGATCATGCTCGGCAGCGTGCTGTTGCTCGTGGCCGTGGTGGTGGGCGTCGTCGCCCAGAACAAGAACGCCGACAAGGCCACCGTGGTGACCATCGAAAAGGCGGTCGTCAAGACCATCACCCAGAGCGTCAACGCCACGGGCAAGGTCCAGCCCGAGACCGAGGTCAAGATCGCCCCCGAGGTTTCCGGCGAGATCACCGAGCTGCCCTTCCGCGAGGGCGCCCGGGTCAAGAAGGGCGACTTGCTGGTGCGCATCAAGCCCGACAATTACAAATACCAGCTCGACCAGCGGGAGGCCGCCCTGGCCGCCGCCCAGTCCTCCGCGATCCAGAACAAGGCCCAGCTCCTCAAGGCCGAGGAAGACTACAAGCGCAGCCAGGACCTGCACGCCAAGCAGCTGATCTCCGATTCCGAATCCACCGCCATCCGCACCGCCTTTGAGGGCGCCCAGGCCAACTACGACAATGCCCTGGCCCAGATCCGCAGTTCCGAGGGCCTGCTCGCCCAGGCGCAGGAGCAGCTCAGCAAGACCATCATCTATGCCCCCATCGACGGCACCGTCAGCTCCCGCACCAATGAGGTCGGCGAACGGGTGGCCGGCACCGGCTCCTACGGCGGCGCCGAGGTGATGCGGGTCGCCGACCTCGCCAACATGGAGGTCCGCGTCAACGTCAACGAAAACGACGTGATCAACGTCAAGATCGGCGACAAGGCCCGCATCTCGGTCGACGCCTATCCCAACCGCCGGTTCAACGGCGAAGTCTGGGAAATCGCCTCCAGCGCCCGCACCCTCGGCCAGAACACCCAGGAGGAAGTCACCAATTTTGTCGTCAAAATCCGCATCACCGACCGCGACGCGGTGTTTCGTCCCGGCATGAGCGCCAACGCCGACATCGAGACCAAGACCGTCGCCGACGTGGTCGCCGTGCCGATCCAGGCGGTGACCGTGCGCAGTCGCGAGGGGGCCAAGACCATTGATCAGCTCACCGGTGACCGGGAGAAGAAGACCAAGGAAACCCAGGGCGATGGCGCCGTCGCCGCCGTCAACCAGAAGCAGCAACGGGAAAGCGAACGCGCCGACCGCGAGGCCCTCCAGCGCGTCGTCTTCCTCCGCAACGGTGACACCGTCAAGATGGTGACGGTCCAGACCGGCATCGCCGACACCACCCATCTGGAAATTGTTTCCGGGCTGAAGAAGGACGACGAGATTGTCTCGGGCCCCTTCAGCATCATCACCCGCACCCTCAAGGACGGGGACAAGGTCCGGGTCGAGCCGCCCAAGAAGAAAGCTGACGAGAAGAAAAAGTGATCGCTCCCGCCGCGTCCATCATGACTCCCGCCGCTCCCGCCGTCGCGCGCCCCGTCCGTCCCCCCGGCCAGCTGGTCATCCAGATCGAGGGCGTGACCAAGCTCTATAAGATGGGGGAGGAGACGATCCATGCCCTCCGGGGTGTGGCGCTCACGATCCGTCGGAATGAATACCTGGCGATCATGGGCCCGTCCGGCTCCGGCAAATCCACCCTGATGAACATGCTCGGGTGCCTCGACACGCCGACCGCCGGGCACTACGATTTCAACGGCAAGAGCGTGGCCCACATGGTGGACGACGAGCTGGCCGACATCCGCAACCGCGAGATCGGGTTCGTCTTCCAGACCTTCAACCTGCTCCCGCGCTCCGACGCCCTGCACAATGTCGAGCTCCCGCTCATCTACGCCGGCCTGTCCCGCTCCGAGCGCATCGCCCGCGCCCGCCAGGCCCTGGAGGATGTCGGGCTCGGCGACCGCATGCATCACCGGCCCAATGAACTCTCCGGCGGCCAGCGCCAGCGCGTCGCCATCGCCCGCGCCCTCGTCACCCGGCCCTCCATCATCCTCGCCGACGAGCCCACGGGCAACCTGGACTCGAAGACCGGCGTCGAGATCATGGATCTCTTCGAGCACCTCTATGAGCTGGGCAACACCATCATCGTCGTCACGCACGAGGAGGACGTCGCCCGGCACGCCCGCCGGATCCTGCGCCTGCGCGACGGGCTCATCGAGTCGGATGCGCCGGCCCATTGATTTTATCCCATGAAACGCCTGTATTATGAACTGAGCGAGTCCCTACGCATCGCCTTCGCGCAGATCCGGGCGAACAAGCTGCGTTCGTCGCTCACCGCCCTCGGCGTCATCATTGGCATCGTGGCCGTCACCCTGATGGGCACGGCGATCAAGGGCATCGACGTGGGCGTGGACCGCAGTTTCTCGGGCTTCGGCGACGACCTGCTGTACGTGACCAAATGGCCCTGGAGCAATGTCGACGACTGGTGGAATTACCGCAACCGCCGCCCGATCCGGCACGAGTACTCCCGCCGGATCAACGAATGGATCGCGGCCAACCCCGGGAGCACCCTCAAGCTCGCCGTGCCCGCCGCCGAGCGGTTTACCACAATCATCCGGGGTGAGTACCGGTTGAACAACATCTACACCCTTGGCACCACTTCCGATTACGCCCGCATCACCCGCTCCGACCTGAAGGAAGGCCGTTTCTTCACGGATTTCGAGGGTCAGGCCGGTTCCAACATTTGCTTCATCGGCTTTGACGTGGCTGACGCGCTGTTCCCGACCGAATCGCCGCTCGGCAAGACGATCCGCATCCGGGACCAGAATTTCCAGGTCGTCGGCGTGGCCGCCAAGCAGGGCAGCTTCCTCGGCCTGTTCAGCTGGGATTCCATGGTCGCCATGCCGTTGACCACCTACCGGCGCTATTACCGGGTCGGCGAGGACTGCGAAATCCGCGTGCAGGTGGATGCCGCCCGCCTGAACGAGGCCCGGGAGGAACTGCAGGGCCTCATGCGCCGGCTGCGGGCCCTCGGACCCGAGCAGCGGGACGATTTCAGCATCAACGAGCAGGGCACCATCCGGGCCCAGCTTGACCCGATCAAGAACGGCGTGGCCCTGGCCGGCCTGTTCATCACCGGGCTGGCCCTTTTTGTCGGGGCCATCGGCATCATGAACATCACCTACGTCAGCGTGAAGGAACGCACCAAGGAGATCGGCACCCGCAAGGCCCTCGGGGCGCGGCGCCGGACCATCCTGCTGCAATTCCTGATCGAGGCGGTGTGCATCTGCTTTGTGGGCGGGGTGGCCGGTCTCACGGTGGCGGCCGGCCTGACCACGGTGGTGGGCGCCGTCGCCCCCTCGTTTCCGCTCGTGTTCTCCACCAGCCTGGTGGTCACCGGGCTGCTGGTCTCGGTGTTCACCGGCATCTTCAGCGGCTTCGCCCCGGCGTGGGCGGCCAGCAAGCTCGATCCGGTGGTGGCGCTCCGCTATGAATGATCGGCCACGGATTTCATGGATGAGCACAGATCCTGGAAACAATGCCTGTCACCCTGAGCCCCGTGAAGGGTCCAGCAGAATTTCCGCCGGCCGCTTCCGGCAGAGTGAGGAATCCAAACTCGAAAATCCCAAATGAATCTCACCGAGATCCTCCGCCTCGCCCTCGATTCGCTCAAGGCCAACAAGCTGCGCTCGGGCCTCACCATGCTCGGCATCGCGGTGGGCGTGTTCTCGGTCATCGGCGTCATGACGGTGATCACCGGGCTGCGGGGCTCGATCGAGTCGGGCCTGAATGTGCTCGGGGCGAACAGTTTTCAATTCTCCAAGTACCCGGCGATCAACTTCAGCGACCCGCGCCAGCGCTTCGCCAACCGCAAGGATGTCACCTACGCCCAGGCCGCCCGGTTCAAGGAACTCATCGGCGAGAACGCGCAGGTCGGCCTCATGCTCGCGCGCCGCGGTCGCGTCGCCATCTACCTGGACCGGCGCACCAACCCGAACGTCATCCTCGGCGGGGCGGACGAGAATTTCATCACCGCCCGCAACTTTGAGATCGTGGCCGGCCGCAATATCGGGCCCGATGACGTGGAGTTTGGGCGGGCGGTCACGTTGCTGGGCGATGAGCTCACGCAGAAGCTGTTCATCAACGAGAACCCGCTCGGGCGCATGGTGCGGATCGACGGCCAGACCTACACCGTCGTGGGCCTGCTGGGCCACAAGGGTTCCTCGTTTGGCCAGAGCATGGATAATTTCGCCGTCATTCCGATCACCCAGTTCCTGGAGACCTATGGCCGCGCCGGCCGCTCCATCGGCATCAACGTGCAGGCCGCCAGCCAGGCGGAGCTGGCCGGCATCCAGGAGTCCGCCGTCGGCATGATGCGGCTCGTGCGCGGACTGGCGCCCGAGGACGTCAATGATTTCGAGATATTTTCCAACGATTCCCTGATCGAGGCCTTCAATAAGATTGCCGAGGTCGTGGCCGTCGGGGCCTTCGTCATCAGCGCCATCGCGCTCCTGGCGTCCGGGGTGGGCGTGATGAACATCATGCTCGTCAGCGTGACAGAACGGACCAAGGAAATCGGCATCCGGAAGAGCATCGGGGCGAAGAAGAAAAACATCCTCATGCAGTTCCTCATCGAGGCCGTGGTGCTTTCCCTGGCCGGCGGCCTGGTGGGTATCGCCGTCGGGGTGATTGGCGGGAATGCGGTCGCCACCTTCATGAATGCCACGGCCGTGTTTCCCTGGGGCTGGGCGATGGCCGGCATGCTGGTGTGCTCGGGCATCGGCATCGGCTTCGGTTACTATCCCGCCTGGAAGGCCGCGTCCCTCGACCCCATCGAGGCCCTGCGCTACGAGTAGTCAGCGCCGGGCCCTTTGGCCCTCAGCAGGCCCGGCCAATCTTAGAGCCCAACGTTCAAGATGAGCCATGCCGCTTTAGCGGCATGGCTCTGGCGGTTGGTTGGACTCTTTTTTCCGAGCGAGGAAAGCCACTAAGCGGCACAAGGCATACAAGGTCAGCGCCCACCAACCCGCTGCAAGTAGGGAGACGTATCC
>JAYTUA010000103.1:0-7558 GCA_043745015.1 Opitutaceae bacterium | reverse complement strand
TTCTAGCCCGCAAATCGAGCGATCGGAGCCCGAAGCGGCGAAACGGAGGCAAACATCCTGATGTCATGGGCAGAAAAAGTGTGAAATTTGCGGGCTAGCCTGAAAGCGCAGTTGGAGACACGAATTCCACGAAACTACACGAATAGGAAAGGGTTCAAGAAAAGCAGCCAGTACTCCGGAGGTGAAGTGTGCTCGTGCTGGAGAAATCCCCATCGCATTAATTCGAGCCAATTTGTGCAATTCGTGTCACAATGAAATGCCGAGTTTAGGTTTAGCCCGACCTGGGGTGCCGCGCTCAAGCCTTGCGGTGGCCCGCAGGCTGCTACAACGTCAGTCGGTTTCGAAAAACCCCTGCCATGAAAACCTTCGCGAAGCTTTCCCTGCTGGCCGTCGCCGCCGCCTTGATCGCCGCCCCGCTCGTGGTCCAGGCGGCCCGGTCCACCGATGCCGCCGGCAATTTCCGTCATCCCGGCCTGCGGAGCCTGCTGCAAAAGCGAGTCCTGGCCCAGCAGATCGCCCGGCGCCTTCACCTGACCACGGAGCAGAAGGATTCCCTGCAAGAGGTCCGGAACCAGGCGCGGGACGAGATCCGCTCGATCCGCGCCGACCAGAATCTCTCCCCCGCGGAAAAGCGCACGAAGGCCCGCGCAACCATCAAGGTCGCGCGGCAGGAAACGCGCACCAAGCTGCTCGAGCCCCAGCGCGAAAAACTCGACAAGCTGCGCCAGCGTCTCCGCGAGCGTCACGTAAGCTGAGAACCTGAGACAAAACCGCGGGATCCGCGGGGATTTTCACAGGAGGTAACGGAGGTAACCGAGGAGACCCTCGGGACGAGGGAAGTTACCTGTGCCAAGAAATCAGGAGGGCTTTCGCGTGCGTCATCCCGCCTTGCTTCGTTTCCTCCGTTTCCTCCTGTGAAAACCATCCCCGGTCGAGTCCGCCCCGGACGAAGCACCCCCGGCAAGGTTACCAACCTTGCAAAAATTTAAGGCGCCAAATTCGGCGCGCCCAGGCAACTGCCCGGGCGCCTTCGCGTCTCAGCGTTCATAACCAATACCACCATGAAGAACACTGATCTTTCCTTTCGCCTTCTTACCGTCGTCATCCTGACCGGAGTCGTTGTCGCCCTCGCCAGCCCCGCCCCTGCCACGAACTCCGTGGCCCCGGCTCCGGGCAGCGTGGCCTCGGCGACAGCACCCGCTGTGACCGGGAGCTGACGACGTTTAATCTGGGTTAGCCTGGAGATCCTGCGCCCTCGTTTGGCAGGATGAAATCGGTCACGCCTGCGGCCTCGCCAACCAGAAGGGGGTGAAATCTCCAGGCTGCTGGGTTGCATGCCCTGGTCGCGGGCCAAAATCCGACCCGACCGCCGCCCCGGAGCCACCATGCTCCCGGCGGCGGTTTTGTTCCGGCTTTACGGGTGAGCCGGGTCGCTGCGGCGGGTTAAGCCTGAATTCGGCGATTCATCGTGACACGAATTGCACAAATTGGCCCGAATTATTGCGACGGAGATTTCTTCTGAATGGGAATCCTTCACCTGCGAGGTGCCGGCTGCTTCTCTTGAAGCCGTTCGCATTCGTGTGGTTTCGTGGAATTCGTGTCTCCAACTGCGTTTAACAGGCTAAGTCACTCCGTCTGCCCCGAACAATGCCACGAGCCCCTCGCCAAACGCGTCCGTCAGCACGTTGTAATGATCGCGGCCGGGAAAACGCCGGCTGATCAACTGCAGTCCCGCAAAGGGCTGCGCCGCGAGCTGGTCCTCCAATAGCTCCAGGTCGCCCGTCATCGACGGGGAGTCGCCTTCCCCGACACTGAGGAACAGGCGGGCCGGCAGACTTGTGCCCGCGGCCTGCAGTTGCTGCGCCTGACAGAGCAGCGCGCGGTTGTCCCACCACAGCGCCGGGGCGCTCGCCAGCAGCCGGTTGAAGAAAGGCCGCCGCTGGAAAAGCGCGTGCAGCACCAGGAGTGAGCCGAGGGAATGTCCGGCGAGCCCGCGCAGATCCGCGTGCAGCGGAAACCGCCGCGCCAGCTCCGGCCAGAGCGTGTCAGTCAGGAAGGCCACGAAGGGATCCGCGGCCCCGCTGCCCGCCTCCGTGGCCATGGGCGTGGGGGTGTAGTCGCGCAGGCGCTTGTTCGCGGGCTTGGTGTAGCTCGCGCCATAGCCGATCCCGGCCAGCAGGAGCGGTGGCACCCGGCCGGCGGGGCGCATGGCCCGGTAGGCCGCCACGGCGAAACGGAACTGGTCGTCACCATCGAGGAACAGCACCGCGGGCCACGGGCCGGGTTCATCCGCGGCCGGCACCGCGAGGAAAACATGGTAATCCGTCCCGGTCTGCGGCGACGAAAGGACAAAGGCGGTTTCGGGCCTGGGCGGAATCTTCATCCTTTCAAGGCCCCGGCCGCGATGCCCTTCACGATGTGCCGCTGGAGAAAAAGATAAACGAGCAGGATCGGAATGGTCACCAGCACGATGCCGGCGAAGAGGCTGCCATAGTCGGACCGGTACTGCGCGGTGATCGAGAGATTGGCCAGGCCGAGCGGCAGCGTGCGCGACGCGCCGGTCGGATCGCCGCCCGTCAGCATGAACGCATAGAAATATTCCTTCCAGACCCCGATGAACTGGAAGATTGCCACGGTCACGAGCCCCGGCCGGGCCAGCGGCAGCATCACGCGCCGGAAGGCGGTCCACTCGCTGCAGCCATCCATCATCGCGGCCTCGTGCAGCGAGCGCGGCAGGGCGCGGAAAAAGCCCGTGAGGATGAAGATGGCGAAAGGCAGGCCGTTCGCCGTGTACACCAGGGTCAGGCCGAGGCGGGTGTTGAGCAGCCCGGCCGCGCGCAGTTCAAAGAAGAGCGGGATGATGGAAAGCTGCGCCGGGATCATCAGGCCGGCGAGGAACAGCCAGTACGCTGCCCGGCCGCCGGGCAGCGTGAAACGCGCGAGCGCGTAGGCCGCGGGTGCCCCGAGGCCGAGGATCAGCGCCACGGCCGTGATCGTGATGACCGCCGAGTTCAGGAAATACGCCCCGAAGCCGGCCTCGCGCCAGGCATGCGTGTAGTTTTCCGGGTGCAGCTCGGAAAGCCCCGGCAGCGAAAAGGCATCACGGAAGATCGCGGCGTCGGCCTTGAGCGACGAATAGGCGACCCAGAGCATCGGGAACACCACCCACACGCCGTAGGCGACCAGCGCGGCGAAGATGAGCCCGCGGCTGAGGCGGGGGCGGGGCTGGTTTTTTAACACGGAGGACACGGAGGGGGAGGGAGGTCGCGGAGGAATTATCTTTTTCGGGTGTTGATGACCCGGCGGATGCCTTCGCGGAGATGCGGCACATGAAAGTTGATCAGCAAGCCGACTTCACGCGTGGAAAGCCGGAGATAGGACAACAGCTGGGCTTCG
Organism: Opitutaceae bacterium; assembly: GCA_043745015.1. Taxonomy (GTDB): domain Bacteria; phylum Verrucomicrobiota; class Verrucomicrobiia; order Opitutales; family Opitutaceae; genus Lacunisphaera. The sequence goes on along the minus strand of JAYTUA010000103.1, from coordinate 4,162 downwards.
TGCACATCCCGCAGCTGTTCTACCGCCTTTAATTCCACCACGACCAAATTCTCCACGAGGAGATCGATTCGGTAACCTTCCTCCAGTTTCAGCTCCCCATAGATGATCGGAAGCTTGCGCTGCCGCTCCACCGCAATCCCTGCCTTGGTCAACTCGTACGCCAGACACGCTTCATAAGCCGACTCCAGCAGCCCCGGCCCCAGAGCCGTATGCACCCGCATGGCAGCCCCAATGATCCGCTCGGTCAGACGATTCAGCTCCTCCGGCCCTCCGAGCCCTCCCTTCACCTCCGCGCCCTCCGTGTTCAATCTCATGACTCATTCCCCTCCCGTTTCAGCCCGCGTAGCACCAAGGCGCTGCCGGCCATCACGAAAATGAAAAGCACCACGGCGATCGCGGTGGCGCGGCCGACCTGGAAATCCTTGAACATCGAGGTGACCATCAGCGTGCCAAGCGTGTGCACGGACGTGCCGGGATCCTGCGAGGTCAGCAGCCACACCATCTCGAAGGCATTGAGACCGCCGATCACGATGAACACGGCGGCGACCAGCACGACCTCCCAGATCAGCGGCAGCGTGAGCGAGAAGAACTGCCGCCACACCGGTGCGCCGTCCATCTCCGCCGCTTCGTAGAGCTGCTGGTCGATGCCCTCCATCGCGGCGAGGAAGAGGATGAGGTTAAACCCGCACGCCATCCAGATGTAGATCGGGATAAGCGCCCCGTAGAGATTGGCCGCCGAGAGCCAGGGATAAGCGTCGAACGACATCAGCCATTCATTGTGAAGCAGCTTGCCCAAGCCCGTGAGTCCCGCATTCACGAGCCCGCCGCGCGGTTCGTAGGCGTTCAGCCAGAGCAGCGTCGCCGCGATGCCACCGAGCAGGTTGGGAAAAAGAAACACCGCCCGGAACACCTTCGCCCCCCAGATGCCGCGGTGCAGGAGAAACGCGAACCACAGCGCGAGCGGCAGCACCACCACCGCCGGCACCAGCATCAGGTACAGGTTGTTCCGCAGCGCGAACCAGAAGCCGTCGTTTTCAAACAGCAGCCACTTGAAGTTGAACCAGCCGGCCCAACTCCGCTCGCTGAGGCCGTCCCACCGCGTGAACGCCCAGCCGAAAGCCACCAACCCGGGCCCCAGCACCAGCAACGCGTAGAGCAGAAATGCGGGCCCGACAAAGCCGAGGGCATTGCCTTTTTCGAGGTAGGGGCGGCCGGACCTGGCCGACCTCGATCCCGGCCCGCCGGGGACGTCAGGCCCTGCCTTTTTTCGCCAGGCCCGCCAGGCGGCCCATGCACCGAGCGCGGCCAGGACGGTGATCAAGGAAACGCCGGCCGGCAGATGCCGGTACTCGATGTGATCGGGCTCGCCGTTGCGCCGGCGATCGAGCGCGGCGGCCGACTCCACGGCCTGGGCAAACTGTTCCGGCGTGCTGCGTCCGGTCATGAGCGCCAGGCGTCCATCGGTCAGCGCCTGCCGGAGCGCGGGGGTCTGGAGCATGACCTGCGGCATGTTGAAGCCGTCCTTCGCCGCGGTGATCATTTCCACGGTGCGCCGCATCTGTGGCGAGTAGGCCGTCAGCGGCACGCCGCGCACGGCCACGGGGGCGTCGTTGCCGCGCACAAAGGCCTCGGCGCGGCTGCGCGAGGTCATGAAGCGCAGGAAATCAACCGTCAGCCGTTCCCGCTCCGGGTCGCCCGTGGCGAACATGAAAAAGCAGTCGGCGCTCGATTGCATCGTGGAGGCGTCGGCCACGCCATCGGTGAAGACCGGGAAATTCATCACGCCCATCTCAAAGCCCGCCGGGATCTTTCCCTTCATCTCCTGGATCATCCAGGAGCCCGAGACCACCATCGCGGCGCGTCCCTCAAGGAACCCGAGTTGCGCCGCGGTGTGCGTGGCCCCTTCCCAGCCCTTGAGCGTGTACTCCTGTGTGATGCGCTGCAGCACCCCGGCCGCGCGCACATAGCGCGGGTCCGTGCGGGCGCCGGGCGCCATGTCGTTGAGGGCGCGCCAGCCGTCGCCGCCGGCCAGGTTGAAATAGGCCGAGCGCAGGAAGGCATCGGGATAATTCCCGTAGATGCCGGTCAGGCTGACAGGCGCGATGCCGGCCGCCTTGATCTTTTCGCAAAGCGCGAAGAACTCGTCCCACGTGCGCGGCTCGGTCCAGCCGTGCGCCCGGAACATCGCCTGGTTGTAGAAGACGGTCCAGCAGGCGTAGCCGAGCGGAACGCCGTAAACCCCGCCCTCGATGCCCCACGAATTCAGCGCCCCGGGCAGGAAGCTGTCCCGCCAGCGGCCGTCGCCCTCCCAGTTCGGCCCGTCGAGGTAGGGCGTGAGGTCGCGGATCTTGCCGGCCCGGGCCAGCGCCGGGATGAGCAGGTCGCGCGGGAAGATCGCATCGGGCAGGTCACCGGTGACGATCCGGATGCGCACGCGGTCGGTGACGCGCGGGTCGCCGTAGAGGTTGACCTTCACGCCCGGGCGCTGCGCCTCGAAGAGCCGCGCCGTCTCCTCGTAGAACGAGAGCCCATAGCCGCCGTAGAACACCGGGATGTCGAGCTCCACCGCCCGAAGGGGGAGGACCAGCAGGAGGAGAAGCAGAAAGGGTCCGAACTGCCTGGTGGTAGGGCCCGACGTCCCGGCGGGCCGGTTCAAGATTCGATGCAATACGGCCATGGCGCTCCGCGGGTGATCAACCCGGCACGGGCCGGGTTTTCCCGAATGTACGCTGCCTTGTTTTCCCAGCTTTCATCGGAACGAAGGCGATGATCGAAAAAGTTCTTCTGCCAATCGATGCCAAACTGACGCGCCGTGTATGCTTTCCGACTCCGACGGCCTTGGGCATTTCCTGGTTCTTCACGGAACGCTGTGGGTAGCGGCTGAAGGAAGATGAGGCGCCAAGTCGAGTTTGCCGCAGAAGAAGAGGATGCGGGCTCGGTAGTTGGCGAAGCGGCGGAAGCCGCGGGCATCGGCCTTGATGGCCTGGATCTTCGAGTTGAAGCCCTCGGTGAGGGCATTGGTGATTCGGTGCTGGAAGTACGTCAGGAGGTTCACCAGATGGCTTTTGAGGGTGCGGGCGACGGCCTTCACCTTCGGTAAACGGCTGCGCATGACCGTGCGGTACCACTGGGAGAAGAAGCGTTCACCGCTGGCCGCGTCCGGCTGGCCCCAAAATTCCACCATCTGCTCCTTGTAGAGCCACGCTCGGGAGGTCTTCAGGTTCATCTCCAGCAGCTCGGCGAACGTAGCTTGGTGTGCCTCGGGTACGGTGCCATGAAGCCAGAGATAACGGGTCTTCTTGAGCGACTCATCGCCCTTCTCAGCCAGCCTGGCGGCTTCCTGGCGCCGGGTCTGGTCAACCGCATCATTGAGGTGCTTGGCCACGTGGAAGCGGTCGTGGACAATCGCCACCTTGGGGGCGGCCAGCCGGGTGCCCGCCACGAAATTGGCCCCCATGTCCATCGCCGCTGCCTCGACCTGATTGCGCTGGTCCTCGGGCAAGGCCTCCCAGAGCGCCATGGCCTGGGCGGTGTCGCGTCCCTCCACCACTTCCAGAACCCGCGGATTCTTCAGATCCGTCATGAGCGAGACGTAGCGCTGGCCGCGCAGGAAACTCTTCTCATCCAAGCCCACCAGCTTCAGTCCCTGTGTCGAACGACGGGCCAGGCCGCGCTCGACCGCCCGCTCGATCAGGCGCTGCACGCTGTCCCAGTGCAGCCGCAGCAGATCCGCGGCCTGGGTCAGCGACCGGCACGCCGCAATCACCTCCACGGCGAACGCCTCAAAACCCACCGTGAAGCGCGAGCCCGGCTCCGCCCACGGCACCGCCATCGTCTTCACCCCGTGCTCGGAACATTCGCAGCGCGGAACCGCGCAGCGCAGCTCCAAAAGGTACTGCATCACGCTCAGGTGCCGCCACGTCCTCTCCGGCAACCGGTCGTAGACCGGGCACAACTTCCCGCATTCGGGGCACGCTGCCGGTGTCCGCTCCGGCCAGGCCACGCAGATCGTGACCCGCTCCCGTTCCAGATCCTTCTCCACGTTCGTCACCCTCCAGGGCTTCTCCAGTTTCAGCAGTTGCCGGTAATGCTCGTTGATGGTTTCTTCCATCCATCCGCACTAGCCGCCCAGCCCTTCACCCACAACAAAACGTGAAGAACC
>JAYTUA010000102.1:0-7567 GCA_043745015.1 Opitutaceae bacterium | reverse complement strand
CTCCGCGCGGGTTGGTTTTCGGTAGTGGGTTTTCGATGCGCGAAGCTTGCCCAAGATATGCGCAGACCCGGCCAAGCCCTGCGGCGCAACCCCGGTGCCGCTATGGCAGACTGCCGGCGTGACCCCCGCGACCCTTCAGCGCTTTGCTGCGCTCTGTCCTGCCATCAAAAAGGAATGGTCGGCGCTGCTGCGCGGGGAACCGGTGCTCACGCCGTTGGGTCGGCCCGACACCCTGGTCTTCCTGATGGATGCCACGCTCACGCAGCTGTTCGCCGGCCTGACCGGCAAATCGGAGGAGAAATGGCTCCACAGCTGCACCCCGTTGATCGCACCGGTGCACCGCTACTGCGCCTGCGGCCTCAATCCGCTCCTGAAGTATTTCACCACCGGCGAGCTGGCGCTGCGGGCGACGGCCGGCGCGCTGCTGGAGACGGAGATTGAGGATGTGCTGCTGCTGTTCCGCTCGCTCGCTCAGCAGGAAATCCAGGCCCTGTGCACCGTCTGCCAGCACAAGGGCATCCCCGGCTGCTGTGAGCAGGCCGAGAAATGATCAGGCCGCGGTCGACCGGCCGTGCAGCTTCTCGCGCCACACGGTGGGGGCCTCGCCGGCCACCTTCCGGAACACGCGGTTGAATTGCGACAAGGACTGGAAGCCCGCCTCGTAGGCCGCCTCACTGATGCGCTTGTGCGGGTTGAGCAGCAGGTTCTTCACCTTCTCGATCCGCACCCGCGCCAGGTAGTCGGTGAAGGTCAGGCCGGTGGCCCGCTTGAACATCTTGCAGAAATAGAATGCGCTGGTGTTGACCGAGCCCGCCACCTGCCGGAGGGACATCTCCTCGTGCTGGTGTTCCATGATGAAAACCTTGGCGCGCGCGATCATCGGTGACTCGGCCTGCTGGGCCGAGACCATGAGCTCGTTGCTCAGCGAGGACAGGTGCTGCGCGAAGATGGTGAGCAGCCGCAGCACGGCCTCGTATTGTTTCCTCTCCAGCACGCGGGTCTGGAAATACGCCTCCTCGAGCCGCTTCAGGTCGGTGACCACGCCCCAGTTGATGAGCTCGCGGGTGAATTTCTTAAACTCCTGTTTGCTCGGCTGGTGCAGCAGGATCTGGCCGGTCTGGAGGAAAGCCACGAGGTTCTCCCCCACCCGCACCGGCACGGCCGAGTCGCAGAGCCCGGCGAAACACTTCAGGGTCTTGGGTTCCAGCCGCGCCTCTTCCTCAACTTTTTTCTGCAGCTGGAGGCAGGCGGCGCAGCTCTGGTTGGAGCTGGCCATGAGCGCGCAGAAGGGACTTTCCTTGGGGTCGCCGTGATGCGGCAGATTGAAGGCCTCGATCGGACGGAGATTGATGGGCAGGCCGGTGGTGTCGCGAAAGGCCTTCTCGTAATCGCGGTAAATCACCGACTCCCGGAGCTGGTGGACCAGTTCCCGGCTATGCTTGGCATTGTCCGCAGGCGTTACCACGGCCGCAGTAAAACCGGCGGCCGAGGGCAGCGCAAATAGGATTTATCCCGGCCGGGTTGGATGAACCTTGCGCCGCGACGTGGTTCTCCCTGCGGCCGGGCCGCCGTTCCGGTTGAGGGCTTAACCGGGCTGATTACCTGCCCTAATAAGTGGTGGGGCTGTTTTGCTGTAGGTCGGGCTTTAGGCCCGACACGAACCTGTAACATGTCGGGGATAAACCCCGACCTACAAAACTCCCCGCGGATCAGCGCCTGGCCGGCGGCACCACGATCACGGGACACGGTGCCCGCTTCAGCACCCCGTGCGTCGTACTGCCGACCAGCAGGTCATACACGGCCCCGTGGCCGTGCGAGCCCATGATGATGTAGCGGGCCCGGGTGGAGGCCGCCTTGGCCAGGATGGACGTCACGGGCGCACCGGTCCGCTGCACCGTGGTCACCCGCACGTCGCGTTTGGCGCAATGGCTGGCGAGGGCCCGGAGCTTGTGGACGGCGCTTTTCTCGGCGGCCGTGCTCATCTCGGTCAGCTGGCGGGCATCGAAGGCATAGACATCGCTCATCATCACCGGGAGCGGCTGCACGATGTGCAGCAGGATGGGGCGGGCCCCGGTGAGTTTGGCCAGTTCACAGGCGACGTTGCAGACCTGCACCGCCGCCGGGGAGAGATCGAGGGGAACTAGGATCGTTTTCATGGCACGGGAAGTTTAGCCCGGAGTTCCACCCGCCGCTGCGCGGTTCTTGGCGGTTGCCGGGCGGGTATTGCCGGCCACGAGTGACGCGATAGAACCAGCCTGACCGAACAACCCGTTATGGCCTGCTGACCAAGGCCAGGGCGCGGGGGAACAGGACGTTGTTCTCCTTGTGCACATGGCGGTGCAGGTCGGACTCGAATTCCGCGAGGCCGGCGAGCAAGGCCCGGTGGGTGTTGCAGGCCTCGGCGTTAGGCGTGAAACCGTCGGTGAGCTCACGCAGGCGTGCGGTCAGTCCGCCGGCGGCCTCGTGCTCGGCCTCCATCTGGGCAATGGGGCCGGCCAGGTCTTCCACGCCGAATCCGCCACGTGACCCAGCCTCAATCTGGCGCACCAAGGGGAAGAGCACGATCTCCTCCTTTTGCATATGGCTGATCATCTCCTCGGCGAGGTCGCTCACGGCGGCCGCCACTTCCGACATCCGGAGGTCGCGCAAGCCATGCTTGGCCGCCACCCGCTCAGCCATCTCGACGAGGCGCGGCAGTTCGGTCTTCAGGTAGGCGTGATGCGTCGCCACAATGTGGTCGGCCAGCTGAGCGAGGCCCATGGCGGCGGCGTCCACCTCGGCCGGGCCGGCGACGAGTGCCGCACCTGCCGATTCGAGCAAGGCGATGGTTGTGCCGGTCTCAAGGCCGCGGCGGGTGCAAGCGGCCGCCAGCGTCTGCTTGCCCCCGCAACAATAATCGATGCCGAGCCGCTCGAACAGGCGGGCGAGAATCGGCGTGGCGGCGACAATTTCACCGATGGTGGTTTCCGGGGTGATGAGAGACCGGGAGTCGGTCGCAGTGGGAGTGGACATGCCCCCAGCATGACAGAGCAACGGGCGGCGGGCCTTGAGCCGCGTCAAGGAACGACTGTTTAGCGTACGACTCAGGCCTCGCCCAAGTTGCGGCGGAGCCGGGCGGTAAGCGCCGGGGCGGCCAGCACCGTGATGGCGCGGGCACCGACCGCGATAAGTTTCCCGGCGCGGAGCCGGGCGAGCGTGCGGGAAAGAGTCTCGCTGCTGGTGCCCAGCTCGGCCGCCAGCTCGCGCTTGGTCCCGGTGAGCCGGATGACACCGCCCGGGGCGGCACGGCCCTGCTTGACCAGCCAGTTGAGCAGGCGGGTCTCCACATCCTTCAGCGTGAGGTCGTCGAGCATGCCGACGAGCACGCGGAGGTGGACGCTCATCGAACCGAGCATGCGCAGGGCGAGGTCGGGCCGGCGACCGATCAGGTCGAGGATGGGAGCCTTGGGAATGAGGAGGACCGTGCCCGACTCGATGGCCCGGGCGTGCGCCGGGTAGCCGGTGACGGAAGCCAGGGAGGCCTCGGCGAAGGATTCCCCGGCACGGAAAACATGGATGACCTGCTCCTTGCCGGCGGCGTTGACGCGGTGGACGTTCACCGCGCCGCTTTGCACGAGGTAGCAGCCGCGCGACGGCTCACCCTCGTGGAAGAGATAGTCGCCCTTCCCCAGCGTCTGCGTGACCGTGAACGCCGCGATGGCGGCGAGATCCTCGGCCGACAGTCCGGAGAAGAGCTGGCAGCAGCGCAGCGAGCCCATCAGGCCGGTGAGTTTCAATTCGGCAGAGCGCGGAGTCGGAGGCATCGCACTCGACTTCATAAGCCGCGTGACGGCCATGTCGCCTGAAAAATGACGGGCCTAGGTTTGGACGTAGCGCAGCACGTCATCGGCCGTGTAATCGTCCACTCCGGCGGGGAGAAAGCGCCCGAGTTCCTGCACGTCTTCGCCGGCGGTGATGATCGCCGGCTCGACCGTGCCATCGCTGCGCAGCTGGGCGTAGCCGATGGTGGCCATGAGTCCGTTGCACAAACATTTTCGCCCAACGGTGTCCGCAAGATTGCCGCCCTTTTTAACGTAATCCGCCGGATTTTCCGCGGGGCACCGGTAACCCACCGTGCCGTCGTCCCGCCGGTAGGCCTGACGGAGGTAGCCGAGATCGCACTGCCGCATCCGGCTATCATAGATGGCGGGCTCGGACACCGTGCCGGGGAGGGAGACGACTTTGAAGGGCATGCCCGTGGGTGAGGCCCGTGGATCCGTGCGCAGCCCGACCTGGCCGGCGCGGGCACGCTCCAGCACCGCCCGCTTCAGGTCGGGACGCAGGCCGCTTTCCCGGCAGAAGGCGAAGGCGGTGCCGATCTGCACCCCGGTCGCTCCACATTCCATCGCCGCTCGCAACCGCTCGGGCCGGGCCTGTGAACCGGCCAGCCAGAACGGCAAGCCCAGGGCGCGGATCGCGGCGAGGTCAGGCGTGTCGCGCGGCCCGTAAATGGGTTCACCCCGCTCGTCGAGCTGCAGTCCGCCGCGCGGCGGGGCGTTGTGCCCGCCGGCCGTGAGGCCTTCGACGATGAACCCGTCGACGCGTCCGTTGGATTTGCGGGCCAGGGTCAGGGCAAGCGTGGAGGAAGAGACGATGGCAAGGAAACGCGGGCGCGTCAGCGGGCGGCGCAGGCCGGGGAGCACGGTGGCCGGATCAAATTCGATCATCGTCTCGGTCGTCGTGTCTCCGTCCACGCTGAGACGCAGCTCCACCTTCACGCCCGCAGCCAGCCGGTCGAGCACGCCGGGAATAGACCGGGGAATACCCGCGCCCATGAGCACGCAGTCCACGCCGGCGAGCATTGCACCGTAGAGCGAGGCGAGCGTGGGCAGCTGGATTTTTTCGAGGAGATTGATCCCGACCAGTCCGGCATGACCCTCCTTGGCGAGCCAGACCTCGACGAAATTGGCGGCCACGGTCAGCGCGACGAGCTCGGCTGAAGCCGCCAAAGTGAAGACCGGCGCGAGCCGATACGGCTGGCCGTGCGCGAGGCCCCCGTCCACCCAGTCGCGTTCCACGATGCGGGCCACGTCCGGCAGCGGACACTGGGCCAGCGCGCGCCGGATGTTGCCGTCGGCATCGCCTTCCTGCAAACGGCGCACCAGCACCGTGTTCAGGCCGGTGCCCGACACGACGCCAAGATGCCCGCGTTGCGCCACCGCCCGCGCGAGACGCCAGTTGGAGACACCTACGCCCATGCCGCCTTGGATGATCGCCGGCCAAGGCAGGCCTATATCGGGGTTTTCTTCCATCAGGCCCAGAATGCCACAACGCAGGTCGCCCTGCCTTGACCCACATCAAGGCAGCTGGCGAACGCGTTCACCGTTACTCCCGCCAGAAATTGACCGCCCACGCGCCGTCGGCGCGGTGTTCCAAGGTCGACTGAAATCCCTCGCTCTTCAGCAGCTCGATGAGCGGGGCGGGCAGGAACGGCGCGATGATCGTCACCCCCTCCCCGGCCTTGAGGGCGTCGACCCGGGCCCGGATGAGCGCCAACGGCTCCTCGCCGCGGGCGAGATACGGACGCACATCGAGGGTTTTGTAGGAAATGGCTTTCATGCAGGAAGAGGCGGATGGCGACTGGATACAGGTTACCCCATCGACGGGGCCGGCGCCTTGATACAGGTCATGCCGGCTCGGCCTAGGGCTCGAATTGAAAGCCGCGGGCGGCTTCAAAGGCAAGGACGTGCAGCCGCCCGGGCCGGGCCTCGACCTCGGCGGCCCAAGTCTGCCGGGGCGCAGCCTCGGCTTCATCCGTGGCAACACTTACGGCGATCCGATGTCCTCCCGGCGCAAGTGGCACGCGCCATTCCCCCACCGAGGTGCCGTCGGATTTGAAACCCTTGGGTTGGAATATCCGCTGCTGCTCGCGCCCATCGACCGCGAGCCGGATTACCACGGGGTGGCGGGTGCGCTGCGCCGGCAGGGTCGTGCGCATGTGGATTGGCCGGTTGTCGGGCTCACCGGCCGGCCGCACCGCCGCGACGCCGGAGACCCAGCTGCCCAGGGCCCGGAAGGTGAAGACAAACTCCGGGCCCGCCGGCGCCGGGTTGCGGAACGGGGCGTCGCTGGCCGGCAACAGCAGAGCCAGGGTCACCGCCACCAGCGCCAGCGCGGCCGCCACGGCACTGAAACGAGACGGCCCGGTTGCCCGCGGGATGGGTTGCGAGGAAAGCAGCGCCGCCGCCGCCTGGGTAAGCAGTTGGGGGCGCAGCGGATCAAAGTTCACGTGGGCGACCTTGCGCGGGTCGGCGCGGTTGGGCCGGAAGGCCGGCGCGCGCGCGCCGCTGAGCCGCGCCGGCAGCCAGATGTTACCCTCTTTGCAAAACGCCTCGCTGGAACCGCAGCCCACGATCAGCACGGCGACCGCACCCTTGCCGATGAGGCGCTCAACCAGCTTGGGCTCTATCCAACCGACACACGGGATCGGCCGCACGGTGTAACCCGGCAGCCGGCGCGTCCAGGCGACATGATCAAACAACTCCCAACCACCATCGGATTGGGCGCAGACAAAGGCCAGCGCCGGCGGCGCGCCCCGCGCCACTTCCGCCCCGACGAAGCCTTCCAGTTCGCGGCTGACCTGCTGCGCGTCGAACCACGCTAGGCCGATGCCCTGCGTGTCGCAGGCCCCGGCGCACACGCCGCAACCGATGCAGCGGTCGGGGTCAATCTGCGCCTGCGAGGGAAACGGTTTCCCGTCGGTGCGCGGCACCATGGTGATCGCGCCGAAAGGGCAGTCGTGCGAGCAGAGCGTGCAGGAGAAGCAGCGGGAGACATTGACCGTCGCCTGGAAGACGGTCCGCGGCCGGCGGCGGGCCAGCCACCACGGCACCGTCATCAGCCCGCCGGTGGCCAACAGTGTCGCGAGCCAGATGCCGCCCCCGGACAGCCGGGCGGTAACCGCCAGCGGCCACAGAAACCACCAGTCCATGGTGAGCGCCCCGGGTTTCACCGCCATGCGCGCCACCTCGGCGTTGGCCGCCGGATAAACCAGTGCAGCCACCACCACGGCACCGGTCAGCCACGCCGACAACCGCCAGTTGGGCAGGAGTTGGGAGCGGCTCAACCGGGCCAGGTGCAGGCACAGGCCGCCGGCGATGCCCAGCGGCAGCACCATGTGCAAAAAGAACACCACGAAGAACAGCAACGAAGGCACGGTGCGGTCCGAGGTGAAGAGCCGCTGCATCGGCTCACCGAAAACCGGCAGCACGTCCACCGTCTTCATCGTGTCGAGCGCGAGCAGCTGGGCGCGCACATCCCACACCAGCCAGTAACCGGTCCAGCCGATGAACCACACCAGACCGAGCAGCGCGATACCGCTCACCCAGGCCAGCCAGCGGGCATCGGCAAACTTGCGGGCGAAAAACGTGCGGCCCGCATGTACCAACACGAGCAGCATGAGCAAGTCCGACGAATAACGGTGCACGCTGCGGACCAGCCCGCCCAGCGAGCGCGGGCCGAGGTCCGCCAACGAATGCCAGGCCGATTGCACACTCGCCGAATACCAGATGAGCATCAGCACGCCCGA
>JAYTUA010000101.1:0-7570 GCA_043745015.1 Opitutaceae bacterium | reverse complement strand
AGGTGCAGCGGCTCCGGCGGCAGGAAGGCCTGCGGGTGCCGCCGACCAGGCGGAAGATCGCCCGGCGGGGCCACTCGACGGGCCTACCCACCAAGGCCACGCACCGGGGCCATGTCTGGACCTGGGACTTCATCGCGGACGCGACCGTGCGTGGCGGTGCCTTGCGGATGCTGACCGTGCTCGATGAGCATACGCGGGAGTGTCATGTGCTCCGGGCGGACCGGGCCTTGAAGTCCGCCGACGTGATTGCCCTGGTGGGACAGGCCATCGCGCAGCACGGGGCGCCCGAGTTCATCCGCTCGGACAACGGCTCGGAGTTTATCGCGAACGAACTCCAGGCGTGGCTGGCCCGGGAGCAAATCAAGACGATCTACATCGAGCCAGCCAGTCCCTGGCAGAACGGGTTCGTGGAATCGTTCCACGGGCGCTTCCGCGACGAGTGCCTCAACCGCGAGCAACTCTGGACCCTCACGGAGGCCCGCGTCGTCATCGAGGACTTCCGCATCGACTACAATACGCGGCGGCCGCACAGTCGGCCCGGTTATCGCAGTCCCGTGAATTACGTCGCCCAACTTACTGCTGTCCCGACTCCGGTCGGCCTCCGGCCTCCCTCCATCGGGACAGCGCCAACCACAACCCTGCTACACCCTATAACAAGCTCCCAGACTAACACTCCGGGTGGCTCGAAAACTTGAGGCCGGTCAGCTCTAATGAGTTTCGCCAAGGGCGAAACTGACGGTGTGGCCTTCGCCTGATCGGCTCCGGAATTGGTTTAAGAGTCTGCTGATCGCAGACCGGGAAATGCCGGCGACCGCGACCAGGCGCTGGCCTACCTCGCGCGGCACTTCTACCAGTATGAGCGGTTCGACGCGGTGCGGAGCAAGGAGATGATGGAGGCGCGGGTGGACATGATGTTCGATAACATCCGCACCGACGCGGAATTCGTGAAGCTGACGGCCAAGGCCGACGGCCTGCTGCCGCTGCCGACCACGCTCCGGCAGAAGACCATGTTCTCGCCGGGATCGGAGTGACGAGGGTAGGGCGCGGACTCCGTTCCGCGCCGAGGCGGTGACGGAGTCACCGCCCTACCTGGTGTTCACGAAGACCAGGTAGAGGTTCCCTTCCTTGCGGCTCGTGTCCTCGGTGTTGGCGCCGAGGGTCAGGCTTTCGTCGGCCGGGCAGTGGCGCGAGAACAGGTCCATCGGTTTGCCCGCGATGGCGATGGTCCCCTTGGCCGGTTTGAATTGTTTCGTCAGCCAGGCCGGACGCGGCAGGCGGTTGTCGTGGGCGATCCAGACCGTGCTCGGGGCGGTGACCGCCAGCTCCATCAGGTCCACGGCGCTGTAGAGGGCGTCGCGATTGTCGACCTGCACCCAGTCGGCCCCCTGCAACGGGTCGGGCAGGGCGGTGAAGGGTGAGTCGATGTTCACGTAGGCGTTCTTGCCGTCGTGGGCGCCGATCTCGACGTGAACGATGGAGGCGTTGGGGCCGGTGTAATTGAGGGTCTTAATGAATTTGCCGAGCATGACGGGGCCGGCGCTGGGGCCTTTGGCTGCGGCGGCGGCCACAATGGTGCGGACGGGAGCGGTGCCGAGCGCCACGGCCGACTGCACGGGCAGGGCGCCGGTGAAGGCCTGCGACTCGACGCGCGCGGTCGCGGACGCCAGGCCGGCGCTGCGGGCCGTGAGCACCAGCGGGCCCGGCGCGCGGCCGGCGCGGACGGCGACGCGGTTGATGCCGGCCTCGAGGTCGAGGAAGGTGTGGTTGATGGAATTGATCTTGCCGCTGTTGTAGCCGCCGCGCCAGGTGCCGGGGCCGGTGAGTTCGAAGTCCGCGCGCTGCTGGAAGGTCGGGCAGCGCTCGCCCCTGGCGTCCACCGCCTCGACGTCGAAGAGCGCGATGTCGGAACCGTCGGCCCGCAGGCCGCCCGGTCCGAGCCGCGGGGTGATCCGCAGCGCCACGGCGGGACCGACGGTGTGCTTGGCCGTGGTGGCGATGACCTGGCCGCCGCGCGAGGCGACGGCCTTCAACTCGCCCGGGGCATAGGCCACATTGGGGAAGGTGAAGAGGTAGTGGTCGGACACCTGGCCGTGGCCCAGCGACGTGCCGTTGAGGAAGAGTTCGACATCGTCGCCGTTGGCGGCGACATAGACGGTCTTCCTGGTGCCGGCCGGATAGGACCAGTGGCCGATGATGTGCACCTGCGGGTCGTCGCTGAACATCGCCTGGTTGACGAAATAAGCCTCCTTCGGGAGGCGCACGCCATCAACTTCGCCGCCGGCGCGGGCAACCTCGACGGCCACGCGGCCGCCGCTCGTCGTGTCGGAGAAAATCCAGTTGGCACCGCCGGCGTGGTTCTCGGCGCCAAGTTTCTTCACGTATTGCGCGACTTCGTTCACGGCAAACTGCTCGGAGGTGAGCTGGTAGGTCTGGCCCTTGGCCTCGGGGTAGCCGAAGTTCGGCGGCGAGGCGTCATCCCAGACGCGGCGCGGCGACTCCTCGCGGTCATATTCACCCTCGACGACCGGCAGGCGGGCGATCTCGCGGCCGCCCTCGGTGCCGATGCCGATGTCCATGAACTCGGCCGTGATGGCGTCGGCCCGCCGGTGGGCGTAGGCGCGGCCGCCGTGCGGGTCGTATTTATCCATGAGGCCGCGCAGCTCCTTGGCGTGCTCGCGGGTGACCTTCTGGTTGCCGCCCTCCCAGATGAAGATGGACGGGTTGTTGCGGAAATAGATCAGCGCGTCGCGGAAATCCGCCGCACGCAGCGTCCACGCGCCGCCGACGGTGTCGTGCTCGCCGTCGCCGCCCGGCTGGAGCGTGATGATCCCCAGCCGGTCGCTGGCCGCGATCTGGGCCGGACCCGCGGGCGCGTGGCCCCAGCGGATGAAGTTGCCGCCGGCTGCCTTCATCAGCTGTGAGGTGTAGAAATGCATCCAGTCCGGTTGGGCGGCGCCGAGGCCCGGCCACTCGTTGGTGGGCTTCTGGCCCCAGCCGTGGAGCTTGAGGTGGGCGCCGTTGACGAAGAGGCCGGCACCGGCATCCCAGCGGATGTGCCGGATGCCGAGGGGAATTTCGGTCGAGTCGACGACCTTGCCGTCGGTAGAAAGGAAGATCGCGACGCGATAAAGGTGAGGGTAGGCGGGCTCCCACAGTCTTGGCTTCGGGAGCACAAGGTTGGCGCTGAATTTCTGCGTCGTTCCGGCAGCGAGTTCGTCGCCCATATTGACGGCGGCGATGGATTCGTTGTCAGCGTCGAAGATCTCGGCGCGCATTTCGACCCGGGCCGGGACGGTGCGGTCGTTGCGCAGGGGGATCTCCAGCCCGACCTTGGCGGATTTTTCGGTGACGGCAGTGGCGTAAGCGTAGGGGCCCTCGGTCTGGAGAAAGCTGTAGAGCGGGAGCGTGACGTGCAGCGGGTCCGTGACGATGAGCCGGACATTGCGGTAGATGCCGCCGTGGGCGGGGTGCCAGTGCGGATTGTTCCAGGGGATCTGGTCGGCCTGCAGTTCCCCGATGGTCGGCGGGATGGCTTCCTGCAGTTTCTCGGAAAGCTGATTGAGGTTGGTCTGGGTCGCGGTGCTGGTCGCGGCCTGGGGCGCGATCGACGGATCGAGCGGATCCTTCATGAACCGGTTGTCCGCCATCACCGCGAGGACATTGGTCGCGCCCATCTTCAAGTGAGGTGTCAGGTCGAAGCCGAACGGCGTGAAGCCGCCCTTGGCGGTGCCGAGCAACTTTCCGTTCAGGTAAACCTCGGCGATCTGCCGCACGGCCTCGAACTCGATAAAGACCTTCTTGCCCTGCCACCCGGTCGGGGCGTTGAAGCTCTTCCGATACCAGGTGCGGCCGCTCCATTGCTCCTGTTCGCCGCGGTGTCCGGGCAGCGACCAGTTGTCGAAGGTGTCGGTGTCGTTGTAGGTGTGCGGGGCCGAGACGTCGGTCCACGTGGCGTCATCGAAGCCGGGCGCCTCGGCGCCGGCCGGGTCGGTCTTCACGAATTTCCAGTCCGGGTTGAAGTTGAGCGTCTGGCGCTCGGCGTGGGCGGCGGTGGCCAGGGCTAGGGCGAGCAGGACTGTGAGGGGTAGTCTCATGGGAAGGGGTTGTAGGGCGGGATCGCTGATCCCGCCGGGTTCGCTCGCGATAAGTTCGTCGAGGCGGGATCAGCGATCCCGCCCTACAGTCACTTCTTCCCGCGGGCGCGGAGGAGCGCCTCGAGGAAGTAGTAGTCGCCGTAGTTGATGGGCACGTCGATTTCGCTGTTCTTGGGATGGTTGCCCGTGGCGTGCATCAACAGGAAGCCGCCGTTGGTGCCCGGTTCGGCCAGATAGGCGGACGACGCGAGGCTGCGGAGCTGCGCCTCGGCGAAGGCGGTGTAGCCGGCCGCGACGGAACGCTCGACGTAGCCGCGCAACTCCAGCAACGCGGAGCAGATGATGGCGGCGGCGGAGGCATCGCGCGGGGCGTTCGGAATCTTGACGTCATCGAAGTCCCAATAAGGCACCTTGTCGGTCGGCAGGCTCGGGTGGTTCATGACGAACGCGGCGATCTTTTGCGCCTGCGCGAGGTAGCGCGGGTCCTTGGTCTCGCGATACATGACGGTGTAGCCGTAGAGGCCCCAAGCCTGGCCGCGGGCCCAGGCGGATTCGTCGGCGGTGCCCTGGTGGGTCACGCGCTTCTCGACCCGGCCGCTGGCCTCGTCGAAGACCACGACGTGATACGAGCTGTTGTCGGCGCGGAAGTGATGCTTGAGTGTCGTGTCGGCGTGCCGGATGGCGAGGTCGCGATAGCGTTCCGCCGGACTCTCGCGGGCGGCCCACATCATGAGCTCGAGGTTCATCATGTTGTCGATGATGACCGGGAAGTTGAAGCCGGCGACGCTGCGGTCCCACGATTTGATCGCGCCGACCGAGGGATAATAACGCGTGCTGAGCGACTGGGCGCCGGTAAGCAGGACGGAGCGGTAGGCGGTGTTGCCGGTCAGGCGCAGGCCGTTGCCGTAGCTGCAATAAAGCATGAAACCGACGTCGTGCGTCCCGGTGTTGTGCTGTTCGGGCTCGAGCAGGGTGGTGAACTTCTCCGCCGAGGCGCGCCACTTGGCGTCGCCCGTGGCCTCGAACAGATACCAGAGGGAGCCGGGGAAGAAACCGCTCGTCCAGTCGCGCGTCGAGATGGTGACGAGCTGGCCGTGCTCGAAAGTGCGCGGGAGCGGCTTCGCGGCGTCGGCCGGCAGGTGGGCGAGCATCCACTCATATTGCCTCGCCGAGGTGGCGAGGGCCTCGTCGATCACGGCCGCGAGCGGTCGCTCCGTGGCCAGGCTGGTGCAGGCGGCCAGGCCGAAGCCGAGCAGCACGAGTTGGGAGATTCTGGAGAAGTTCGGGAGCAGCTTTGTATTCATGGTGAAGTTTTAGCGACTGGATCAGGTAAGGTGGCCCGGAGTGGCGCGGCCCTGACGTCGTGGCAGAGGCGCCAGCGGGCCGAAATGGTTTCACCCGCAAACCGGGCCGCGAGGTCCCGGAGCAGTGGAGCATCCCGGTGATGGAGGTATTGGAACAGGAGCGGGACGATTTCCTCGCGCCTGGTCTCGTGCAAGTCCTGCTTCACCCATTGTTTCTCGGGGTCGGTGTAGGGCGCGAGGTAGGCGAGGGCGGCCTGCAGGCTGCGGCCGTCCGTGGTGGTGAAGTTCCACCAGTCAACCCCAACGTGTTCACCCAGCCGGGCACAGGAAAAGAGGGCGGCGAGATTGTAGACCGAATAGCCCAGCGACTTCGTGCGGGCGAGTTCGAGTGGCTGCGAACCGTCTGGTTGCACCTGAAGCTCGATCCGTTTCGCGAGACCGGCCTGGAGCAATTGCCGGGCATCATCGTCCCGGCCGAGCACGAGGGCCAGGTGCGCAGTCTGAAAATCATACCAGGTCCCGTGGTTGTTGCGTTCGGCGCTTTCGTCCCGGCCGTTCTGGCTGGTGGTAAGCCAGCCATAAAATTCCGTCATCCAGGCGCGGAGCGCCTGCTGCTCGGACTCCGGCCAAGCGGGCGAGCGGGCGAGCAGGGCGAGGCCGTCGTTCAGCGCGGGCAGACGGTGGGTTTCAATGAGGCCGATGCCCCGGCCGGGCGTGATGCCGGGAATGGCCTGCGCGTGCTGCAGGTTCGGATTCATCCGCGTCGCCGGATCGAGGAACCAAACGCGCACCATCAGGGCGGCCTTGCTCGCATAGCGCTCGTCGCCGGAATACCAGTAGGCCAGCGTCAGGGTCTCCACGGCCTCGATCAAGTCGCCCAGGGCAACATAATCGGTCCCCTGCCGGCTCGCGGGATTAACGTCCCCGTCCCGGCGAATGTAGGGCAGGCCATCGGGCTTCGCCGGGTCGGGCCACCAGTAGGGCCCCATGCTGAAATAATCGTGCTTGTCGCCGCTGGCGGCCGTGAGGGACTTGGCGAGGACGCTGGGCGGACGCAGGGCGAGGGCCGCCGTGGCGTCCTTGAACAACTGCCGGAGCGCGGGCGACGGTGTGCCCGATTGCCGCAACTGCGCGCGTGTCTCGACCAAGGTCTGCGCGCTCCACCAAAACACTCGCGGGGCCTCGGGCGGTGACGGGCGGGAAGCCGTGGTGGCCGGAGCGGCGCCGGCCGTGAGCAGGCTGATGCCCAGCGCAAGGCGGTAGAGGAAAGGCGGCATCGCAGGATGGACTAAAGCAGACGAAGGGCCGGGTTAGCCCTTAACCGGCTTGGCGCCCTGCCAGCCCTTGCGCCACTGCGCCATCAGTTTCTCGACGAGTTCGCCGTTGGCCGGAACCGCCGCGATGTTGGTGTTTTCCTGCGGGTCGTAGACTTCGTCATAGAGTTCGATGGCGTTGATTTTCGAGTGGTCGTCACGGGCCACCCAGACCGTGAGGCGATAGCGCTCGGTGCGCATCGAATAACCCATGAGAGGGCCGGCACCCCCGGTTTGGCCGGCGCCGCGGGGATACTGGCTAAACGCCGCCTGCTTCCACGGCCGGTTGGGGTCGTCGAGCAATGGCTTAAAGCTGATGCCCTCGAGATGCTTGGGCAGCGGGAGGCCAGCAAGGTCGGCCAAGGTTGGGTAAACGTCGACGAATTCCACGATCGACTTTGAGTGCGCACCGGCGGTTTTCATGCCTGGCACGGAAAGGAGCAGCGCGCCGTTCGTGTCGTTCTCGCAGTCGCTGTGCTTGCACCAGGCGTCGTGCTCGCCGAGTTTCCAACCGTGATCGCCCCAAAGGATCACGATGGTGTTCTTGCGCAGGTCGAGGCGGTCGAGTTCGTCGAGCAGCTTGCCCACCTGCGCGTCGGTGTAACTGATCGAGGCGTAGTAGCCGTGCTTGAGCTGGCGGGCGAGATCGTCGGGGATCGACGTGGACGGGATGCCGTAGTAATTCCGCAACTCGCCGCCGGGCAGAATCGCGTAGTTGGGCGCGTCTTTCGGCCGGAACTTGTTCGGCGCGAGTTCGATCTTCGCGGGATCATACAGGTCCCAGTATTTCTTCGGTGAGACGAAGGGCAGATGCGGCTTGATAAAGCCGACCGCGAGGAAGAACGGCTCCGATTTCGTC
>JAYTUA010000100.1:0-1989 GCA_043745015.1 Opitutaceae bacterium | reverse complement strand
CGCGCCAGAGCGTGAAGCTGCGCGACGGGCTGCAGGTGCTGGCCTATGGCGAGGTCGATGTCTACGAGGCGCGCGGCTCGTACCAGTTCATCATCCGGGCGCTCATCGAGCACGGGGCCGGCCGGCTCCAGCAGGAACTGGAGCAGCTCAAGCAGCGGCTCGCCGCCGAGGGGCTGTTCGAGGCCGCGAGCAAAAAGCCGCTGCCGTTGCTGCCGCGCACCCTCGGCTTTATCACGTCGCCCACCGGCGCGGCCGTGCAGGACTTCATCCGCATCCTGCAGCGCCGCGGCTGGACGGGCCGGCTCGTGGTGCTGCCCGCCAAGGTGCAGGGCGAGGGCGCGGCCGGGGAGATGATCGCGATGCTGGGCCGGGCGGAGCAGCTGAAGATTTTCGACCTGCTCGTCATCGGCCGCGGCGGCGGGAGCAGCGAGGACCTGGGGGCCTTCAACGAGGAGCCGCTGGTGCGGGCGGTCGCCGCGTGCGGCGTGCCGATCATTTCCGCCGTCGGGCATGAGATCGATTTCACCCTCTGCGATTTCGCCGCCGATGTGCGGGCCGAGACCCCCAGCGGGGCCGCCGAACTTATTTCCAGCAGCTACCTGGCCGGTGTCGAGCGCGTGATCAATGCCGGTGGGAATATGGAGGACATCGCCGCCACCCGGCTCGAGCGGGCGCGCCAGGGGCTCGTCCATGCGCGCAGCCGGCTGCGGCTCCTTTCGCCCACCGCCGTCATCGAGCAAAACCACCTCCGGCTCGATGATCTGCGCAACCGGCTGGCGTCGTCGTCGCCCGCGAAACGGGTGCAGCTCGAATCCCAACGGCTGCTCGCCGTCTGGAAGCGCCTCGAATCGGCCAGCCCGCGCTCGGTGCTGCAACGCGGCTACGCGATCGTGCGCGATGCGTCGGGCCGGCCGGTGTCGCGGGCCAAGGGCCTCAAGGCCGGCCAGCCGCTGGTGAACGAATTCCACGACGGCAAGTTGCGCGTGAAGGTGGAATAATCGCCCAAGCTGGCTACTCTTAGGCCCAGCATGAGAACAAGATTCCTCCCCCTGGCCTTCGCCCTGACCGCAGCCGCCGGGTCGCTTTATTCCGCCACCATGAAATCCACCAAAACCCCTGCCGCCAAGGATGCCCTCGAATGCAAGCCCGGTGAAATCTCCGCCTGCGGCCTGCCCTCGAATGTCGTCATCGACATGAGCAAGACGCGGGTCCGGCGCACCGACGCCGAGTGGCAGAAGCTGCTCACGCCGCGGCAATTCAACGTCGCCCGCCAGCAGGGCACCGAGCCGCCGTTCCAGAACGAATACTGGAACAACCATGCCGACGGGGTCTATTTCTCCGTGTGCAGCGACACGCCGCTGTTCGACAGCCGCGACAAGTTCGAGAGCGGCACCGGCTGGCCGAGTTTCACCAAGCCGATCGAGAAGGCCCTCGTCGGGGAGACAACGGACAGCAGCTACGGCATGACCCGGGTCGAGGTGCACAGCAATGTGGACGGCGCCCATCTCGGGCACGTGTTCGAGGATGGCCCCTCCGCGACCGGCGGCCTGCGCTACTGCATCAATTCCGCCTCGCTGAAATTCATGGCCCGCGCCGACTACGAGAAATGGGTGGCGAAGAACGCGGCCACGACCGCCGCGAAGTGACCGCCGGTCACGGGTACAGCCAGTATTTTTTGCTCGCGGTCTGGTAGACCGCGGCGCGCTCGGCCCAGTTCTTGACGAAGGCGGCGACGTCCACCTTGCCCCCGTCGCGCTTCAGGGCGTCATACCACGCGGTGGAGCCGACATGGATCTGGAAGGTGCGCTGCTCGGCCGAGGTCAGCGTGCCGAAAACCTTCAGGCGCTCCCACAGTTCCGCCTGCTTGTGCATGTAGAAGGAAAGCTCGGTGGGATGCCATTTCTCCCAGTCAGACACCTCGACATAGACCCCGGTGACCGTCTTGCCCTCGGGGCTCCGGCCGTCGCGTTTCACGAAGGCGATGCCGGG
>JAYTUA010000099.1:0-1990 GCA_043745015.1 Opitutaceae bacterium | reverse complement strand
CCCCGCCCTCCAGCGACGAGCGGCTCAAGAAGATCGAGGCGCGCTATTGGGACGAGTTCGAGAAGAACGACCTCGCCAACGTCGTCGTGCTGCGCGGCGGGCGGGGATAAATCAGAAGACAGAGTACGGAGTACGGAAGGCCGGCAAAGCGGAGTGGTCGCAGTCGAGGCTAGTGCCCTGCGGGGCTGATGGCCCCGCCTCCGGGGCAAATCAATACTCCAGCTTCAACCGCTTATAGATGAAGTGCATCAGCCACGCCGGGCCGATGAGGAGGAAGACCACGTCCTTGAAGAACGACGGCTTCTCGCCCTCGATCTTGTGGCCGATGAACTGGCCGGTCCAGGCGAGCACAAAGAGCCCGAGGCAGATTTTCCACACCGGGAACCAGCCGGCCCACGCCAGCCCTTCGACGAGGATGTAGCAAAGGCAGACGAAAAACAGCAGCCCGAAGGCCAGCGGCACCGACAGGCGGAAATAAAACCCCATCGCGGCCAGCATCACCAGCTGGACCCAGCGGAACCACGGCAGCGGCCCGGCGATCCGCACCGGCACCGGGATGGACCAGAGCAGCCCCAGCACGCTGAAAAAGATGATCGGCACGCAGATCCAGTGGATCGTCTCATTGGTATGGTCCTGGTGGCTCTCGCCATACTCGGCAAACCACTGGTCGGCAGACTTCCTCGGGGTGGCCATTGGGTAAGAAGCCGCGAGGTTGCTGACCCGGGCCCGCTGGCGCAAGCCTGCCGACCCCCTAGACGCGGGTAGGGACGGCACCCAAAGTAGGATTTGCGGTCTGACCTTGGACTAGCACACTCCCCGCCCATGAATGTCGTCACGCGCCTCGCCCTGCTTCTCCTCCTGCCCCTGGCGGCCTTCGCCGCCGAACGCCCGCTGAAGGTCGACCTCAGCCGGTCCTTCGTGGATGTGGACGTCGACGCGACCAAAAACTTCACCGCCCACCTCGACCGCTATGACGCCAAACTGACGGTCGACGATGCCGGCAAGATCAAGGGAGCGGTCTTCGCCTTCAAGTTTGCCGACCTCAAATCAGCGAATGACAAACGCGACGCGGACATGATGAAATGGCTTGGCGGGGACGACGCCGAGGGCCGCTTCGAGCTGGGCAACCTCGCGGTGACCCCGGACGGCCAGGGCCAGGCTTCGGGCCGGCTCACCTTCCACGGCGTGACCGACCGCGTGGAGTTCCCGGTCAACCTGACCAGGGCCGACGGCAGCTACACCATCACCGGTGAGACAACCATCGACTACCGGAACTGGAAACTGAAGGTGATCCGCAAGGCGCTGCTTTTCACCGTGAACCCGGAAGTGAAGATCCGCTTCAAGCTCACCGGCGTGCCCGTGGCCGCCGAGCCGGGGAAGAACTGATTCAGCTCAAAGCGGTTTGTCATCCTGAGCGGAGCGAAGGATCCAGGGGCATGAGCATATTCTGATGGATTCTTCGCTCCGCTCAGAATGACAGGGAGCGAAGTGTTACTTCCGGTGCCGCTTCTCCAGCACGGCAAGGGCGTCGGCCAGCGACATCTTCTTTACGCGCAGCAGTACGAGCAGGTGGTAGAGGAGGTCCGCGGCCTCGCCGGCGAATTCCTTCGGTCCGGCGCTCAGCGCGGCCAGCGCCGTCTCGACGCCCTCCTCGCCGACCTTTTGCGCCACGCGGGCCACGCCCTCTTGGGCGAGGCGCACGGTGTAGCTCTTTTTGTCGCCGCTCTTGATCCGGGTGTTGATGGTCCGCTCGAGCTGCGCCAGGAATCCGACGCCGCTCGCGCCGCCGTCGCCGAAGCAGCTGGGCGTGCCGCGGTGGCACGCCGGGCCGTCGGGCCGCGCGGTGAGCAGGAGCGTGTCGTGGTCGCAGTCCACGGCGATGCTGACGAGGTGCAGGAAATTTTTCGATGACTCGCCCTTGACCCAGAGCCGCTGCTTGCTGCGGCTGAAGAAGGTGATCTTTTTGGTGCGCAGCGTCTGCTTCAACGCG
>JAYTUA010000098.1:0-7637 GCA_043745015.1 Opitutaceae bacterium | reverse complement strand
CCCGAGATCGAGGCCCAGCTCGTGGCCGAGAACGTCGCGCTCCAGCTCGAGCGCCGCATCGCCTTCCGCCGCGCCATCAAGAAGTCCATCCAGATCGCCATGTCACTCGGCATCGACGGCATCAAGATCCAGTGCTCGGGCCGCCTCGGCGGCGCCGACATCGCCCGCCGCGAATGGCAGCGCCAGGGCCGCATCCCGCTGCACACGCTGCGCGAGAACATCGATTACGGCTTTGCCGAGGCCCTGACTGTCTGGGGCAAGATCGGCGTCAAATGCTGGATCTGCAAAAAAGACGAAGCCAACTAATCACTTACCCGGCTCACCGCCACCGTTCCCATGCCTGCTCTCGCTCCCTCCCGCACCAAATACCGCAAGTCGATGAAAGGCTCGCGCGCTGGCAACGCCAAGCGCGGCAACACGCTCGCCTTCGGCGAATTCGGCCTGCAGTCCCTGTCCCGCGGCCCCATGACCGGCCAGCAGATCGAGGCGGCCCGCGTCACCATCGCCCGCCACCTGAAGCGCAAGGGCAAGCTCTGGATCCGCATCTTCCCGCACAAGCCCGTGACCAAGAAGCCCGCCGAGGTGCGCATGGGCCAGGGCAAGGGCCCGGTCGAATTCTACGTCGCCGTCATCAAGCCCGGCGCCGTCCTCTTTGAACTCGCCGGCGTGCCGGCCACCATCGCCAAGGAGGCCTTCCGCCTCGCCGACGCCAAGCTGCCCTTCCGCTGCCGTTTCATCGTGCGCGAAGGCACCGCCGTCTAACACCCCCACCGGAGAACGCCGACCATGACTTCCAAAGAAATCCGCGACCTCGCGCCCACCGAGATCACCACCAAGCTCCGCGAGACCCGCGAAGCCCTCCTCCAGCTCCGCCTGCGCAAGAACGCCGGCCAGGTTGAGAAGCCGCACCTCCTCCGCGAATACCGCAAGGACATCGCCCGCCTCGAGACCATCCTCGCGCAGAAGAAAACCACGCAGGCCGCCTGAGCCCCGGCGCCAACCGCTTACCACCATGTCCACTCACGCCCGCCACAACCGCCGCAAGACCCTCATCGGTTTCGTCAGCTCCCGCATGGGCGACAAGTCCGTCAAGGTCACCGTTCCCTACAAGACGCCGCACCCGCTTTACCAGAAGGTCATCAACCGCAAGACCGTCCTCCACGTCCACGACGAGAAGAACGAGACCAAGGTCGGCGACAAGATCGAGGTCATGGAGACCCGCCCGCTCAGCCGCCTCAAGCGCTGGCGCGTCATCCGCGTCGTCGAGGCCTCCGTGGGCCTGGACCTCGTTGCCGTGTCCGAGAAGGACGTCGCCGAGGCCGTGCCGACCAAGACCACCAAGAAGACGGCCCCGGCCGCCAAGGCCTAACCCTCCGCCGGAGACCTCACCATGATCCAGATGCGTTCCATCCTCGATATTGCCGACAACACCGGCGCGCGCCGCGCGTCGATGATCGGCAAGATCGGCCACCCCTCCCGCTACGCCCACGTTGGTGACATCATCACCATCAACATCAAGGAAAGCACCACCGACGCCACCGTGAAGAAGGGCGAGGTCGTCAAGGCGGTCATCGTCCGCACGCGCGCCCCGCTACGCCGGCCCGACGGCAGCTACCTGCGCTTTGATTCCAACGCCGTCGTGATCATTGGCGACGACGGCAACCCGAAGGGCACGCGCATCTTCGGCCCGGTCGCCCGCGAACTCCGCGCCAAGAACTACGCCAAGATCATCTCGCTCGCCCCGGAGGTCCTCTAACATGGTCCAGAAATTTCACATCAAACGCAACGACCTGGTCGTCGTC
Source organism: Opitutaceae bacterium (assembly GCA_043745015.1). GTDB lineage: Bacteria > Verrucomicrobiota > Verrucomicrobiia > Opitutales > Opitutaceae > Lacunisphaera. Next base: position 5,835 of record JAYTUA010000098.1, on the reverse strand, counting down.
ATCGCCGGCTCCCACAAGGGCAAGTCCGGCAAGGTCCTCGAGATCCGCGCCGCCAAGAACCGCGCCGTCGTCGAGGGCGTGGCCATGGTCAAGCGCCACCTCAAGAAGTCCCAGGAAAACCCGCAGGGCAAGATCGCCGAGCGCGAGGGCACGGTCCACGTGTCGAACCTCATGCTCCAGACGCGCTACGACGCCTCGAAGCGCGCCAAGAAACCGGCGGCCATTGCCGCCGCCAAGGCCTGAGCCGGCGAGGGGATCACCACCTTAAATAACCATCCAGCATCCGGGTCGGAAATCCGGTTAGCACCATGAGCAAACAACCCACACCTCTCCAGAAAATCTACGCCGAGACCGTCGCCCCGGCCTTGATGGCCTCCCGCGGCTACAAGAATAAGCACCAGGTCCCGAAGCTCGAGAAGATCGTCCTCAACACCGGCATCAGCTCCGAGGCCGACAAGAACACCATCGCCGACACCGCCCGCGACATGGGCCTCATCGCCGGCCAGAAGCCCGTGCTCAACCGCTCGAAGAAGGCCATCGCCAACTTCAAGCTGAAGCCCAACCAGGTCACCGGCTGCCATGTCACCCTGCGCGGCGAGAGCATGTGGCACTTCCTCATGCGCCTGCTCGCCGTGGCGCTGCCCACCATCCGCGACTTCCGCGGCGTGCCCAACAAGCTCGACGGCCAGGGCAACTACACGATCGGCATCACCGACTTCACCATCTTTCCCGAGATTGTCGTGGAGAACAACAAGCGCGCGATGGGCCTCGACATCACCATTGTCACCTCCGCCGAGACCGACGCCGAGGCCCGCGAGCTCCTCAAGCTCCTCGGCATGCCTTTCCGCCGCATCGACCCCGTGCCCGCCAAGACTTCCGCCGCTTAACTACTTCCGACCATGCCGAAAACCTCCGCCATCGAACGTAACAAGAAGCGCATCCGCCTCGTCGAGAAGCACGCCGCCAAGCGCGCCGAGCTGAAGGCCATCCTCGCCAACCCGGCGACCACCGACGTGGAGTTCTTCGCCGCCCAGAAGAAGCTGGCCAAGCTGCCCCGCAATTCCTCCAAGGTTCGCATCCGCAACCGCTGCTCCCTCAGCGGCCGGCCGCGCGGCTTCCACCGCCGTTTCGGTGTCTCCCGCATCACGCTCCGCGAGCTCGCGCTCGCCGGCAAGATCCCCGGCGTCACCAAGTCCTCCTGGTAAAACCCTTTCCCGCCGGAAGTCGGATATGATCCGACGGGCAATCCAACCAACATCCATCCATGACCGATCCAATCAGTGATTTCCTGACCCACCTGCGCAATGCGTCGAAGGCCGGTCTCGCCGTGTGCGTTTCCCCGCACTCCAAGCTCAAGGAGAGCCTCGCCGGCATCCTTAAGGCCGAAGGCTTCATCCGCGACGTGGCCACCGGCACCGACGAGCGCGGCCACAAGACCGTCGTCGTCACCATGAAGTATGTCGACAGCACCCCGGTCCTCACCGGCCTCAAGCGTTCGTCCACCCCCGGCCGCCGCCTCTACACCGGCTACGCCGACATTCCCCGCGTCCTTAACGGCCTGGGCATCGCCATCATTTCCACTTCCAAGGGTCTCTTGAAAGACCAGGACGCCCGTCGCCAGAAACTTGGCGGCGAACTCGTCTGCACCATCTGGTAAGGAACCCACCACCATGAGCAGAATCGGCAAAAAACCCGTTCAGATCCCCGACAAGGTCAAGGTCACCATCTCGGGCACCACCGTGTCCGTCGAAGGCCCCAAGGGCAAAGTTTCCAAGACTTTCGCGCCCGTCGTGAAGATCGAGCAGCAGGACAAGACCCTCGTCGTCTCCAAGACCGAGGAAACCCGCTTCTCCCGCGCCATGTACGGCACGGCCCGCTCCGTCATCGCCAGCATGGTCCAGGGCGTCAGCGTCGGCTACGCCAAGGAACTCGAGATCCAGGGCGTCGGCTTCAAGGCCGCGCTCAAGGGCAAGCAGCTCGACCTCGCGCTCGGCTATTCCCATCCCATCCTCCACGACATTCCCGAGGGCATCAAGGTCACGGTCACCGACCAGACCAAGCTCAAGATCGAGGGCGTGGACAAGCAGCTCGTCGGTCAGGTGACCTCCGAAATCCGCGCCTACTATCCGCCGGAGCCCTACAAGGGCAAGGGTGTCCGCCTCGTGGGCGAGCACGCCGAGCGCGTCCGCCGCAAGGAAGGCAAGACCGTCGCCTAACCGCACCATCCACCATGAAGACTGTTTACAAAGCCCTGCTCCTCCAGAAGCGCAAATGGCGCATCCGCAAGAAGGTGACCGGCACCGCCGCCCGCCCGCGTCTCAGCGTCAAGTTCTCCGGCAAGCACATCTACGCGCAGGCCGTCAACGACGACGCCGGCTCGACCCTCGTGTTCCTCTCCACCCTCGATCCCGCGACCCGGAAATCGAAGGTGAAGGGCAACGTCCCCGGCGCCAAGACCCTCGGCTCGGCCTTCGCCGCCAAGGCCAAGGCCGCCGGCATCACCGCCGTCGTGTTCGACCGCAACGGCCGCCTCTTCCACGGCCGCGTCAAAACCTTTGCCGACGCCGCCCGCGAGGGTGGTCTGCAGTTCTAATCCCCGCCCATGAATTACAATTCCACCCGTCCGTCCTCCGGTCCCCGCAACAACAATGATTCGGGCGAGCCCGGCATGTTTGAGAAAGTCGTTTTCATCAACCGCTGCGCCAAGGTCGTGAAGGGCGGCCGTCGCTTCAGCTTCTCCGCTCTCTCCGTCGTCGGCGACGGCAAGGGCAAGGTCGGCATCGGCTACGGCAAGGCCAACGAGGTCCCCGACGCCATCAAGAAGTCCACCGAGTCCGCCAAGAAGCGCATGGTCTCCGTGAAGCTCAAGGGCAGCACGATCCCGCACGAGGTGCTCGGCGAATATGACGGCGGCAAGGTGTTCCTCCGCCCCGCCTCCAACGGCACCGGCCTCATCGCCGGCGGCGGCGTCCGCGCGGTCCTCGAGGCCGCCGGCGTGCACAACGTTCTCACCAAGTCGATGGGTTCCAAGAACCACATCGCCGTCGTTCATGCGACCCTCAACGGCCTGCTCAAGCTGCGCCTCGAAGAGGATTTCAAGGCCCTCCGCGCCTAATCAACCAAAACTCCGAGTCGTCCCGCGCTAGCCGCGGGGCGGCGCCCCTCAATCAGGAATCACTAAAATGCGTCTCCATAATCTCAAGAACGTCAAGGGTGCCGTGCACCGCCGCAAGCGCGTCGGCTGCGGCGAAGGCAGCGGCCACGGCAAGACCTCCGGTCGCGGTGGCAAGGGCCAGACCGCCCGTTCCGGCGGCTCCATCCGTCCCGGCTTCGAAGGCGGCCAGATGCCCCTTTACCGCAAGCTGCCCCGCCGCGGCTTCAACAACTACGAGTTCCGCACGAGCTACGCCGTCGTCAACGTCGGCGATCTCTCGCGCCTTGATGCCAAGGTCACCGAGGTGAACGCCGAGGTGCTGGCCGCGGCCGGTCTCGTGCGCCCGGGCATCAAGCTGCTCAAGGTCCTCGGCGACGGCGAAATCACCCGCGCGCTCAAGGTCACCGCCCAGAAATTCACCGGCTCGGCCAAGGCCAAGCTCGAGAAAGCCGGCGGCGCGGCCATCGTCGCCTAAGCCGGGCCGGGCGGGCCTCCCCGCCCGCCCCGCCAACTCCCTCCGATTCTCCCCTAATGTTTTCCGCCTTCACAAACTCCATGAAGATTCCCGAGCTCCGCTCGCGAATCCTCTACACCCTGGGTTTGCTCTTCGTGGCCCGCGTCGGCGCGCATATCCCGCTGCCCGGGGTCGACCCGAAGCCCCTGCAGCTGTTCTTTGCCGACCAGACGGCGGCGGGTGGCGGCGGGCTCATGGGCCTCTACAACATGTTCACGGGCGGCGCACTGCTGAAGGGCGCGGTCTGCGCCCTGGGCATCATGCCCTACATCAGCGCCTCCATTATCTTCCAGCTGATGACCGCCATTGTGCCGGCCCTCAGCCGCCTGCAGCAGGAAGGGGATGTCGGCCGCCAGAAACTCACGCAATACACCCGCTACGCCACGGTTTTCATCTGCTTGATCCAGGCGGTGCTGCTGATTCTCAACATGGAGAATCCCGGCAAGCTCTTCCCCGGCTACGACGTGAACACCTACGGGCAGATCGTGGTGGTCGGCAAATTCTGGTTTCTGGTCCAGTCCACCATCATCATGACCGCCGGCACCATGCTGCTCATGTGGCTGGGTGAACAGATCACGCAGCGCGGCATCGGCAACGGCGTCTCCCTGCTGATCACCGTCGGCATTCTCCAGGACATCCCGGGCGCGGCCCAGTCAACCTACCAGCTGTTCTTCGCCCCGGTCGGTGTGGCCAAGCTCGGTCCCATTCAAGGGGTCATGATGCTCGGTCTCTTCATCGTCGTCACCATGGGCATCATCGCGGTCACCCAGGGTCAGCGCAAAATCCCGGTCCAGTACGCCAAGCGCGTCGTCGGCCAGAAAGTCTATGGCGGCCAGAGCTCGTTCCTGCCCCTCAAGGTCAACTACTCGGGCGTCATGCCGGTCATCTTTGCCACGTCCATTCTGCTCTTCCCGCAGATGATCATGTCGCAGGTCGGCGCCTACTTCGACCTGAAGTTCCTGGTCGAGTTCGCCAACAACCTGCTGCGCGGCCACCCGGTGTATTACATCAGCATGACCGTGCTCATCATGTTTTTCAGCTATTTCTGGGTCTCGGTCATGTTCAAGCCGATCCAGATCGCCGACGATCTCAAGAAGTATGGCGGTTATATTCCCGGCGTGCGCCCGGGTGAGCCGACGGCCGGGTTCCTCGACTTCATCATGACGCGCCTGACCCTCGCGGGGGCCATCTTCCTCACCATCATCGCCATCATTCCCGATGTGCTGCTGTATGAGTTGAAAGTCCCGCCGCGCATCGCTTATTTCTTCGGCGGCACCGGCATGTTGATCACGGTGGGTGTCATTCTGGACACTATGCGTCAGATCGAAACCTTCCTCCTCCAGCGCCACTATGACGGCTTCCTGAAGAAGGGCCGCATCCGCGGTCGCAGCACCTCCGCCAATGTCGCTTTGGGCGAGGCCGCCAGCGACAAGTCAGTCATGCAACTCACTGCGGTCATGGTGGTTATTCTGCTGGTTGGTCTGACTGCCTGGGCCATCCGGCGCTTCGCTCTTTAACACTTTACTTCGGTGCAAGGGCCTGAACACTCCAGCCCCTTTTCCACTTTTGCCCCGGCGAAAGTGAAGTTCCTTCTCCTTGGTCTTTCCGGCCCGTCTTTCGCGGGTTGGATCAACCAAGGCCGTTCTTTGAATCTTGAGCACGTCTCTCCTGCGTTACTTGTGCAACAGGAGATTTCGCGACGCACGCCGCTCGGCCAGCAGGCCGCTGTGGCGATCACGCGCGGCTCCGCCGTGCCTGACCAGCTCCACCTTGCGCTTCTGCGCAAATGGTTCTGGGCGCGCAAACCCGATGCGGGATTCCTTCTCGAAGGCTTCCCGGCTACGCTGCTCCAAGCGTTGGTGTTCGACGAATGGCTCGAAGCCCGCGGTGAGACTCTCACCGCCGGCCTCGCCGCCGATCGGCATTCCGCCGATCCCGTCATCACCCACTACCGCACCCAGGGTCTCCTCCGCGGAGACCTGACCGCCGCCGCCTGATGATCCCGATCAAAAATCCGGAAGCCATCAAGCGGATGCGCGAGTCCTGTGCCATCGCCGCCACCGTCCTGGCGCGGCTGAAGGAACAGGTTCGTCCCGGTATCACGACCTACGACTTGGATCAAATCGGCCGCGATCTCATCGCCTCGTTCGGCGCCCGCAGCGCCTGC
>JAYTUA010000097.1:0-1993 GCA_043745015.1 Opitutaceae bacterium | reverse complement strand
GTCACGACCAATTACCATGATTTTGTCCACGGGCTGCGGCACCAGCTGGAGGATTCCATCCGGGCGCATCGCGTGGCGGATGTGCCGGTCGGCGCCTTTCTCTCCGGTGGCATGCACTCGACCGCGGTCGTCGGCCTGATGACGAGGAGCGGCGCCACCCGGTTGAAGACCTTCTCGCTGATCTTCGGCGAGGCCGGCTTCTCGGAACAAGCCAGCGCCCGGCTCGCGGCGCAAACGTTCGGCACGGAACACCACGAGGAATTGATCACCGGGGCACGGGTCGCCACCGACCTGCCGCGCATCCTCGCCAGTTTCGACCAGCCCACCGGCGACGGCATCAACACCTACTATGCCAGCCAGACCGCCCGGCAGGGCGGGGTCACGGTCGCCCTGTCGGGATTGGGCGGCGACGAACTTTTCGGCGGTTACCCGTCCTTTCGCGACCTGCCCCGGATGAACCGGCTGCTGCCGCTCTGGCGCCGAATGCCCGCGGGCGTGCGCAACCGTGTCGTCGCCTACCTTCGCGACCGCCCCGACGCGCGGTCGCGCAAGCTGGCCGACTTCCTCGCCCACGCGCGTGACCTGCATGAGCTGGCGTCGTTGCAGCGCCGCGTGCTGCCGGAAACCTTGCGCCTTTCCCTGCTGGCCCCCGAGGCCCGGGCGCAGGCGGCCCGGCTCGGCCCCAATCATCCGATGCTGGATGACTTCGCCTTTGAACTTATCGGCGCGGATCCTTTCCAAATCATCAGCGCCTGGGAACTGCGCACGTACATGACCGACGTGCTGCTGCGGGACAGCGACGTCTTCAGCATGGCGCATTCGCTCGAACTGCGGGTGCCCTTTGCTGACCGGGTGCTGCTGGAATGGCTCTGGCCGCAGCCGGCGTGGTTCAAATACGACCCGCGCCAGCAGAAGAAAGCCCTGGCCGATGCGACGGCCGACCTCGTGCCCGCTGCCATCCGCCACCGCCGCAAGCAGGGCTTCACCCTGCCCTTCGCCCGCTGGATGCTCGCCGAACTGCAGCCGTTCCTCGAGGAAACCTTCTCGCCCGTTTCACTCTCGGGCTGCCCGTGGTTGCAACCGGCCGAGGCCGTCCGTGTGTGGCAGGAATATAAGGTCGGCCGAGATCCGCGTGCGTGGTCGCGCGTTTGGACTCTTGCCGTGCTCATCAGTTTCGCCAACCGCCGTCCCGTACCATGAGGGCCCTGCTACTGTCCCCCGAGCTGTTCTTCGCCGAAGGCGGGATCGCGCGAATTATGCGCCTCTACCTGAAGGCGCTGTGCGAGATCGCCGGCCCTGCCGGCCGCGTCGACTCGCTCGTCCTCAACGACCGCGCCGGGCGTGATGAACGCCTCGGTCGCTACGCCAACGAGCACCTTGGCGAACACCTCGGTTGCAACCGCTCGAAGCTGCAGTTGATCTGGCAGACCCTCCGTCTTGGCCGTCACGCCGATGTCCTGGTTTGCGGCCACCTGCACCACCTGGCGATCGCCCGACTGGCCAAATTTCTCAACCCGCGGCTGGAATATTATCTCGTCGCGCATGGTATCGAGGCCTGGCGACCCTACAGCTACCTGGAAAAAAACGCCCTGTCCGGCGCAAGACGCATCCTCTGCGTCAGCGAATACACCCGGCGCCAGATCCTGCGCTTCCACCCGGCGCTGCCGCCGGGGCGGGCCGTGGTCGTGCCCAACACCCTCGACCCGTATATCGAGGCCCAGGCGAACGTCACCCCCACCGCCACGCCCTTCGCCAGTCCGCGCCTACTCACGGTCTCGCGCCTGCTCTTTACCGACACCTACAAGGGCGTCGACACTCTCATCGAGGCGATGCCGCTCGTGCGCCACGAATTCCCGCTCGCCCGCCTGCGCGTCGTCGGCACCGGCGATGATGCTCCCCGCTTGCAGGCGCTCGCCCTCCGGCTGGGAGTCGCCGGCGCCGTGGATTTCCTCGGCGCCCTCAGCGACGACGCGTTGCGCACCGAATACGCCGC
>JAYTUA010000096.1:0-70500 GCA_043745015.1 Opitutaceae bacterium | reverse complement strand
ATGGCCTCCAACGGCTCGACCTCGATGGCCTCGATCTGCGGCGGCTGCCTCGCCCTCATGGACGCCGGCGTGCCGATCATCGCCCCCGTCGCCGGCATTTCCTGCGGTCTCATGACCGAGATGGCGGCCGACGGCACCATCACGAAGTGGACCACCATCACCGACATCCTCGGGGAGGAAGACCACTTCGGCGACATGGACTTCAAGGTCGCCGGCACGACCAAGGGCATCACGGGCTTCCAGCTCGACCTCAAGATCAACGGCCTGCCCTTCGAGATCGCCAAGACCGCGATCTTCCAGGCGCGCGACGCCCGCATCGAGATCCTCAAGGTCATGCTCGCCTCGCTCCCGGCCCCGCGCAAGGACCTCAGCACCTACGCCCCCCGCATCCAGACGATCCAGATCGATCCCGAGAAGATCGGCCTGCTCATCGGGCCCGGCGGCAAGACCATCCGCCGCATCACCGAGACGACCGGCGCGCAGATCGACATCGCCGACGACGACTCCGGCAAGGTCTTCATCTACTCGAACAATGCCGACGCGATGAACCGCGCCATGCAGGAAATCGACGCCCTCTGCGGCGGCGGTTCCCAGCTCGAGATGGGCAAGACCTACAGCGGCCGCGTCACCGGCATCAAGGAGTTCGGCTGCTTCGTCGAGTGCCTCCCGGGCAAGGAGGGGCTGTGCCACATCTCCGAACTCGCGGACTTCCGCGTGCGCCGCACCGAGGATGTCGTGAAAATGGGCGACTCCATCACCGTCAAGGTGGTCGGCATCGACGAGCGCTCCGGCAAGGTCCGTCTCAGCCGCAAGGCCGCGATGGCCGAACTCGAGGCGCAGAAGCAGGCCGGTGGTGGCGAACCCGCCCCCGCCGAGGCCGAGGCTCCCGTACAAGGTTAACCAGGTGGGAGGCGCTTTAGGCCCCGACTTCATTCCAAGCCGCGACGCGAGTCGCGGCTTTTTCTTTGGGTAGGGCGCGGACTCCGATCCGCGCCGCGGCGGTCAGCGGAGTGACCGCCCTACCTTTTCCCATCCCCGGCATTGCCCCCGGGACCGCGCCCCCCTACGTTTCTCCTCCGTGTCTGCTCCCGCCCATAAAGGTCTCCGTGCCATCGCCCTCCTGGAAGCCTTCAAGGGTGCGATCGTGCTGATCGCGGGCTTCGGGCTGCTGAGCTTCCTCGGCCAGGACGCCGACGATCTCGCCGAGCAGCTGGTGCTCCGGGCTCACCTCAATCCCGCCCATCACTACCCGCAGATCTTCATCCAGGCCATGGCCGAGGTGACCGACTCCTATTTATGGATGCTGGCTGGCCTCGCCGCGTTCTACGCCACCATCCGCTTCGTCGAGGCGTACGGCCTCTGGCGCGAGCGGCGGTGGGCCGAATGGCTGGCGGCACTCAGCGGCGGCATCTATATTCCGTTCGAGCTGTATGAGATCATCCGGCACGCCACGTGGCTGAAGTTTGCCGCCCTCGGGCTGAACGTCGCCGTGGTGGCCTACATGGTCTGGCTGCTCACCGAGAATCGCCGGCGCGCCCACGCGCAGCAGGCCGGCACGGGGATTTGAACGGCCGGCCGGCGACGCCCGCTCCGGCCGCTCACTTCTGCTTCTCTTCCTTGGTCTCCGGGGGCGTCGCGACGCCGAGATATTCCAACTCGCCCAGTTCCACCCGGGGGTCGCCATAAAAACGCCGGTGCAGCCCCTGTTGCTGGCCGAAGGCCGACGCGGCGCTGGCCACCATCTGGGCCAGCCGCTCGTCGAAGCCATTGCCTTGCGAACCGATGCTGATCCGGGTGAGCCAGCGGATGGCCTTTTTGTTTTCCTGCTGCAGGGCGCGGAAATCATACGCCACCACCACCACGTAATAGCGCTCCTCCTCGACATCCGCCATGAGATCGCTCTCGACCCCGCCGACATCCGCCCAGGGCATCATCTCCCGGCGGTCGTTGATCGCGTCGGTATAACCGAGAATTTTCGCATTGTTCAGGTTCGCCAGGTCGCGATTGCGGTTTTCCATTTCCACGTTCGCTATCGCGTACTCCAAGTTGCTGGCATCGGTGATCCCTCCGCCTTCATTCCCCGCCATCCGCTCCGCGAGAGGCTGCGTCACCACACCCTCCATCGCCTGGTCCAAGGCCGTGCTGCTCAAGGCCCGGCCCAGGGTATCGACTGCCTGATTGTATGTCCCGTCACCGAAGGGACTGGTCTCCCCCCAGTAAATCGCGATCAGCAGGTCGGCTTCCTTCGCCTTTTGCGCCAGGAAATAGCGCTGCGCCGCCAGGTGGCGCGCCACGATGCCCGCGACTTCCGGATAGGAAACCTTGGCGAAGGAGGCATCCCGTGTGGTGCCGGGAAATTTTCCCCCGTTAGCGATCACATAGCGCTCGGGCTTGAAGGAACCGTTGGGCAGTTTAACCCGCCGGTAACCCGGGTCCACGTGGCCCCGCACGGAAACCGTGAGCGAGTCGGTCCGCGCGGACAAAGTCGCGGCCGCGGCAAGGCATAGGGCAATCGGGACAAATAATTTCATGGGTGGGGAAAGGTTGGGGTCATTCATGCCCCATTTGGCCGCGGTGGCAAATTTCCCGTCAGTCTCACCATAGCGTGCCCGGCGGAATAATAGCTGACAGCGGGCGGTTGATGTCTGTTAGCTGGCAGCCCTCCATGAAGCTCCTGGTCACCAACGACGACGGCATCAACTCCCCCTTCCTCCATGAGCTGATCTTCGCGCTGAAGGCCGCCGGCCACGAGCTCTACGTCGTCGCGCCGGTGAACGAGCAAAGCTGGACCGGCGCCTCCAAGACCCGCAGCCGGCCCGTGAAGTCCGCCGCGGCGGACCGCGGCTTCGGCTGCCCGACCTGGATCGTCGACGGCACCCCGTCCGACTGCGTCAACATTGCCATCGCCCACCTGCTGCCCGCCAAGGTTGAGGGTGTGGTCAGCGGCATCAACGTCGGCTTCAACTGCTCGCTCGGCTTCATCATCGCCAGCGGCACCGTGGCCGGCGCCTGGGAGGGAGCCCTCCACGGCCTGCCTGCGATGGCGGTGTCGCAGGATGTGTCCGAGGAAATCTATCACCACCTCAAGGAACACGGCGGCGTGCCCGACGGTGAATTGCTCGCCACCCTGAAAATCTCCGCCGCCCATGCGGCCCGGCTCGCCGGCGAGCTCCTGCCGGTCACGCCGGTCCGCAGCTTCACCGTGCACAACCTGAATTTTCCCCAGCCTTGCCGGCCCGACACGGCGCTGAAGCGGACCGTGCCAGCGCATTTCTTCGTGCCCGGCCTGTTCACTGCCGCTGATGACCAGGGCCGCCACCAGCTGATCTGGACCGAGGGGGAGGACGTGTCGCCGGCCGGACCGCTCACCGACCTCACGTGCGTCGAGTCTGGTTTCATCAGCCACTCCGTCCTCGACTACCGCCGGCTCGGGCACGCCTAGGTCGCGATTGCGTTCGTCGCCAACCCGTGTTCACTGACGCGCTCGCATGATTGAAGTTGAAAACCTGACCCGCGTCTTCCGCACCTACAAAAAGCAACCCGGCTTCTGGGGCGGGGTGAAAGGCCTGTTCAAGCGTGAGTTCGAGGAGACGCGCGCCGCCGACGGCGTCAGCTTCTCCATCAAGGAGGGTGAACTGGTGGGCTTTCTCGGGCCGAACGGCGCGGGCAAGACCACCACCCTCAAGATGCTCTCCGGCCTCATCTACCCGACCAGTGGCTCGGCGCGGGTGGCCGGCTTCGACCCGTCGAAGCGCGAGAACGCCTACCGCCGGCTCTTCGCCCTCGTGCTCGGCCAGAAAAACCAGCTCTGGTGGGACCTGCCCGCCATCGAGTCCTTTCATCTGCTCCGCGCCATCTACGGCCTGCCCGCCGACCAGTTCAAGGCCACGCTCGACGAACTGGTCCAGCTGCTCGGGATCGGGCCCAAGCTCAACGTCATGGTCCGCGAGCTCTCCCTCGGCGAACGGATGAAGATGGAGCTCATCGCCGCGCTCCTGCACCGGCCGCGCGTGCTCTTCCTCGACGAGCCCACGATCGGCCTCGATGTCGTGTCGCAGAAAGCCGTGCGCGAGTTCCTGCGCGACTACAACCGCCGCTACCGCACGACCATTCTCCTCACCAGCCACTACATGGCCGACATCTCATCGCTCTGCGCCCGGGTGATCGTCATCGACCACGGCAAGAAAATCTACGACGGCGACCTCGACCGCATCGCCGGCGCCGGCGCCCGCCAGCGCATCATCAAGTTCAAGCCCCGCGACGGCGCCTTCCCCGCCGACTGGCAGCCCGCCCACGGTGTCTCCAAGGTGGGTGAGGACGGCGAAATCCTGCTCCATGTGCCCAGCGAGCACGTGACCACGGTCTGCTCGCAGATCCTGGCGCAAGGTGCGGTGGATGATATCACCATCCAGGACGTACCGCTCGAAGACATCATCAGCGAGATTTTCTCCCGCGGCGCCACCGCCGCCCGCTGAACGCCGCCCAAGCTTCGGATTGCCAAAGCCGCGGGCAGGGTGCAGCGTGCCGCCAACCCACCCATGCCTGAAGCCGTCTCGCCCGTCCAATCCACCCCGCCCGTCCAATCCACCCCGCCCGTCGCCGGCCGGCCCAAGGTATTGATCGTGGACGATGAGCTCGGCCCCCGGGAAAGCATCAGCTACCTGCTGCAGGACGAGTTCGAGGTGCAGGCGGTGGATCGCGTGGACCGCGGGCTCGAATTGCTCACCCGCGAGTCTTTTGCCGTGGTCGTGATGGACATCCGCATGCCGCAGAAAAACGGCATCCAGGGCCTGGAGGCCATGCGCAAGATCGATCCCGAGGTCTCCATCATCATGATGACCGGTTATGGCGCCCTCGCCACCGCCCAGGCGGCGATCAGCCTCGGCGCCAACGAATATCTGAAGAAACCCTTCGACGTCGATGTGCTCCAGCAGTCCGTGCGCCGTCATGCCAGCGAGGGTATCGAGCGCAAGAAGCGCACGTCGATGCTCAAACAGCTCGAGGGCATGTATGAGTCGGTCAAAATCGACCAGAAGAAGCAGCAGATGACCGCCGGCTTCAGCCAGGCCGCGGCCGAGATGATCCACGACATCTGCAACCCGCTGGTCGTCGCCATCGGCTACACCAACATGCTGCTCGATGAGGTGCGCCAGTTGCCGTCCGGCGGCCGCAGCGTGGAACGGATTCTCCATTACGCCGAGACCCTCGAGAAATGCTCCTCCTTCTGCCTGCACCTGGCCGAATCCTGGCGGCAGACCACCCGTCACTCCGGCGAAGTGGACACGGTGGATCTCCATGCCACGGCCGTGGACACCAAGACCGTGCTCTTTTTTGGCACCAATCGCGTGGAAGTAGCCGGGGACCAGGGCGCGTTGATCAATGGCATCCGCTTCGAAATTGTGCGCCTGTTGCAGAATCTCGTGAAGAATGCCCTGGAGTCCGGCGCCACCCAGGTGGGCGTCACGGTCGCGCGCCGGGATGGCCGCATCGTGCTGGCCGTCGCCGACAATGGCAGCGGCCTGCCCCCGGCCATGATGGAGAGCATCCTCAAGAAGCCCGTCGAGTCCACCAAGGCGCACGGGACCGGCCTCGGGATGACCATCTGCCGGCACATCGTCTCAGCCCACCAGGGGGAGATGCAAGTCGCGGCCCGCGCCGGCGGCGGCACGGTCTTCACGATGTCGTTTCCCGCCGCCCAGCCCGGCAGCTAGGCCGGGCCCGTCAGTTTCGCGAGTTCGGCCCGCAACCAGGCGGCTACGGCCGAGTAATCTGGCACGGCAAAGCCCCGGCTCCCGGCCACGCTCCGGCAAACCTCCTCAAACAAGGCCAGCTCCGCCAATAACGCCCGGGCCAGCACCCGCTGGTCGGTGCTGGTGGTAATCGCGGTCTGCTCCCGCCTCCGGGCCTCGAGCCATTGCTCGGCCTTGCGCGCCTCGGGCCGCGCCGGGCGGCCCGCCAGCCGCGCCTCCTCTTCCAGCAGCGCCCAGCGGTGTTTTCCCAGTTCGACTTGAGACCAGCGCAGGGCCGCGCGCGTCTCGCCCCGCATGATTTTCTTCTGCACCCAGACAGCATGCCGCCAGAAACCGGCCGCATGAAATTGATATTCCTCGCTCGTCAGCCTGCTGTCCGGCCAGGCAACCTTGAGCGCGTCCAGTCGTTTCTCCCAGGCCGGACCACCCACCAATACCTTGCAGCCCGGGCGGACAATGAGCTGCGTATTGGCAATCCCGCGCACCAGTGCCTGGGGGAAAATCCCACGCATGCCCGGCCGGGCCATCGCCCAATAGACCAACTTCATCTGCCACGCGGCAAGGGGCACAAAGTCGGCTTCCCGGCCGCCCTCAAATACGGCGCTCAGCTTGGTGACCCCGCGCTCCGTCCGTTCCAAGTGGACGCACCAGGTTGGCCCGATCTGCTTCGGCCACTCGCTGTTCTGGTAGCGCGCCGGATTGCTCGTGATCAAATGGTAGTCCCAGTCTGACCAGGCATCGACCTCCGCTCCGGCCTGAACCCTGGACCCGATTTGCATGAGGGCTTCCACATCGGGTTGCCGCCGGGCCCAGGCGGCAATGGAGGCTTCAAATTCGAGCGGAGTCATGTGCTCCGCTGTTTTGCTTGCACCGGCACCGGGGGGCAAATCTCTTTTGCACCCGGGGCTTGCTGTCATCCCCGTTGTCCACCTAACGTGCCAGTCGCGGTTTGTGATGGCGAGGGCACGACTCCAATCCCGGATCGGTCTCCTGCCGGCCTTGTTCATCACCCGGCCGCCAATCATCTCATCCCCGTGATGCCCATGTCCCCGACCGACCCCGCTCCGCTATCCGCCCATGCGCCGTCGCGTTAAAATCACCGGCATCGGCCCGGTCACCCCGGCGGGCATCGGCCGCGAGGCCTTCTTCCGCGGCATCAACGAGTCCGTCAGCCGCGTGCATGCCATCACGCGTTTTGATCCCGCCGCGGGCATCTTCATGGGGGCCGAGGTTACCGATTTTAATCTCAAGGAATATGCTCCGGAGGAAAATCCCCGCCGCCTGTCCCGCCATACCCAATTGGGCTTGGTGGCCGCCTTGCTGGCGATCAAGGACGCAGGTCTGACGATCGAGGAAATCTGCAAGTTGAACCCGTCGGTGATCACCGGCACTTCCATCATGGATATCGACCGCATCAGTCGTGGGGTTCAGGTCGTGGCCCAGAAAGGCCCGCGTTACTCCATGGCCAGCACCATCTATGAATCATCCGTCGTGAGCGTACCCGGGAAAATTGCCAGTTATCTGGGCATTCCCGCGCGGATGATCGCGGTGCAGACTTCCTGCTGCTCGGGCCTCGATGCCATTGGCCAGGCCGCGGATCTGGTGGCCGAAGGACAGTGTGATCTGGCTATTGCCGGCGGCAGCGAGGCCCCGCTCTCCTTTCACCCCTTGCTCGAGTTTAATGCCGCGGAACTGAGCCCGACCAACGATAGCGAAATTTCCCGCTCCTGCCGGCCCTTCGATCTCTGGCGCTCCACCGGCGTGCTCGGCGAAGGCGCCGCCATGCTCATCCTTGAACCCGAGGAAAGCCCGCGCCCGGCCTATGCCTGGATCACCGGCTACGGCTATGCCAGCGACGGCAACAAACTCGCGGGCGAAGGCATCGCCGATGCCGCCCGCATCGCGTTGGCCAATGCCTCCCGGCGCGCCGATGAGGTGGACTACATCTGCGCCTGGGGCCCGGGACACCGGGCCATTGACACCAATGAATCCACCGCCCTACGGCAAATTTTTGGCGACCTGCTGGCTAATATTCCCGTTACCTCCATCAAGGGGGCGATCGGGACCGCCTTGGCCGCCGCCGGGGCTATTGAAGTGGCGAGCGTCGCCCTGAGCCTGCGGCATGGCCAGATACCCCCGACCGTAAACTGGGAAACCCGTGATCCTCAGTGCCCGTTGAACCTGAATTCCCAGTCGCGCTATCTTAGCCCCCATGTGGCGATGGTGAATGCCCACGGTTTGTCCGGCAGTAACGCTATTCTCGTGGTGGAAAAATCATGTCCCTGCTGATCCTCATCGCTGCGCTGATAACGTTCGCGATTGGCCTGACTGTTTACTGGGCCAACCCCCATCGGTTGACCAACAAGGCCTTTCTCGCCTTCTCCCTGATCAATGCCAGCTGGCTCTATTGTGTATATATGGCCATGCGAGCGGGCGTCCTGCTCAATGCTGGTCAGGCGGCCAACCCGATTCCTTGGGTGAGAGCTGCTTCAGCTGTGGGCGCATTTTTCCCCCTGTTGATCTGGGACATGAAGGAATCGATCCTTAACGTAGAAAGACGGGGCGGACGGATAAACTATCAAGTGTTAGCCTGGTCAGTAATCGGCTGCGCCTTGGCCGGCCTTTGCTATACAAAATACTATATTCCCCCGGAGTCGCGTCCGGGCGCCGAACTTCGTGGACCAGGCTATTATATTTATACCGGGGTCAGCTTGGTGCTTTACCTGCACCTGATCATCGAGACCTACCGGCAGTGGCGAACGCAAACAGGCATCCGCCGGCTCGAGCTGCAGTTTCTGATTCTGAACGCCGGCATCGCTTGCTTCGTCGCCATCATCGTTAACGCGTTGGGCATCTTCTTCGACCTGCGTTTTCTCTCCCGGCTTACTCCGCTGATCATCCTGGTTTTCTACGGGCTCACCGCCTGGTCCGTCACCGTCCACCGCGTCTTCGACGCCCGGCAGGTCTTTCTCAGCGTCGCGCAACGGGTGGGTCTGATTTTTCTGCTCAGCACCGGCACCTACTTTTTCTGGCGGCTGCTCGCCTTGGTGATGCCTCCGCCGGGGGATCTGATTCTGAGCATCGCGCTCTGCAGCACCCTCGCCTTCTGGCTGGAGGGCAAATCCCGCGAATGGTTCAGCCTCAGCCCGTGGCAAAACACGGCCGCCACCCGCCAGACCGCCCTCGAGCTGGCCCGCCGCGAAACCGATCCCGCCAAGCTCATCGCGGAATTCGAGGCGCTCCTCCGCTCCTGGGGCCAGACCGGCTACGCCGCCTTGCTCTTTGACAGTGGCGAGGTTTTTGTCTCGGGCAATATTGAGCTGACCAAGGACCGCCCGGCTTACGCCGCACTCTGCAAACAGGGCTGGAGCACCCCCGAGAGCCTGCAACGCCTCCGGCCCGAGCCCGGTCTCGTCGACCTCCGGCAGTTTGTCACCGAGTTCAACCTCGGCCTGGTGGTCACCGCCCCGCGCGGCAGCGCGACACCCTCGCTCCTGCTCGCCCTCGGCATCAAGACCAATCACCGGCCCTTCACCTACCCCAAGGTGCAGCAGGCACAGGAAATCGCCGAGTTCATGGACAACATCCTCGCGCGCTCCCGCCTGTCCATGCAGGCCCGGCAGTCCGAGCAGCTCGCCACCATCGGCCTCATCGGGGCCAGCCTCGCCCACGAGATCCGCAACCCCCTCGTGTCAATCAAGACCTTCTCCCATCTGCTGCCCACGCGTTTTGACGACCCTGATTTCCGCCGCCGGTTCAGTCTCTTGATCCCGGCCGAGGTGGAGCGCATCGACAACCTCACCCAGCAGTTGCTCGACCTCTCCAACCCCCGCCGCCACCATCTGGAGCGCGTCTCACTGCATACCATCATGCAGGAGACCACCGACCTGATGCTTACCCGCGCCCAGGAAGCCAAGGTCGCCCTCACCACGCAGTTGAATGCCGCGAGCGACACCATTTGGGCCGACGCCAGTGCGATGCGGCAAGTTTTGATAAATCTTTTAATAAATGCCTTTCAGGCCCTCGAGTCCCAGGAAGGCGAGCGCCGCGTGCAGCTCCGGTCCCGTAATTCCCCCAACGGCAGCATCATTCTCGAGGTATCCGACAATGGTCCGGGCATCCCCACCGAGCAACGCGCCCGGCTCTTCCATCCCTTTGTCTCCACGAAAACCAAAGGTATGGGCCTGGGACTTGCTGTCTGCGCAGATATCTTGCACGAACACCGTGCCACCATCATCGTCCCCGATGTCGGAAGGCCCGGAGCCACCTTCCGCATTACTTTTCCATGCCCGCCACCATCATCCTGACCACCACCGACCCCAGCCTCGAGGCTGCATGGAAAAAAATCCTCCACCCCCGCGAACCCGCCGTCTTCGCCCGCCCCGCCGACCTGCAGCGCGAATTGCTCCGCCCCGGCGCCCGCGTCTGGATCTCTGACGTCAACGATCCCCGCACCCGCCTTTCCACCGGCCACGGCACCCTCGTCATCCTCGTCGGCGAGCCCCACAGCCATCCCTTCGAGCAGGCCAAGCAGAACCGTTCCGCCCGGCTGTTCCTCAGCTACAGCGAGAGCCGCGAACGCCTCGGCGAATGCGTGAATCTCCTCGAGGAAATCGCCGACAAGAATTCCCAGCTGCAATCCGCCCTCGAGCGCAGCCGCCGCAGTGAGCCGCCGTTTCCGCGCGAGACCGCCCCCGCCGCGGCCGAGCCGGTCGAGTCCTGGGATTTTCTGGAGAGCGCCCTCGCCCACCTCGATGACCAGCCTCGACTGCTGGACGAATTCCGCCGCGCCGCCCGCTACATTTTGAAGTCCGGCAAGGTGCTCTATTTTTTCCGCCAGCTCGACGCCTTCGTCTCGGACGACGAGGCCCACCGCTGCGAAAACAGCCACCCCCTGGTGCTCTGGCTCGAGGAGCATCCCGCCGCCGTCGATCTCAGCCATTGGACCGGCATCGACGATCCCGCGCTCGACGCCCCCATCCGCCAGCAACTTGTCACTTGGGGCGCCCGCATCCTGGTCCCGCTCCATACCCACGGCCAGCTCCTGGGTTGGATGGCCCTGGGCCCGCGCGCCGATGGCGCCCCTTACCGCGAATCCGACCGTTTCCGCGCCGTCCTCCACGGCCGCCTGCTGGAGCGCTGCCTGGAGCGCTCGACCCAGTTGCGCGACTACCACCAGGCCGGGCAGACCACCGCCCTGCACGCCAGATATCTTCCCGGGGCCCGCCTGATCACCCGCGCCGAGCTGGCCACCTCCGAGCTGCCCGTCGAGGTGCGCGCCGTCGCCAGCGAGGCCCTCCACACACAGCAGATGGTCCTGCAACCGGCCCGGGTCCCCTACCGCTATCGCGTCCAAGCCGGTCCCGTGCCCGAGATCGACGGCGTCTGGGCCATCTGGGAGGATGCCGCCCCCGAGATCGAGCGCGTCAACGTCATCCTCGAGCAGAACCGCCGCGAACTTTTCCGCAATCTCGGCCTCACGCTCAGTCACGAGCTGTCCAATCCCCTCGTCTCCCTCGTCACCTTTGCCCATCTCCTGACCCGCGGCAGCACTTCCCCCGTGGGCAGCGCCGCTCTCGCCCAGGAAACCGTCCTCACCACCGAGGTCGCCAAGCTCAAGCTGCTCAACGAGCACGCCACTCTGCTCGGCGAGATCGCCCTGCCGGTGGCCAAGGCCACCGACCTCAGCGCCCTCCTCACCGAGATCGCCACGGCCCGCAACCTCACCACCCGCTTCGTCGATGAACAGCTGGTGCTGTCGCTCGACCCGGTTTTGGTGAAATTCGCCTTCTGCTCGATCCTTGATGCGATCTCCGCCAACCGCCCCGACGAGGGCTTGCAGCATCTTATCCTCACGCTCCGAGGCGTCGGCACCGGGGCCCAGACCACCGCCGTCATCACCATTGAGGGCAAGCGCCTGGAACTCGACGGCACCCTGCCCCTGCCCGTCGCCGGGGCCACGCCCAACCAGGGCCGCCTCTCCGTCTTCCTCGCCCGCGAAATCCTCCGCCTGCACGGCGGCACCCTCCAGGCCGGCCCCGGCATGAAGGGCACCGACATCCAGATCTCCCTCGGCACCCTGCGCGCTTGATTCGCTGGAGGGCCCGCGTCCCTACGGGCCGCTCGGTCTGTGTGGGCGGGGTGCCCTCACCCCGCGTTACCAGGAGCCGGTTGCGCGCTTGCGCCCAGCCGACCGCCCTACTTCACTTCCCTCCGATGGATTTTCTCTTTCTCATCATCGGCGTACTGGTCGGCGCTGCCCTCGGCTGGTTCATCGCCCAGTCCCGTTCCGCCGCCACCGCCGAGCGCGCCCGCCTCATGGAGGCGGAACTCGCCGCCGCCCGCGCCCGCTTGGTGGAAATCGAAAATCTAAAATCCAAAATCGAAAATGCCCTCGCCACGGAACGTGCCACCGCGGCGGAAAGAATCCAAGCCCTCACCGACGCCCACGACCGCCTGACCTCGTCCTTCAAGGCCCTCTCCGCCGACGCTCTCCGCTCCAACAACCAGTCCTTCCTCGACCTCGCCCGCGAGAGCTTCGGCAAGCTCCACCAGCAGTCCGCCGACGAACTCGGCAAACGCCAGCAGGCCATCGACTCGATGGTCAAACCGCTCAAGGAGTCGCTCGAGAAAGTTGATGCCAAGATCGGCGAGATCGAGAAGGCCCGCGCCTCCGCCTACGGCCAGCTCTCCGAACAGTTGAAGTCGCTCGGCACCGCGCAGGTCTCCCTGCAGGCCGAGGCCTCCAAGCTCACCACCGCCCTGCGCTCCACCACCACTGCCGGCACCTGGGGCGAACTCCAGCTGCGCCGCGTCGTCGAGATGTCGGGCATGAGCTCCTACTGCGATTTCGTCGAGCAGCAGTCGTCCGGCGGCTTCCGGCCCGACCTCATTGTCCGCCTGCCCGGCGGCCAGCAGATCGTCATCGACGCCAAGGCCCCCAACGACGCCTACCGCGAGGCGGCCAACGCCTCCGACGAGACCGTCCGCTCCGCCAAGCTCGCCGAGCACGCCGCCAAGGTCCGCGGCCATATCGACGCCCTCGGCGCCAAGAATTACTGGGAGCAGTTCCAGCCCTCGCCCGAGTTCGTCGTGCTCTTTCTCCCCGGCGACCAGTTCCTCTCCGGCGCGTTGCAGGGCGACCCGACGCTCATCGACCGCGCCATCGCGAAGAAAGTCCTGCTCGCCACGCCCGCCACGCTCATCGCCCTGCTCAAGGCCGCCGCCTACGGCTGGCGCCAGGAGGATGTGTCCAAGAACGCGCAGATCATCGCCGACCTTGGCCGCGCGCTCTACGACCGCATCGCCAACTTCGCCGACAACCTCGACAAGGTCGGCCGCGGCCTCGAGACCGCCAGCAAGGCCTACAATTCCGCCGTCGGCTCCTTCGAGCAGACCCTGCTGCCCGGTGCCCGCAAATTCTCCGAGCTCGGCGCCAAGGGGGCCAAGGAGCTCACCGACCCCGCGCCCACCGAGACCACCCCGCGCGACGTGCTGAAGCGCGCCTGAGCAGACTATGGGCGCTTCACTGGAAGGCATCTGGCAGCCGCTTTACGCCGAGCTCGGGGGCGAGGAGGCGCCGAAGATGGCGCTCGAAAAAATGGAGGTCGAACTGGCCGACGGGAAATACACCGTGCGCTTCGGCGGCGTCGCCGCCGACCACGGCACCTATGCGGTCGATGCCGACGGCCATCTCACGCTCACTGGCGTCACCGGCCCCAACGCCGGCCGCAGCATCCCGGGGCTTTTCAAGTTTGCCGGCGGCGCGCTCTCGATCTGCTACGGCCTCGGCGGCACCCGCCCGGAAAAATTCCACACCGGCCAGGACCCGCAGCTCTACCTCGTCAATTACCAACGGAAGTCAGGTTGATCGCTGGAGGGTCCGCGTCCCTGCGGACCGTAATGTATTGTCATCGCGAGGCACGCGGAAGCGTGCCGTGGCGATCCAGCTGGATTGCTTCGTCGTTTCGCTCCTCGCAATGACAGACCGAACCCGGCCCGCAGGGACGCGGGCCCTCCACCATTCCGGCGTTTCTCTTTGCGTCTTTTGTGCTTTTTGTGGCCAATCCTCCCATGCCCCGCGTCACCGGCCTGTTTCTCTACCCCGTGAAATCCCTGCGCGGCCATGCCGTGCCCGCGGCGGAACTCGACGCTTTGGGCTTCGTTGGCGACCGCCGCTTCCTCGTCGTGGACGCCACGGGCAAATTCCTGACGCAGCGCACCGCCCCCCGCATGGCCCTGATCGCGACCGAACTGACCAACGAATCGCTGATCCTCACCGCACCTAACCACGGCTCGGTGACTGTAGGTCGGGCTTTACGCCAGACAGTCGGGGATAAACCCCAACCTACATTAATCGTCTCGATCTGGAAAGACACGGTCGTCGCCGATGATTGCGGTGCAGTGGCCGCTGTCTGGCTCAGCGATTTTCTCGGCATCACCTGCCACTTGGTGCGCGTCGGCCGGGAATTCTCCCGCCCGATCCTCAAATCCGCCGCACAGCCGGGCGATCTTTTCACTTTCGCCGACGCCTGTCCGTTCCTGATCATCAGCGAAGCCTCGCTCGCCCACCTCAACGACCGCATCCAGGCCAACCAGGGCGAGCCCGTCCCGATGAACCGCTTTCGCCCCAATTTCGTCATCGATGGCTGCGACGCCTTCGCCGAGGATACCTGGTCGCGGTTCAAAATCGGTGACGGCATCTTCCGCAGCGCGGGAAAATCCGTCCGCTGCATCATCACCACCACCGACCAGCTCACCGGCGAGCGCGGCAAGGAACCGCTGAAGACCCTCGCCACCTTCCGCCGCAATCCCGCTGATCCCACCGAGATCTTCTACGGCGTGAACCTCATCCACGAGACCAAGCACGGGGCTATCCGCGTGGGCGACGAGGTCGTCCTGATCCCATGAGCCGCGACGCTTTGCTGGGTCTCGGCGTCTGCCTTGCCATGCTGGGTCTGGTGCTGCGCGGTTTCGCCCGCAATTTCCGCCGCGATTCCGCCCGGCGCAAAGAGCATTGGCGCGACGAACGCAAATCCGGCGATGCCGGCCTCAGCGCCCAGTTGGAGCAACCGCCCGGCTGGTTGGAGAAAAACCTCGGCCTGCTCGCCAACCTCGTGCTCGTCGCCGGGGTGCTCACCGCCCTCGCCGCGCTCTGGCACAACTGAGGTCCGTGACACACTCCCCGCTCGCCCTTGGAGTGGAATACGGCAAAGTGCGGGCCGCACCCCACCCCCACCCCAACATGGCCGAAAATCCCTTCACTCAAGCCACCTCCATCAATCGCGCGCTTGTCGCCCAATCCGAGCCTGAAGTCATGCGCGGCGCCAACTGGTTCTGGTGGATCGCCGGCCTCTCCGTCGTCAACAGCATCATGATCCACTCCGGCTCGGACCGGAGCTTCGTCATCGGCCTGGGTTTCACGCTGATGGCCGACGCCATTTTCAAAGACTACCTGCTCATCGCGCTGGCCATTGATGTGGTCGCCCTGGGTATCATCGCCGGCTTCGGCTTCTTCGCGCGCAAGGGTCATCTCTGGGCGTTCGTCATCGGCATCGTGCTCTACACGCTGGACGCCGGGATCTACTTGGTCCTGCAGGACTGGATGTCCGTCGCCTTTCACGGCCTCGCCCTGTTCTACATGGGCCGGGGCGCCCTGCAGCTGCGGACCGCCCTCAAGGCCGCGGCCGAACCGCAACCGGAACTGGTACCGCCCCCGGTCGCCGGCGCCTGAGGTTCACTCCTCGCCGCCCACGCGACCGCGGCGGGCCTTGTGCTTCGCCCGGTGCTTCTTGCCCTCGATCATCCGGGCCTTCTGGCCGCGGGATTTCTGACGTTTCTGCCGGCGGGCCAGTTCGCGGGCGGACTGGGCCTGGTTGGCTGACTCCTGTTTGCGCCACTCCAGCTTGTCCGCCAGCTCGACCCAGGCGAGCAGGCGGTTGACCGACTGGTTGCGCTCGCGCTGGCAGCGCACCTCCACGCCGGTCGGCCGGTGCCGCAAGCGCACCGTGGAGGAGGTTTTGTTGATCTTCTGCCCGCCCGCCCCGGTCCCGCGGATAAAATCCTCCTCCACCTCCCCCGGCTGGACGCCCAGGGAGACAAATCGCGCCCGCAGTGACGCTTCCACGATGTCGGGAAAATCGGCCATTTCGCTGTTGTTTAGGGAAACCACCTTCCCTTCATGGAGTCAAATGTCCGCCCGTCCTTCGCTCTGGCGCGAAGCTGGATCAGCTCTTGTCACAGGCGAGCCCAGCCCCTTCACTTTCCCTCTCACTTTCACTCCTGCTTACCCATGATCAACGGTCCTACTTGGTCCCAAAAACTCCGCACTGAAATCGGTCACGCCGTCATCGGCCAGGATGCCGTCATCGAGCGCATGCTCGTCGCCCTGCTGGCCAACGGCCATGTCCTCCTTGAGGGCATGCCCGGCCTGGCCAAGACCCTCCTCATCAAATCGCTCGGCACCGCCCTCGGCGTCCAGTTCGAGCGCATCCAGTTCACCCCCGACCTGCTGCCCAGCGACGTTGTCGGCACGATGATCTTCTCGCCCAAGGACGGCAGCTTCACCACCCACAAGGGCCCGATCTTCGCCAACCTCGTCCTCGCCGACGAAATCAACCGCGCCCCCGCCAAGGTCCAGTCGTCCCTCCTTGAGGCCATGCAGGAGCGGCAGGTCACCATCGGCGGCACCTCGCACATTCTGCCCAAGCCCTTCTTCGTGATGGCCACGCAAAACCCCATCGAACAGGAAGGCACCTACCCGCTCCCCGAGGCCCAGACCGACCGCTTCCTCTTCAAGCTCCTCGTGGACTACCCGTCCGCCCCCGAGGAATCGCTGATGATGGAACGCTGGGGCCAGGTCACCCAGCAGCCCGAACTCAAGGCCGTCTCCAGCGGCGCGGAACTTCTCGAACTCCGCGTGCAGGTGGACGCCATCCATGTCTCGCCGGCCGTCCAGGCCTACATCCTCGCCCTCGTCCGCACTTCCCGCGAACTCGCCGCGCAGGCCGAGGGCACCGGCGGCGGCGCCAAGCGCCTCCTCAACTTCGGCGCCTCGCCCCGCGCCTCGCTCGCCCTCTTCCAGGCCGGCCGCGCCCTCGCCTGGCTCCGCGGCACCGACTATCTCTCACCTTCCCTCGTGCAGGAGATTTTCCACGACGCCCTGCGCCACCGCGTCGGCCTCACCTATGAGGCGGAGGCCGAGGGTCTCTCCACCGACAAGGTGCTCGACCAGGTCCTCATCCGCACCCCTGTCCCGGCCAAGGTCTGACGCCGCCCGCGCCCATGCCGCCGTCGTCCGCCACCGCGCAACCCTCGCTGGTCACCTCCCAGCTCGCGCTGCTCAAGCAGCTCGAGTGGCGCGTGCGCCATGCGGTGGAGAACGTGCTCAGCGGCGAATACCGTTCCGCCTTCCGCGGCCGCGGCATGGAATTCGACCAGGTCGTCAAATACACTTACGGCGACGACATCCGCGATATCGACTGGAATGTCACCGCCCGGCTCGGCGAGCCCTACCGCAAGAAGTTCATCGAGGAACGCGAAGTCTCCCTGCTGCTCCTGTTCGAAGACAGCGTCAGCCTGCAGTTCGGCTCCGGCGCCCAGTCTAAGCGCGAAGCCCTCCTCGAACTCGCCGGACTCGTCATGAT
This sequence comes from Opitutaceae bacterium, assembly GCA_043745015.1. Lineage (GTDB taxonomy): Bacteria > Verrucomicrobiota > Verrucomicrobiia > Opitutales > Opitutaceae > Lacunisphaera. Next base: position 53,105 of record JAYTUA010000096.1, on the reverse strand, counting down.
GCTCGGTGCGGTCAACCGCGACCGCGTCGGCTTCCTCCACGCGTCCGAACAAGGCTACACCCTGAAGGAACCGGTCCGCGGCCGCGGGCAGATCCTCCACGCCGCCGCCCAGCTCCTCGGCCAGCCTCTCCCCTCTCTCGCCTCCAGCCCCACGCCTCACGCCTCCGCTTCCTTCATCCCCTGGCGGCTCCTCGCCAAGGCTGCGCCCCGGCACAGCATCCTGATCTGGCTGGGGGATTTTCCGCCGCGCCTTGAACCCGAGGGCTGGAACGTGCTCTCCCGCCGCTACCAGACGATGGGCTTCCGGGTGGACGACCCGTGGGAGCGCGAGCTGCCCACCGAGCGCGTGCTCACCACCTACGATCCGGTCGCCGGTCGCATTGTGAATCTGAACGGTGCCTCCTCCGCCCAGCGCGAGGCCCACGCCGCATGGGTCGCGCAGCGCGACACTTCCTATCGCGCCCTCTTCCCCGCCCCGCTCAGCCGCCTCACCGTCCGCACCGACCAGGAACGGCTGGCCGCCCTAGTCCGCTTTTTTCACGCCCGCATGGCCGCAGGCAACCGCCGCTGATGCCGCTCACAAGCTACACTTTCCATGATCCGTGGTGGCTGCTGGCCCTGCTGGCCCTGCCCCTGCTCATGTGGGTGCGCGGCCGCCGCGGCGCCCCGGTGCTGGTGGTGCCGTTTGCCGCAGCCTGGCACCGGCCCACGCTGATCCCCAGCTCACGCTGGCCGGCCATCTTTGCCGTGGTCGGGCTCGTGCTGCTGATCATCGGCCTCGCCCGCCCGCAGATTGTCGAGGACAAGCGCGAGGTGAAGCAGCAGGGCTACGACCTGATGCTCGCCATTGATCTTTCCGGCTCGATGCTGGCCGAGGATTACGAGCGCGACGGCGAGCGCATCAACCGCCTGCAAGCCATCAAGCCCATCATCCAGGCCTTCATCAGCCAGCGCACCAGCGACCGTATCGGCATGGTTGTTTTCTCGGGCCGCGCCTACACCCTCGCCCCGCTCACCTTCGACCACGAGTGGCTCGGCCGCCAGGTGGCGCGCCTCAAGATCGGCATGATTGAGGACGGCACCGCCATCGGCGACGGCCTTGGGATTGCGCTCACCCGCCTCGAGCAGGCCAAGCGCACGGATAACAGCAAACGCAAGGGCGCGTTTGTCGTGCTCATGACCGACGGTGCCAATAACCGCGGCCTGCTCACGCCCGACCAGGCCACCGGCATTGCGAAATCCCGCGGCATCCCCGTCTACACCATCGGCGCCGGGCGCGACGGCTTGGTGCCGATGCCCGTGTTCGACGACAACGGCAACAAGATCGGCTACCGCCGCGCCATCTCCGACCTCGATGAGGGACAGCTCCGCGCCATGGCCGACGCCACCGGGGGGAAATTCTTCCGCGCCTTCGACCTCGACACCGCCGAGAAGTCCTTCGCCGCGATCGACGCGGCCCAGAAGATCGAGTTCCAGGCCAAGTCCTACCTGCTCACGACCGAGCTTTTCCACTGGTTTGCGATTCCCGGCGCCGCGCTGCTCTTCCTCGGCGCGCTGGCGGCCGTGCCGCCCAGATTGCCTTGGGGTAGGGCGCGGACTCCGCTCCGCGCCGAGACCACGGCGCCGAAGGGACTCGGCGCCCTACCCGCCAAACCATGAGCTTCCACTCCCCGCACATTCTCTGGCTGCTCGTGCCGCTCGTGCTCCTCTTCTCCTGGGAGCTGGCCCGGCACACCGTGCGCGCCGCGACCAACTGGCCGAAAATCGCCCGGGCCTGGGCCGGGGCCTTCGATGTTTCCCTCGGTACCCAACATACCACGGCCGAGACCCGGCCGCGCCTCTGGCTGTGGTTCGGTCTGGCCCTGTGCATCATTGCCCTCGCCCGCCCGCAGTGGGGCGTGATTGAGGAACAGGTCTTCGACCAGTCGCGCGAGGTCATCATCGCGGTGGATCTTTCGCGCTCCATGCTGGCGCAGGACGTGAAACCCTCGCGCCTCGACCGCAGCAAACTCCTCATCCAGTCGTTGCTCGACGGCCTCAAGGGCGAGCGCGTCGGCCTCGTGCTCTTCGCCGGCACCGCCTTCCTGCAGAGCCCGCTCAGCGCCGACTACGAGGTGCTGCGGGAATTCCTGCCCGCGCTGAACCCCGACTACCTCCCGGAGGGCGGCTCCAACTACAAGGCCATGCTCGAGGCCTCGATGCAGGCCTTCGGCACCTCGACCGCCGACCGCTACCTCATCCTCCTCAGCGACGGCGAGAGCACGGTGGACGACTGGAAGGGCCTCAACGACTCGCTCAAGGCCAAGGGCATTCGCGTCATCGGCCTGGGCGTCGGCACCGCGCAGGGCTCGTTCATCCCCGATGCCGCCGGCGGCCTGGTGAAGGACGAGCGTGGCGCCGTGGTGATGTCGCGCCTCAACAGCTCGACCCTGCAGGAACTCGCGCAGGTGACCGGCGGCGCCTATGCCGACGCCAGCGCGTGGGTCGACCTACCCGCCCTGCTGCAGAAGACCGTCGAGGCGGGCAAGAAGGGCGAGTTCGCCGAAAAGAACACCGCGCGCCTCATGGAACGCTACCAGTGGTTCCTCGCACCCGGCCTGCTCTTTTTGTTGTTCAGCTTCTGGGCCGAGTTCCCCGTCCGTCCACGGGAACGGGCTTTGCCGCTCGCGCCAGCCAAAAATCCCCTCTTGAGAGGGGTGCCCGCAGGGCGGGGGGGGTCGGCTGCGGTCTTGGTGATACTGTTCTCTGTCCTCTGTCCTCCGTCCTCTGTACGTGGCGCCGAGAACGGCGCCGACACTCTCGCCGCGCCCCTGAGCAAAACCGTGGCCCGCCTCGCCGAACAACCCGGTCTCAGCGCCAAGGACTGTGCCGAACTGGCCTCGACTACGCTCACCTACGGCCAGCGCATCAAATCCGCCCAGCAACAACCGCAGGAAGGCGTGATCCGCGACGCCCTGCAGGGGGTGGATCTCGGTGAAAAGCTCGACGCCAGGGCCGCCGACTGGCCCAAGCTCCGCGCGGACCTCGAGGAGCTGCTCAAGCGCGAGGAGCAGAAAAAGGACGAGCCAAAGCAGGAGCAGAAGCATCAGGACCAGCAGCAGAAACAGGATCAAAACCAGGAACAGAAGCAGGACCAGAAGAAGGACGAACAGCAAAAGCAGGACGAACCACCGCAGCAGAAAGAACCGCAACAGAAGAAAAACCAGGACGCCTTTGGCGACATGAAGGACCAGCCGGAAAAAAAGCCGGAGCAGAAGCCGCCGCCGCCCAAGCCCGGCACCCAGAAAGTCGGCGGCCAGCAGGACAAGAAGACGACCGAGCAGGTCGATCCCGAGCTCGCCATGCCGCTCCAGAAACTCGAGCAGGTCCGCAACCAGGATTCACCCGCCAAGCTCCAGCAACTCATGCAGGGGCAGCCGCAAAAACAGCCGAAAGCCAACGGCAAGGACTGGTAGCGACCATGCTTTCATATTTCATGTCTCTGATTACACACCCCGCCCTTCGGGCACCCCTCTCCAGAGGGGATTCTCTGACAGGCATTGCTTTGATCCCCTCTATCAAGAGGGGTGGCGCATCGCGCCGGGGTGTGTTGCTTGCGCTAATTATCGCCGCCATTTCCCCACTCGCCGCCCTCGCCCAGTCCGTGCGCTGGGATCCGCCGGGCGGCCAGCTCGGTTTCAACCAGGTCAGCCAGCTGGCCCTGATCTTCGAGGACTGCGAGCCCGATGGCGACCCGCGGATTCCCACGGTGGACGGCCTGCAGTTCGGGCGGCCCTCGCAGAGCAGCCAGACCAGCATCGTGAACTTCAAGATGTCGCGGACTTTCTCCTTCGTGTTTCCCGTCCGCCCGGCCAAGCGCAGCAGCCTCACCATCCCCGCCTTTGAGATCAAGACCGACAAGGGCGCCATCAAGGTGCCGGCCGCGAGCTTCACCGTCGGCGATGCCACGGTCGGCAGCTCCGGCCTGGCCGTGAATGACATTGCCTCCGCCAAGTTGGCCGTCCCGCGCAAATCGGTCTGGGCCGGCGAGGTGTTTCCCGTTTCCTACACCCTCGACGTCGTGCGCCGCTACTTCCATTCGCTCGGCAGCAACCTCGACTGGCCGGGCACGCCGGTCGTCGCCGAGGACTGGAGCAAGCCCGACCCCAGCGAGGTGCTCATCCGGGGCGAGCGCCGCGTCGTCTCCACCCAGGACACCCGGGCCTACGTCAAGCAGCCCGGCATCTACACCCTCAAGCCCGCCTCCCAGATGGTGAACCTCATGGTCGGCTCCACCGGGTTCGGCCTGTTCACGCAGCCCAATGTCGAGCAGCGCCAGCTCGAATCGAACCCCCTGGAACTTACCGTCAAGACTCTGCCGATCGCCCCGCTCGACTTCAGCGGCGCCGTCGGCGAATTCGCCTTCGTTTCCAAGGTCGTGCCCCTGACCTCCGGCGTCGGCGAGCCCATCACCTGGACCCTTGAGCTGAGTGGCACGGGCAACTGGCCCGACGTCACCGGCCTGCCCCAGCGCGAGGTCTCCAACGATTTTCAGGTCGTCCAGCCCAAGTCCAAGCGCACCATGAAGGACGCCACGCTCTTCGAGGGCAGCCTGACCGAGGACGTGGTCCTAGTGCCGACCAAGCCCGGCACCTACCGGCTCGCCCCCGTGCGCTTCAGCTACTTCGACCCGAAGACTGGCAACTACAAGTCCGTCACCACCGAACCCGTCACCGTGACGATCACCGGCGCCTCTGCTCCCCTCGTTCCTCCCGCCAGCTCCGGTGCCCCGGTGCAATTCTCCCTCGCTCCCGCCGCGACTTCCCCGGCCTCACCCATGCTGCCGGCCGCCGTCGCCCCGGTCCCGCCCGAGAATCTCCCGCGCGACCCCATTGCCGAAAACGCCACCGGTTTCGCCCCGCAGTCGCTCCCGCCGCTGGTTCTGACCTGTGTTCTGTCCGCTGTTCTCTGTCCTCTGCTCCTCTGGCTTGCCCTCGCCGCCTTGCGTTCGCGCGAACTCGACCCGCAGCGCCGCCGCCGCGAGGCCCGCCGCGCTCTCGTCACCGCCTTGGGCGACCTTTCAGGCAAGGCCAACCCGGCAGCCCTCCGCCTCTGGCAACAGCACACGACCGCGCTCTGGGAAATCCCGCACGCCGCCCCCGGCACGCCATTGGTGCATGGCTGCATCGGCCGCCGTTCGCCGGATGCCGCCACCGGCTGGGCCCGCCTCTGGTCCGAGGCCGACCGCGCCCTCCACAGTCGCGACACCACCCTGCCGGCGGATTGGCTGTCGCGCGCGGAAACCGCGCTTCGGTCGGTACAAGTCCCCGGCTGGAATCCCTTCACCCTGCTCGCCGGCCGCAACCTGCTGCCGTTCCTCTTCACGCTCGCGGTCCTGCTCGCCCCCGTCGCCGCGCAGGCGGACAGTGCCACCGACGCCTACAAGCGGGGCGATTTCGCCGCCGCGGAGTCGGCCTGGGCAAAAAATGTTGCCACTTCCCCCACCGACTGGACCGCGCGCCACAATCTCGCCCTCGCCCTCGCCCAGCAGGACCGCTCCGCTGAAGCCACGGCCCACTGGACCAGTGCCTTTCTGCTCAACTCCCGCGCCGACCTCACTCGCTGGGACCTCGCGCTTGGCCTGCAGCGCTCCGGCCTGGCCGAGCCCCTCCTCGTCGAACTTTCCCGCGGTGAAGGGCGCGGTAAACTCGCCCGTCTCGCCACCCCCGGCGAATGGCAGTTGGCGTTGGTCGGCGCTGCGCTGCTGCTGGCGGTCGCGCTGATTTTGCTCCTGTTGCAGGGCTACCGGCGTATCGGTGGCTGGGGCAAACCCACCGCCCTGACCACCATCCTGCTGGCCATGCTGCTGGCCGCCGCCGCCACCTTCAGCCTCCGCACCTACGGCCCGCTGGCGGATCCCGCGGTGGTCTTTGTCTGGAAGGCGTCAACGCTCCGCAGCATCCCGACCGAGGCCGACACCACGCAGAAAACCTCGCCCCTCTCCGCCGGTTCCATCGCCGTGGCCGAGAAATCCTTCCTCGGCTGGACCAAACTCGCCTTCCCCGGCGGCCAGACCGGCTGGGTCCGCACCGAGGACCTGATCGCCCTGTATCGCTAGCGCGTCTGGAACCACTTGGCGTCGCCGGGCTGGTGGCTCCAGTTCTCGATCAGGGGGAAAATCTCCTCCACCGAGCGTGCCACGGCAAATTTGCCCTGGATCGTCGCGTGCATGAATTTCTCCGCGACAATCTTCTCGTTGAACCGGAGCAGGTCGTCGTAGAAACCGTCCTGGTTGAGGAGCACGACGGGTTTCCGCAGCACCTCGAGATGCGCGAGCGTGAGAATTTCCAGCAACTCCTCCAGCGTGCCCCAGCCTCCCGGCAAAGCGAGGAAGGCGTCGGCGCGCGTCTCCATGAGCATCTTGCGCTCCCGCATCGTCAGGACCGAGATGAGCTCGTCGGCCTCGGTGAATTCCAGCTCCCGGTCCTTCATGAATTCGGGAATCACGCCCACCACCCGGCCTCCGCCCGCCTTCACACCCCGCGCCACGGCGCCCATGATGCCGGTCTTGCCCCCGCCATAGACCAGCGTCCAGTGCCGGCGGGCGATCTCCTCGCCGACCTGTGTGCCCACGGCGTAATACTTGGGATCGAGCCGGTCGCTGGAGGCGCAGTAGACGCAGAGGGACTTCATCAGGCTTTTGAAACCACGGATTCCACGGATTGGCACGGATAAATTCATCGCGGGATTTCTGAAATCGCCTCGGGCTCCATCCGTGTTCATCAGTGTCATCCGTGGCCCACCTCTTTCCAGTCTACCGCGGCCGGCTCGCGCCTTCGCCCACCGGCCTGCTCCATCTCGGCCATGTCCGGACCTTCTGGACCGCTCAGGAACGGGCCCGGGCCGCGGGCGGCACGCTGCTGCTGCGCAACGACGACCTCGACACGGCACGCTGCCAGCCGGAGTTTGTCACCGCCCTGTTGGAGGACCTGCGCTGGTTCGGTCTCCAGTGGGATGAGCCGATGGTGACTCAAAGCGAACGTCTCCCGTTTTACCGCGCGGCCCTGGCCCGGCTGCACGCCGCCGGCTGTATCTACCCCTGCCACCGCTCGCGTCGCGACGTGCTCGCAGCCGCCAGTGCCCCGCATGACGGTGACGAAACCGACGAGCCGCTCTACCCACCGGAATTTCGGCCCACCGCCAACTCGCCACTGCCGCCGCTTACCGACCCTATCACGTTCAACTGGCGTTTCCGAGTACCTGACGGCGAGATGTTGGTTTTCTCCGACGGCCATTTCGGCCAACAACGCGCGACCGCCGGCCGCGATTTCGGCGACTTCCTCGTCTGGCGGAAGGACGATGCCCCGAGTTACCAGCTTGCCTGCGTCGTGGATGACGCCGCGATGGGCATCACCGAGGTCGTGCGCGGGGCGGACCTGCTAAAATCCACCTTCCGTCAGTTGCTGCTCTACCGCGCACTCGGGCTTACGGCACCGGCCTTTTATCACTGTCCGCTGGTGACCGATGAAAAGGGTGTCCGCCTGGCCAAGCGCCACGACGCCCTCGCCCTGCGCACCTTGCGGCAGTCGGGCCGCGACCCGGTGGCGATCCGGGCGGACTGGACTAGTGAATGAGCGGATTCCGCCATACGGCCGGCAGGATCGTGCCCGTGCCGTGAACGTAATTGCGGTAGTACAGCCAGAAGATCAGCCCGCCGAGGCCGAACAGGAACATGAGCTCCCCCAGGCTGCCCGCCGCCGAACGGCTCGTCCGGCGGAGGGATTGCACCAGCCAGATGAGGCCGGGCGCGACCGCGAACGCCACCAGCGAGGCCCCGAAGAGCACCATGCCCATGATGAAGAGCGTGCGCAGCAGCGGGTCGTCGATCAGCCGGGCCTTGTAGGAAATGATCTCGTTGCCCAGGTTGAGCAGGAGCAGGCAGCACGGCAGCACATAGTATCGTTCCAGCGTGGCGGAGGCTTTCATGGGTTTCCCCGATGATGGAAAGTTCGCCACTTGCCAAAAGCTAAAATCTGCGTTCCCAAGCAGGAGCACATGGCAACCTATGTATATGAGACCATCCCCCGGCAGGACGGCGAGACGCCGCGCCGCTTTGAGGTCATCCAAGGCATGAAGGATGCCTCGCTCATCCGCCATCCCGACACGGGCGAGCCCGTGCGCCGCGTCATCAGCGGTGGTTACGGCCTCATGGCGAAGGCCGGCCAAAAATCCACCCCCGTGGCCGCCCCGGCCCCCTGCGCCCCCGGCTGCGCCTGCCACACCAGCCCCCGTTTACCTTCTCCCTGAACCCCAACACCGCCATGATAAATTTCCACAAACCCGACCTGACCCAGCATCCGCCGCGCAGTCCGCGCGTGCGCCTCGGTGGTTTTGCCCATCTGCCCCGCCTGATCGACAAGGCCCGCGCCACCCTCGCCGGCACCAACGGTGAGTATAACTACGACTGTCCGGTGGACGCCCATTTCTGGGCCTACACCGGCATCACTGCCGAGGCCTTCCTCGCGGAAGTGAAGACCGGCAAATGTGACTACGACCTGCTCACCTACGTCATGAGCCGCCTGCAGCCCAAGCGCAGCCTGAGCGAGATCATCGCCTGGTCCGCCTGGTTTGAGCAGCGTCCGCCGACCGCCGTCGAGGGCCGGGCCTACTTCAACCAGCTGCACACCGCCGTGGGCCCGCGCCGCGAGGATGTGGGCTCGTGGTTCGAGCTGCTCGACCTCGAGGACTTCGTGTCCTTTGGTGGGTTTTCCTAAAGCTCGGTGTATTTGTCCGACCGGCCGCGCGACTTCTCCACGGGATACTTCACGGCGTTCTTGGCCAGCTTGGCCCCGATCGCCCGCGCCAGGTCGATGCCGCCGATGTTGGCGAACTCCAGCGCGTAGATCACCACGTCGGCGAGCTCGTCCTCGATCTTCTCCCGCTTTTTCGGATCGGCGAGGGTCGCCGCGGAGGCTTTGGCTTCGGTCCACAGGAAATGCTCCATCAGCTCCCCGGCCTCGGCGGCCAGCGCCATGCTGAGGTTCTTGGGCGAGTGGAACTGCTCCCAGTCCCGCGCGCGGGCAAAGGCCAGCACGCGTTCACGCAACTCCGCCACCGGGGTGGTCGCATCGGTCATCGGTTTCATATCCCGTCACCTTGCCGACAAAACTGTGCCGGTGCAAGATTCGGCGTGATGCCATGGTTTGGCACGCTTCCGGCTTAATTGTCACTTGTGGACCGGATGCCCTTGGGCATCTTCCCCTCTCGAACCAATGGCCAACGCCACTCCAGTCAAACGCACCGCTGCCGGCACTTCGCTTACGAAGGCCGCCATGGGCTTTGGCCTGCGCCAGTCGCAGCAGCAGTGTGCCCGTCTGTCCATCTGGGTCAATCGACACACCGCCGCGGGCTGCCTGGCCTGACGCGATACCGCTAGAAAGGTAATCGCCCCTCCCAGGAGACCCCGCCGGTGCCCACCGACGCCTCCGGCATTTTTTCATTTTTCCGTCCATGCATACGATCATCCACCGCCACCAACACCAAAGATTCCCCGCCGCGAAGTTCCCGCCCGACTTCCGTTCGCCGCACTATGAGTGCCGGGATCAGGCGCAGGCCCTCCAGCTTGACGTCTATGTGCCCGGGGTGGAGGCCACCGGCGTGGAACTCACCACGCAGGGCACGGACTTGCACCTCACGGCCCGCAAGCCGCACCACGTCCGCGTGAACTGGCAGGCCCTGCACCTCGAGTCAGCGCAGCGCGATTACCAGCTCAAGCTGCGCCTTGGCGCGGGCTACGACTTCGACACCCTCAGTGCCTCCCTGGCCCGGGGCGTGCTCACCATCGTGCTGCCCAAGCGCCGGCCGCCAGCGGCCGGGCCCGCCACCCCGCAACGCCGGGTGGCCTGACCCCCTGACCGGAATCCGGGCGCGCCCACCCCGTGGCGCGCCCGGATTTTCCCGTTTTTCTTGGAACTATTCGGCTCCTTCCGGGTTCTTAGAACGAGTCGGCCCTGACCAGGCCGCCCAAGCAACATGACCTACTTCCCCTACAATCACCCCAAGCGTGCCGACCTCCCGTTGGCCAAGGCGTTTGCAGGCGTGCGGCAGTCGCTCAATCGAGACATCCTGTGGAACCAGCCCGTCTTCAAGGCGCCGGTACTGGCCAATCCCCGCGTCGCCCTCGATCCGCTGCCGTTCACTGCCACGCGCATCACGCAGCGCTCAACGCAGCGCTGACCCGGGGCGGCTCACCGCTCCGGCACCAGCCAGTTGCAAACGGCCGCGGCGCCGGCCTCGACCCCGAGCCGCCCGGCCAGCACCGGCAGCACGGCCCGGATTTCCTCCTCGATCCGCCACGGCGGATTCAAGATGAGCAGCCCGCAGCCTTTCATGCGCAGCAGCGAGTTCTCGCCAGCGATGGCCAGCTCGGCAAACAGCGTGGGCACCGCCAGCTCGAGCAGCGCGTGATGGAAATCCTCCGTCCGGGCCCGCTCCGTGATCGGATACCAGACCGCACAGACCGCCCCGGGCAGGCGCCGCAGGGTATCGGCCAGGCCGCGCTGGATGTCGGCGAACTCCGCTTTGCTTTCAAAAGGCGGATCGATCAGCACCAGCGCGCGCTTCTCGGGCGGCGGCAGTTGTGCCTTCAACCCGGTGTAGCCGTCCATCGTCAGCACCTTCACCCCCGCCTCGCGGGCAAAGTCAAAGTCCAGCGCCTCGGCGTCGTCCGGCCGCAGCTCGCATAGCACCATCCGGTCCTGCGGCCGTAGCAGCAGTTTCGCGATCCACGGTGAGCCGGGATAAAATTTCAGCTCCACCCCCGTCTCCTTGTCCTCCGAAGCCTCGGCGAAGGAGGAGCCCCGGCGGTCGTTGAACCGCCGCACCAGCGCCAGGTAGTCGTTCAACGCGGCGGGCAGGTCCGCCGCGCCCCACAGCCGGCCGATGCCGGCCGGATGCTCGGGTTCGCGTGTGCGGCCGTCCGGCAAAATCGAGGGTACCGCCAGATCGTAACCGCCGCGCCCGGCATGCGTGTCGAGATAGAGAAAGCCCTTCTCCTTCCGCTGCATCGCGCGGACGAGCAGCAGCAGCAGCACATGCTTGAACACATCCGCGTAATTCCCCGCGTGGTAATGATGGCGGTAGTTCATGCCGCGACCGGACTCACGCCACGGGCACCTTCACGACGACCTTGCGCACCAGCACGGGCTCACCGCTGGCACGGGAGAGATGGCCGTCGCTGGGAAAGAACACGGCCACCAGGCCGTGCTCCGCCCGCAACGCCGAGGTTTCACGGTTGTCGCGGTATTTGATCAGGTCGCGCTCGGCGTCGTAGGCTGCGTCTACCGCCAACCGCCCGGTATCGATCACCTCCTGCACTTCCCCGCCCGTGATCACCGCCTGCACGTCGATGTAGTTGCGGTGGGATTCGAGGAAGGCCTCGGCCCGCGGCTTGGACCGGTAAGCCTGCTCGAGGGCGAAGGCGCCGCCGGCCAGCGGGATTTTCTCGGTGACGCCGACCGCCACGGTGTCGATGCGCGCGCGCACCGCGGAGCCGTCGGCCAGCGCCTCGGCCACGTAGGCCAGCGCGGAAGCGAATCGCGGATCATGCGCCAGTTGGGCGCGAACCGTGGACAGGGAGCCGAATAGTGCCATGACCCCGAGCAGATTGAGCCGTTTTCGCGATAGCAAGCCCGCAGCAAGGCGGGGCCGTTGGTTTCACTGCCCCAACGGCCTGCCCTGCGTAGCTTCAGCGAAGAAGGGCCTCCGCCTGCTTCACCAGGCCGAGGAACTCGCTGCGATAGCCGCCGGGATCATCGCCCGTTCCGGCCAAGCCCCAGGCCGTGATATCGGCCAAAGTCAGCGTGCCCTTGTGCGGTGAATCCCGCAGCGCCATGCCGAAGCCCGCGACCGCCGCGGCAAACTTGAAGTCCGCACTCGCGTCCTCAAACCGCGCCCCGGTGTCGCGCAGCGGGAACTCCAGCGGGTTGCTCACGTCGCTGGTGGGTTCCTTGTAGCGGATCTTCACGGTCAGCAGCTCACCTGATTTTGGATTTTGGATTTTGGATTTTGGATTTGCCGGCACCTGATACTTCAAAGCATCGACGGCAGGCGACTCGCCCGGCAACTCCGCCCCGACCGGCACCACTTCATACAAGGCCGTCACCGTGTGGCCCGCGCCGATCTCGCCGGCATCAATCTTGTCGTTCTTGAAATCTTCCTTGGCCAGCAGCCGGTTCTCGTAGCCGATCAGCCGGTAGGCCTGCACCTGGGCCGGATTGAACTCCACCTGGATCTTCACGTCCTTGGCGATGGTCACGAGCGTGCCGCCCGCCTGGTCGACGAGCGACTTCTTCGCTTCGGCCAGGGTGTCGATGTAGGCGTAGTTGCCGTTGCCCTTGTCGGCCAGCTGCTCGAGGGTGCTGTCCTTGTAGTTGCCCATGCCGAAACCGAGCACGCTGAGGAAGACGCCGCTCTTGGCCTTCTCCTCGATCAGGCGCACCAGCTCGCCCTCGCTCGTCGTGCCGACATTGAAGTCACCGTCGGTGGCGAGGATCACGCGATTCACGCCGCCGGTGATGAAATTGGCCTTGGCGATATCATAGGCCAGGTGGATGCCCATGGCCCCGTTCGTCGAACCCGCGGCCTGCAACCGGTCGATGGCGTCCAGGATCTCGGACTTCCGGCTGGCACTCGTGGAAGGCAGCGCCAGGCCCGAGGCCCCGGCATAGACGGCGATGGCCACGCGGTCGTCCGCCCGGAGTTTGTTCACGAGGAGACGCAGCGACTGCTTCACCAGTGGGAGCTTGTTCGGCTGGTTCATCGAGCCCGACACATCGAGCAGGAAGACCAGATTGGCGGCCGGCCGCTGCGCATCGCTGACCTCGCGGCCCTTCAGTCCGATCCGCACGAGCCGGTGTTCCGGCGCCCACGGCGCCGACGCCACCTCGAGGTGCGCCGCAAACGGCACGTTGCCCGTCGGCGGGGCATAGCGGTAGGGAAAATAATTCACCAGCTCCTCGATCCGCACGGCATCGGCCGGCGGACGCTGCCCCTGGGTCAGGAAACGCCGCACATTGGCATAGGACGCCGTGTCCACATTCACCGAGAAGGTGGAAAGCGGATGGTCCGCCACGCGCAGGTAGTCGTTGTCCTTCCGGAAACCGTAGGCCTCGGTGTTGAATTCGTGTTCCGCAGAACCCGCGCTCAACATCACGGGAGACGCCGATGAACGCGCGATTGTCCCCGAGAAGTTTGAAGTCACGACCGTGACCGACGAACCGATATCCTTCAACTCAGTTGACAACCGGGAACCCGCGACCGTCGAGCTGGCGGTGTAACCTTCAGCCGGGCTGGCGACCACAAAGGGACTCAATGCGATAACCTCGTCCTGCCGTGCCACGGGCACGGCCGACCGAGCACTGCTGTTACCGGATACGGGCTGCAACGAATCCGCCAACCCCATGGTGACAGCCGGCGTTGGCGAGGGAACCACGGGCAGGTCCACAGTCACGGCCTTCTCCTGCTCCTTTTTCTGCGATTCGGCCGAGGCCACCTTGGCCACATCCACCGCGATGTAATTATGCGCGGTATGAATCGGCTGGTTTTGCTGCCAGTAGACGAAGAACACGGCGAAGCACGCCGCGGCCAGGCCGCTGATCAAGAAGTAGACCTGCGGAAACCGCAGGACCTTGCCGGCCATCTGAGTCGTGGGCCTGCCCTCAGGCTTGTCCGCCATAGCTTCAGCGACGGCGGAAGCCTCGGCGGAGCAGGGTTCCTGTTCGAGTGCGGTCGTGACCGTCGCCGCCATGGCCTGGATCTCTTCCACGGCTAGACGGGCGGCGGCGTCCTGCTGCAGCAGTTTTTCAAATCCCGCGCGTTCGGCCGGCTCCATCTCGTGGAGGGCGTAGAGGGTCAGGCGGGGATCGTCGGGGGAAATGTGATTCTGGTTCATGTTAGTTTATCTGTGTTTTGTTCTCGGCTTGTCGCGCCGTAGCCTTGGCGTAGGCGGATCATTCCGGCTGGGCGGCCAGGGTTTGCCGCAGGGCCTTGAGCGCGGTGTGCAGGATGAAACCGACGTTGCCGACGGACAGCGACGTGATGCGGCTGATTTCCTGGTAACTGAACCCGTTTTGGAATTTCAACCGCACGACCTCCTGCTGGTTGTGCGGCAGCTGGCTGATGAGCTTGAGCACGGCCGCGTGCTGCTCGGCGCGTTCCAGTGTCGCGCCGGGTCTCGGTTCGACGGCGACGATGCGCTCGGCCTGGCCCTCGGCAAACTGGCTCATACGGCCCTCCTTGCGCTGCACATCGTGGGTGCGGTTGCGGCAGACCGTGAAGAGCCACTCCGCCACGTGCCCGTCCACCTGTTCCGGCGGCTGGGCCATGAGGCGGACGAAGGTGTCCTGCACCACATCGCGCGCCCGGTCGGCGTCGCCGTGGAGGAGGCGGGTGGCGTAGCGCAGCAGGGGCGCCTGATGGCGCACGACCGCCGCTTGCACAAAGGAGCTGGCAGCAGGACTGTCATGGGTTGTTTCTGGTTCGTTATTCAAGCGACCGTGCTCCTTACACGGATGATGGCGGGGTTTATTAGACCTTGGACACAGAATTCTTCCGCCCGCTCCTTGCCTGCTGACTCAATTCAGCTTGTATCCCCCCATGCGCCTCCGGTTTCTGCCCTGTTTTCTGTCCCCGGTCCTCTGTTTACTGACCGCCAGCTGCGCCAAGCGTGAGACCCCGGCGGAGGCCGGCCTCCGCTCCCAGACCTTGCTCATTGGCAACCTCGCCGAGCCACGCGACCTGGATCCGCCGCTGATCTCGGCCTACACGGACCAGAATATCGCCACCACGCTTTTTGAAGGGCTCACGGTGCTGGATGAAAAATCTTCCCGCGCTCTGCCGGGCGTCGCCACGCGCTGGGAGGCCTCGACCGATGGCCTGGTCTGGACCTTCCACCTCCGGCCTGATGCCGGTTGGTCTAACGGCGACCGCGTGACTTCGCAAGATTTTGCCTACGCTTTTCGGCGTATCCTCACGCCCGCGCTCGGCGCAGAATATTCCTACATGCTTTGGCCCATCAAGAACGCCGAAGCGTTCAACTCCGGCAAGCTCGGCGATTTCTCCGCCGTGGGAATCGCCACGCCGGACGACACGACCCTGCGCCTGACCTTGGAGCGCCCGACGCCCTACCTGCCGGCTCTCGCCGCCCACCCGACCTGGTATCCCGTGCACCGGCTGACCATCGAAAAATTCGGCCGCATCGACCAACGCGGCACGGTCTGGACCCGCCCCGGCAATCTGGTGGGCAACGGCCCCTTCGTCCTCACCGAATGGACGCCCAACGCCCGCATCACGGTGGAGAAAAATCCCCACTATTGGGCAGCGGCGGTCGTGCGCCTGAATCGCATCGTGTTTTCCCCCACTGAGAATCCCGATGTTGAGGAGCGTGCTTTCCGCGCCGGCCAGTTGCACCTCACCTACGACGTGCCCTCATCCAAGATCCCCGTCTACCGGCAACAGACGCCCGGCCAGTTGCGTTTGGATCCCTTCCTCATGGTGTGGTATGTCAACTTCAACGTCACCAAGCCGCCGCTGGACAACGCCAAGCTGCGCCGGGCCCTGGCCCTGGCTATCGACCGCCAGGCGATATCGCGCAGTGTGTTCAACAACGCCTTTTTGCCGGCCCATTCATTCACCCCGCCGGGTTGCGGCGACTACACGCCACCGGCGCGGGCCGAGGACGACTTCGCGGAGGCGCGCCGGTTGCTGGCCGAGGCCGGTTACCCCGGCGGCCGCGGCCTGCCCGTTTTCCCCCTGCAGGTGCTGAACAATGACAAGCTGCCCAAGATGGCTGAGGCCATTCAGGCGATGTGGCACCGCGAACTTGGCGTCAACATCACCATCGAACCTTTCGAGCAGAAAACCTGGGTGCAAAACCAGCAGACCCTCAGTCATACGATCGGCCTGTTGGGCTGGTCGGCTGATTTCGCCGACCCGATCACCTTCCTCCAGCTCGGACTGACGGGCAACGGCAACAACTGGACCGGCTGGTCGAGTCCAACCTTCGATCACCTCATCGCCGCCGCCGCCAACACCGCCGATGAACGCACGCGCTTTGACTATTTCCAGCAGGCCGAATCGTTATGGCTCGCCGCCGCGCCCGTCGCGCCGGTCGTTTTCAGCGCCCGCACTTACCTGATCCATCCGGCGGTCAGGAACTGGGATCCATCCCCGGTGGGCTATCATCTCTACAAAAAGGTTTACCTGGCACCTTAGTCCGCTCTTGCGTGTCATTCCCTCCGTCATGAAAAACTCATCCGTGTCTATCCGTGCCCTCCGTGGTGGTTTTCTCCTCCTGCTCCTCGGAGCATTGTCCACGAATGCCTCCGAGGTGACCATCGCCCACATCTTCACCGGCTGGCGCGACGCCGCGTCCTTCAAGCGCATCTCCGAATACTTCGACGGCAAGGAGAACACCGGGGGCGAGATTATCCTGCGCACTCATCCCGACCAGCGCGCCGGCTATTATTTTCTTATCCGCGCCACCAACTCCGGCTCGCTCAAATCCATCAAGGCCAGCCTGGACGTCATCACTGCCGCCAACGCCAAGCCGTTGAGCTATGCTTTCTCCCCGGAACTCAAGTCCGGCGACACGATGTTCCAACTCGGCCTGACCGGGGCCGATTGGCCCGACCCCAAATTGAATCCCGTCGCCTGGAAACTCGAACTCCTCGACGCCGACGGACATGTGCTCGTCACCGAGAAGAGTTACCTCTGGGAAAAACCTACGACAAAATAGCGTTCCCTGTCATTCTGAGCATAGCGAAGAATCCAGTTGGACTGCCCCTGACAGAATGGATCCTTCGTTGCACTCAGGATGACACACATCGGAAAGCAGATCTATTGGACTGACTGGCGGCCGCTCGCCGGATGGCATCCGTCGCCCGCCGTCCTTGCCGAGACCCTCGACGGCGGACAGAGCTTTCGTTGGTCACCGTCCGGGCAAATTGTGGGCGGGGTGCCCTCACCCCGCGTCTGGACCGGCCAATGGCTCGATCACGTTGCCCAAATCCGGGCTGGCCGCGATTCACTCGAATGGCGCGGCGCCGGCCGAACGGATGAATCCGCCGTTAACCATTACCTTGGTCAGGATCGTGATTGGTCCGCACTCGCCGACACGCTGCCCTGGCGCAGCGATGCGCATCTCGCGCAGTGCATCGCCGCCTTTCCCGGGCTCCGCATTTTGCACCAGCCTTTTGGCGAAACGCTCTTGGGCTTCCTGTGCAGCGCCACCAAGCAGATCGTCCAGATCAAGCAGATGGTCGCCCTGCTGGCCGAGCGTCATGGCACGATCGTGGCGCCGGGTCATCACGGATTGCCGACATGGAACGTGCTCGCTCGGATTCCCGAGAAGGAACTGCGCACCTGCCTGCTCGGCTTCCGCGCCAAATATATTCACGGCACGGCAAAATTCCTCGCCACCCGGCCCGGCTGGCTCGCCGAGACCGAACGTCTGCCCTACGCCGAGGCCAAGGCCCGCCTGATCGAGCTGCCTGGAGTCGGGGAGAAAGTCGCCGACTGCGTCCTGCTTTTCGGGGCGGGCAGACTCGAGGCCTTCCCCGTCGACACGTGGGTGCTCAAATCCCTCGCCCGGCGCTACGGCCTCGACGGCTGGAAGCCCGCCCAAGTCGCCCATTTCGGGCGGGCCCATTTCGGTCCGCTCGCCGGCCTCGCCCAGCAATACTTGTTTGCGTGGGAACGAAAACATGGCGGGCGTTAGGCTGGGTCATCTGCGCTCCGCTTAAAATTGAGCATCTACGCACAGGCAATTTCCTGCGCAGCCGGCAAATGGCTCTGAAAGTAAACCAAATGGTCCTATGGCGTAAAATGGATGCCATATTTGGAAGTTAGGGGTCTTGTCTGGAACTTCGACTGATGAACGCCTCACTAAGACATCGTTCAAGGTGAGACTTTGCCGATTCTGATCGGTGGCCCGCCTAGAAATATCGAAACAACCTCAAAAACAACAACTACCATGAAATATCGTCTCTATCTCGCCACTGCGGCCGGAATCTTTTCACTCCTTCCGCACATCGCCTCTGCCCAATCTTCACACGCTGCCGCCGCCGCGAGCAACGCCGCTTCGGCTGCGTCACATGCCTCTGACGCAACCACCATGGCGGCGAATGCGGCGAACTCCGCCGCAAACGCGTCACACGCTGCCGCCGATGCCTCCAAAGCCGCATCCAACGCATCCAATGCGGCGGCCCAAGCTTCCCATGCGGCCAACTCTGCCAACCATGCGGCTAACACGACCGAGGCTGCGGCAAATGCCGCCCGGGCGGGCAACGCCGCCACGGGGGCTCAAACAGGCTTGGCCAAAGCGGGCACGGTCGCCAATGCCAATGCCGAGCAGGGCCTGGCCAAGGCCGCGGCAGCGACCGATCACTCCAGCACTGGCGTCGACAAGGCCATAAAAGTTGCCAATCCCCACGCCGCAAACGCTCTAGCCAAAGCTGAACGGGTCAGCGACAAGGCCGAACGTGTTAGCGACAAGGCCGAACGGGTTGACGACAAGGCTGAAGGGGTTGACGATAAGGCTGAAGGGGTTGACGATAAAGTTGATGATGCGAGTGACAAGACCACTGATGTTGACAATGATAAGGTCAATAAGGTCGCCAGCCCTGATGCAAAAAAGGGCCTGAAGAAGGCGGACGATGCGAGTGCTAAGACCACCACCGGCCTCAACAGGGCTAAACAGGTCGCCAACCCGCATGCCGCAAAAGGTCTGGCCGAGGCGACGGACAACCAGAAGTGAAAGCCGACAAATCCTGATCCTGGTTTCTGCACAATCCCTCACCCTAAAGGGGAGCGCCACGGTTCCCCCGGGCGGCTCCCCTTTCCCCATACACCAACATGAATTCCAAAATGCTCAAACCCTTGCTCTGCATTCTGACACTCGCCGCGGTAACGACTGGGCTTGCTCAAACCGCCGCGCCATCGACCAAGCTCGATAGCAGTTTCATCTTTGCGCAGGGCAGATACGGGCTCGCCACCGACACCGACGTGTTCATCGCCCTGGTCAGCCCGACTTACGAGAGCGGTGACTGGCGACTGCAAGCATCGCTGCCTTACGTGCATCTCAAGGGACCTGCCACCGTCGTTGGCAATACGGGTCCTTCAACGGTGTCGCGCTCGGCCTCCGGCGTCGGTGACGCCTCTCTCTCCGTTTTCCGCAAGCTGGCTAGCGATTTGCCTGGCTGGACCACTTCGATTGGCGCCAAGGTGAAATTCCCAACCGCGGATAAAAACAAGGGGCTTGGGACCGGCGAGTTCGATGAGTCCGTCCAAGTGGATGTCCTCAAGTCCGGTGGCGGCATCACGCCCTTCGCCACTTTCGGGTACCAATTTCTCGGGCACAGTGTCAGCTACCCGATGAAGAGCGGCTTTTTTGCCACGACCGGAATTGTCTCAAAAGTGTCGACCTCTAATACGCTGGGCTTGGCCGCAAACTGGCGCGAACGAACCATCGACCAAGGCAAGCAGGCCATCGAGGCGATGGTTTTTGCCCAGCATAAGCTCACCGAGAGCAGCCATATCCAAGTATTCTTTATGCGCGGGTTCACCGACGCCAGTCCGGACAACACGCTTGGCTTCACCCTCGGGCTTACCTTTTAGCCTGTGCGCTGCCGGTGATACTTATCCGGTGTGTGCTCTGCGCCGACCACGGCCTTCACCCGCAAAATCACCGCATTCCATCCGCTCCTCAGAAAACAGACCGTGCGCGTCCGACCCGGGCCAGCAGCTCGTTGCCGGAGGCGTTGGCCGTGAAGTGACTCACTTCGCTTTCTGGATCAGCTCCACCTCGTAGCCCTCGGGGGCGTCGATGAAGGCGATCATGGAACCGCTACCCGTCTTGGTCGGGCCGTCGCTGAGCGCGTAGCCCTTTTTCTTCGCGGCGGCCGCGAAGGCCACAAGGTCATCCACCGCAAACGCGAGGTGCATCAGGTCCGGCTGCACCTGCACGGGACGCGTACCGTCCGGCATCTGACAGAGCTCGATCTCCTCGTCGCTATTCGGCGTGGCGAGAAACACCAGCTGGGCGCCGCGCGGCGACGTATGCCGCCGCGTCACGGTCAGACCGAGCGCCTGCTCGTAGAACTTAACCGAGCGCTCGATGTCGTTTACCCGCATGCGGGTGTGGAGAAGCTTTTTGACTGTCATGGGAGCAAGGCTAGCCCCGTCCAATCCGAAATCAAATCCCATCCCAGTCATGGCCAACTCCATTCAGAGCATCGGAGAGCACCACGAAATACACCAAACACACGAAATAATCAGCCCGGATTAAAATCCCGACTGAATGTACCCTCTTTCTTTTCGTGTCATTCGTGTGTTTCGTGGTTAATTCTCCTGAATTGTTCATGTCCTCCACTCTCGACCTCGCCGCCATCCGCACCGCCCACGAGCGCATCCGCCCGTTCATCAAGCGCACCCCTGTTCTCGCCAGTGCACGGCTCGATGCCGCCTGCGGCGGGCACCTCCTCTTCAAGTGCGAGAATTTCCAGGAAACCGGGGCCTTCAAATCCCGCGGGGCCTGCAACGCCGTGTTTTCCCTGACCGACTCCGAGGCCGCGACGGGGGTGGTCACGCATTCCTCGGGCAACCATGCGGCGGCCCTCGCCCGCGCCGCGCAACTGCGCGGCATCACCGCCCATATCATCATGCCGGCCGGGGCGCCCGAATCCAAGGTGCGCAACGTCGGCTCCTACGGCGGCTGGATCACGTTTTGCGAGGCCAACCTTACCGCCCGCGAGGCCGCCTGCGCCCAGGTCGCGAAACGCACCGGCGCGACGATCGTGCATCCGTTTGACGACCTCCGGGTCGCCGCCGGCCAGGGCACGGCCGCGCTGGAATTGCTGGAGGATGAACCGGACCTTGACGTGATCCTCTGTCCCGTCGGCGGTGGCGGCCTGCTGTGCGGCACGGCCGTGGCGGCCAAGGCCGTGCGTCCTGGCATCAAGATCATCGGCGTCGAGCCCGCCCTCGCCGACGACGTCGCGCAGTCCTTCCGCGCCGGCCGCCGCATCTCCATCCCCACCCCCTCTACCATCGCCGACGGCCTGCGTACCAACTGCACGGGCGAGAAAAACTTCCCTATCATCCAGCGCTATGTGGACGACGTGGTCACCGTTTCCGAGGCGGGCATCGTGGCCGCCATGCGCGCGATCTGGGAGACCCTCCACCTTGTCATCGAGCCCTCCGCCGCCGTGCCCTATGCCGCCATTATGGAAGGCAATCTGCCTGTTCAGGGCCGGCGCGTCGGCCTGATCGTCACGGGCGGCAACGTCGACCTCGACCTGTTACCGTGGATGAAACCGGCCTGAGTCGCTTGCCGCCTGGTTCCCGGGGCAGACTCTACCCCGCCCGCCGGTCTCCGCGGCCAACGACCCTGTGGGGGAATAGCGGACCGATCCGGAAAATGAAAACGAATTATTGCCGGTGGAGCGCAAAAGATGAGTAGCTTCTGACAACGGACAGGGCAGGTTCGTCGTTGAGACCCTTGCGCAATGTTCCGACCCTGTGTAATCCCACTGGAAGCATGAGTGAACACCCCCACGCTTTTCTGATCCTCTTCCTCGGCGTCGCCCTCGCCTTCCCCCTGCTCCTGCTGGCAGTCGCCGGGCTGTGGGCGAGATTTTTCCAACCGGCCAAGCCCGGCGCGGGCAAAAACGCCACCTATGAATGCGGCCTGCCCCCGAGTGGCGACTCCTGGATCCAGTTCAAGGCCCACTATTATCTCTACGCCATTCTCTTTCTGATCTTCGACGTCGAGGTGCTGTTCCTCCTGCCTTTCGCCGTCACGTTCACCAGCCTGCCCACGGGCGCACTGCTCGCCATGCTGGCCTTCATCCTCCTGCTGGCCGAAGGCCTCGTCTGGGCCTGGCAGCGCGGCCACCTCGAATGGAAATGACATGAACAACACTCCGGCAATTCCTACTCCCTTCCCTGCTGCCGGCAACATCTCGGATGCGGAACGCGAGGAGCTGCGCCGCCACGGCATTCTGCTCACCAGCCTCGAGGAGCTCTACAACTGGGGCCGCAGCAACTCCATCTGGCCGCTCCAGTTCGGTCTCGCCTGCTGCGCCATCGAGATGATCGCTGCCGCCACGGCCCGCTTCGACATCGCGCGCTTCGGCGCCGAGATTTTCCGCCCGTCGCCCCGCCAGGCCGATCTCATGATCGTCTCGGGCACCGTCACCAAGAAGATGGCCCCGCAGGTCGTCCGCCTCTGGAACCAGATGCCCGAGCCGAAATACTGCATCGCCATGGGCGCCTGTGCCATCTCCGGCGGCCCCTTCAAGCAGGGCTACAACGTCCTCAAGGGCATCGACCGCTTCATCCCCGTCGACATCTACATCCCCGGTTGCCCGCCGCGCCCCGAGGCGCTGCTGCACGGCCTGATCCAGCTCCAGGCGAAAATCAGGGGCGAGAAACTCACCGGCCCCGCCGCCGCCCGCCACACCCGCCCCGAGGAACCCAGCGAGTTTCCCGTGCCCGAATACGGCGCGCACGACCTCGTGCCGCCCCAGAACCCGGCCGTCTGGTCGCCACCCTCCGCCTGACATGGAAACCGTCGAGCAAATTCGCGACCGCCTCCTCGCCCGCTTCCCCATGGCGCACGTCACGCTCGTGCCGAATCCCGGCCCGGCCGCCGAACACTCGCTGCTCCTCGACGCCGCGCACGCCCACGATCTCGCCTTGTTCCTGCGCGATGATCCCGTGCTGCGCCTCGACTATTGCTCCAACGCCACCGGCATCGACTGGCCGGACAAGGAGATCACCGATGTCACCAAGACCACCGCGCCCGATCCCGCCGGCGGGCCGGACAAGGTGGTGGAGCAAAAAACCACCCGCCAGCAGCCCGGCTGTCTTGAGGCCGTCTATCATCTTTACTCCATGGCGCTGAAGCACGGGCCGGTCATCCTCCGCCTGCGCACCCTCAACCGCACCGATCAGGTCACGCTGCCCTCGCTCACCCCGGTCTGGCGCTCGTGCGATTTTCAGGAACGCGAAATCTTCGACCTCTACGGCATCATCTTCGAACGCCACCCCGACCTGAGGCGCATCCTCATGTGGGACGAGTTCAAGGACCACCCGATGCGCAAGGACTACGTGGAGCCCGACGACTACGAGTGGGAGCCCACCGCCCACGGCGCGGTTCTTGAGAAGAACAAAGCTCATGCTGCCTCGCCAACAGCACCAACCCCGGAGGCCAAGCCATGAGCGTCTCCGATCTCTCCTCCTTCACTTCCCTGCCCGGCCCGACGGTCCGCGCCGTGCACGACCAGTTCCACGGCGATCTGCTCGAGGTCTCGATGGGGCCGCAGCACCCGTCCACCCACGGCGTTTTCCGCATGGTGGCCACGCTCGACGGCGAGCAGATCGTCAAGCTCAAGCCCGTCTTCGGTTACCTGCACCGCAATCACGAGAAGATCGCCGAGAACACCAGTTACCTCGGCTCGATGCCCTACACCGACCGGCTCGACTACCTCTGCTCGATGTCCACCAACTGGGCCTACGCGCTCGCCGTGGAAAAACTCGCCGGCCAGCCCGTCCCCGACCGCGCCCAGTACCTGCGCATCATCATGGCCGAGCTCACCCGCCTGATGAACCACAGCTGCCTCGTCGGCTTCCTCTTCAACGACCTCGGCACCTCCTTCACGCCGCTCCTCTACGCCTTCCGTGAGCGGGAGAAAATCCTCGACCTGTTCGAGTCGCTCAGCGGCTCGCGCATGATGTGCAACTACCAGCGCTTCGGCGGCTGCCGCGTCGATCCCTCGCCCGAGTGGCTCGCGACCGCCCGGACCCTCGCCGAAAACTTCCCACGCTTCCTGGATGAGTATGAGACGATGCTCACGGGCAACGAGATCATGCTCGCCCGCACCCAGGGCGTCGGCCGGCTCGATCCGGCGCACGCCGTCAACGCCGGTATCACCGGCCCCGTGCTTCGCGCCTGCGGCGTCGACTACGACATCCGCAAGGTGGACGGCTACGGCTTCTACCCGCGCTTCGATTTCCGCGTGCCGCTCGGCGCGCACGGCGACACCTATGACCGCTACATGATGCGCATCCTCGAAATGCGCGAGTCGGTGAAGATCCTCGCGCAGGCCTTCAAGGATCTCCCCGCCGGCCCCATCATGGACCCGAAGGCCAAGCTCCGCAGCTTCCGCCCCAAGCCCGGCGAAGCCTACGGCCGCATCGAGGGCCCGAAGGGCGAGCTCGGTTTCTACCTCATCAGCGACGGCAGCCCCAATCCCTACCGCTACCGCGTCCGCCCGCCCTCCCTCATCAACCTCACGCTGCTCGAGGAAATGTGCCTCGGGCACACCATCGCCGACTCCGTCGTCATCCTCGGCTCCATCGACATCGTCCTCGGGGAGGTCGACCGCTGAATCACATGAGCACCCCATTTCTATTTCCTCTCCCATGTCATTCTGAGCGGAGCGAAGAATCCAGCAGCACGATCGCATGCGTCCATCATTCTGGATTCTTCGCTCCGCTCAGAATGACAGACTGACTGCGTTCCGGCCGCTTTCCCTCTCACTCTCACTTTCACTTCCCCCATGCTCGGCTCCGGCATCATCAAAGGTCTCGCCGTCACCGCGAAGAATTTCGTGGGAAGCTATTATGATCCCAAACGGATGGTCACGGTCGAGTATCCCGAGCAGCCGACGGTCCTGCCGGAGAACTACCGCAATTTTCCCTTCCTCATCAGCGAAAACGCCACCGACCCGATGGGCACGCTGCGCTGTGTCGCCTGCCAGATCTGCGAGAAGGAGTGCCCGCCGCAGTGCATCATCATTGAGAAAAGCAAGGACAAGAAGCCCGACGCCACGGGCAAGATGCAGCTCTACCCGGCCGTCTTCGGCATCGACACCTCCGTCTGCATGAGTTGCCAGATCTGCGTCGAGGTCTGTCCCTTCGACGCGATCAAGATGGACAAGGTCTTCGAGATTGCCGTGACCGACCGCTTTGACGATCTCCTGCTGCACCGCGCGCAACTCGCCAAGCCCAACAGCTACTACCACCAGATCCACCCGGTCGAGGCCGCCGAGGTGGACGGCCGCCTCGCCGCCGAGCGCAAGGCCGCCGAGGAGAAAGCCAGGGCGGCGGCCGCCGCCAAAGCCGCGGCACCTGCGGCCAAACCCGCAACGGGGAGCGCACCCACGCCATGAATCCGGTCCTCTCGTTTTGTAGCAGCCTGCTTGCAGGCGATCTTAAACTTCCACCGGCCGATGAATTGGTGAATCGCCTGCAAGCAGGCTCCTACACTGCCAACCAGAGCGGCCCATCTTCCTCTTTCCTTGAAAGCGCGCCGTTGCTCCTGCGTGACGCGATCGTACAGCTGTTCCCGACCGCACTCCAGTGGTTCGTCCACCACCTGATCTCGATCACGGTCATCCTGACGGTCTTCGGCACGTTCTTCGCCTTCACCACCATCGCCGAGCGCAAGCTCCTCGCCCGCCTCCAGAATCGCCTCGGCCCCAACCGCAGCGGCCTGCCTTTTTTCCGCCGCCTGAAACTCTGGGGCCTCACCCAGCCCTTCGCCGACGCGGTCAAGACCCTCACCAAGGAGGACATCGTTCCCGCCGCGGCCGACAAGGTCCTGCACTTCCTCGCCCCGGTCGTCATCGTCGCCTTCTCGCTGCTGGGTTTCGCGGTCCTGCCCTTCGGCCGCCACCTCATCCCGGTCGAACTCGACGCCGCACTGCTCTACTTCTTTGCCGCCGGCGCCGCCACCGAGCTGGCCATCTTCATGGCCGGCTGGGCCAGCCGGAACAAATATTCCCTCCTCGCCGCCATGCGCGCGCTCGCCCAGCTCATCAGCTATGAGCTGCCGCTCCTGCTCTCGGTCGTGCCGGTCGTGCTGGTCGCCAGCACCCTCTCCACCCAAGATATCGTGCTCGCCCAGGGCGGCTGGACCTTCGGCCTCGTGCCGCACTGGTATGTCTTCACCCCGTGGGGTCTGGCGGCCTTTTTGATTTTCCTCGTCGCCGCCCTCGCCGAAAGCAACCGCTCGCCCTTCGATCTGCCCGAGGCCGAAAGCGAACTCATCGCCGGCCACCTCACCGAATACTCGGGCTTCAAGTACGCGCTTTTCTTCATGGCCGAGTATTTCGGCCTCACCGCGCTCAGCGGCCTCGGCGTCACCCTCTTCCTCGGTGGCTGGCAGGCGCCCTGCGCCTTCCTTGAGTTCATTCCTTCGTGGCTCTGGTTCATGGGCAAGCTCGCCGCGATGATCGTGTTCTTCATCTGGGTCCGCGGCACGCTGCTCCGCCTGCGCATCGACCAGCTCACCCGCCTGTCGTGGAAATTTCTCGTCCCGCTCGCGCTGCTCAACCTCGGCAACGCCGCCTTCTGGGCCCTCACGCCGGACTGGACCGGGCCCCTGGGCCTCGCCCGGTGGGCCATCTCCGCCCTCATTATCGCCGGGCCCTTCATGCTGCTCGGCCGCCGGCTCACCACCGGCCAGGCCCCGCGCACCTACGGCTACGCCCCGTCCTGATGATCCCGCTCATCCTCATCGCCCTCCTTATCCTCGGCGCCGCCGCGGCGGCGATGCTGTCGCGCAACCTCATCCACAGTGCCCTCCTGCTCGTGGGCAGCTGGGCCGGCATTGCCGCCTTCTACCTTTGGGCTGGCGCTGAGTTCATCGCCTTTGCCCAGGTGCTCATCTACGTCGGCGCGGTCTCGATGGTTGTCCTCTTCGCCGTGCTCCTGACCCGTCAGGGTGCCACCAGCGCGCCGGTTGAATTTGATTCCTGGCGGCGCGCCGTCCTCGGCCTGGTGGTGGCCGGCGGCGTAGCCGGCACTCTTCTCGGCGCCATTTTTGGCAGCCCGCTCGACGTGCGCCTGCCTTCGCCTCCCGCCAGCCTCAGCGTGAAGCAGCTCGGCGTGTTGTTGATGGGGCCCTATGCCCCGGCCCTGCTCATCGTCGGGGTGCTGCTCACCGTCGCCTTGCTGGGCGCCATCGTCATCGCCGCGGTTGACCAGCCGGAGGACACGCCATGAGCCCGCTGCAGCTCTGTCTCCTGCTCTCCAGCCTGCTCTTCTGTCTCGGGCTCGTCGGGGCCCTGGCCCGGAGCAACACCATCCTCGTGCTGCTCGGCATCGAGCTGATGCTCAATGCGGCAAACCTGAACTTCATCGCCTTCTGGCGCTATGGCCCGCATCCGGCCACGGGCACCGGCGTCCTCTTTGTTCTCTTCACTATTGCGGTCGCGGCCGCCGAGGCCGCCGTCGGTCTCGCCCTCGTCATCGCGATCCACCGCCATCGCAAGACCGTCCGCCTCCAGGAGGCTAACACCCTCAAAGGGTGAACAACCACGGATCACACGGATGAACACAGATATAATCAATATCACCGAAAGCTGTCATGCTGAGCGCAGCGAAGTTCCGAGTGCAGCGACATCCTCATCCAGTCTTTGTGGGCGGGGTGCCCTCACCCCGCGAGATCTGCGCAATACTTCTGGATTCTTCGCTGCGCTCAGCATGACAGGCAGGTTGATGTCTTGGAGTATTTATCCGCGTCAATCCGCGTCTTCCGCGGAGAATCCCTCATGACCCTTCCCGTCCAGCACCTCTGGCTCATCCCCGCGCTGCCGCTCGCCGCGGCGGCCATCGGGGCACTGACCCCGCGGACCGGCCGGGCGCTTGCCGCCGGCACGGCCATCGGAGCCATGGCCGGGGCTTCCCTCTTGTCCTGCCTCGCCCTCACCGGCGCGCTGGCCGATCCCGCCGCACATCAGGTCAGCAACTTCGCGTGGTTCGATCTCGGTCATGGCGCGATCCGCCTCGGCCTGCTGCTTGATCCGCTGACCGCCTTCATGGCCGTGATGGTCACCTTCGTCAGCCTGTTGATCTTCATCTTCAGCACGGGCTACATGAAGGCCGACGCCAACTACAAGCAGTTCTTCTGCTTCCTCAGTTTCTTCGCCGCCGCGATGCTCGGCCTGCTCGTCGCCAACAGTCTCCTGCTGCTCTTCGTCTGCTGGGAACTCGTCGGCCTCGCGTCGTATCTGCTCATCGGCTTCTGGTTCCACAAACCGTCCGCCGCGGCCGCGGCCAAGAAGGCCTTCATTACGACCCGCATCGGCGACCTCGGCTTCCTCCTCGGCCTGCTCTGGCTGCAGGATGCGCAGGGGACTCTCCTGTTCTACGACGGCGGCGCCGGCCTGCTCGAATCTGCTGCGCTGGCCCATCTCGCCGTGCTCCTGCCCTGCGGCCTCGCTACCTCGACGGCCATCGGCCTGCTCCTCTTCTGCGGCGCCGTCGGCAAGTCCGGGCAATTCCCGCTGCACGTCTGGCTGCCCGACGCGATGGAGGGCCCGACGCCCGTCTCCGCGCTCATCCACGCGGCCACGATGGTCGCCGCCGGCGTCTTCCTTATCGCTCGCGTCTACCCGCTCATGGCCGCCGACCAGGTGCTGGCCGGCGTGCCGGTCCACGCCCTGACCGTCGTCGCCTTCATCGGTGCCATCACGGCACTGATGGGCGCACTGATCGCCGTCGCGCAAAACGACCTCAAGCGTGTCCTCGCCTTTTCCACCGTTTCGCAGCTCGGCTACATGATGCTGGCCCTCGGCGTTGGCTCGTGGGTCGCCGCCATCTTCCATCTGCTGACCCACGCTTTCTTCAAGGCCCTGCTCTTCCTCGGTGCCGGCTCCGTCATCCACGCCGCACACCACGAGCAGGACATCCGCCGGCTCGGCGGCCTGCGCGGGCCGATGAAGATGACGTTCGCCACTTTCGCCGTCGGCATGATGGCGCTCTCCGGCGTGCCGTTCCTCTTCTCCGGCTTCTGGTCCAAGGAGGCGATCCTCCACGCCGCGCACGCCTGGGAGGTTTCGCACCTGCCGCTTTATGCCGGTCTCGCCGGCGTCGTGCTCACGGCTTTCTACATGACGCGCCTCGTCGCCGAGGTTTTCTTCGGCACCCCGCGGTCTGCGGAGGCCGGCCATGTGCACGAGAATGGCCCGGCCATGACGATGCCGCTCGTCCTCCTCGCCGTTGGTGCGGTCGCCCTTGGTTTCCTCGGCACGCCGGCCTACCCTTGGCTCCAGGCAAAACTTCTTGGCGAGGCGGAAGTTCACGGTCACTCCCTGTTCGAAAGCGGAGGGCTTATGCTACTCTCGATCGTGCTGGTCGCCCTGGGCCTCGGCGCCGGCTGGGCGCTCTACGGCCGTCGCTCGCGCGTGAGCGAGACCTCACCCGATCCCCTCGCCACCCGTGCGCCGGGGTTGATCGCCGCGCTGGCGAATCGTCTCGGCTTCGATGAACTCTACGCCGCCACCGTCGGCCGTCTGAATTCCGGTTGCGCGACGTTCTCCGCCTTCCTTGAAATCTTCGCCTGGGACGGCGCCGTCCGCTTGCTGGCACGACTGGGCGAGTTCGCCGGCCTGGTCAGCCGCGAGAACGATGAGGAGACCTTCAACGGCGGCTTCGACGCCACCAGCCGGAAACTCCGCGGCGCCGGCGTGGCCTACTCCAAGGCGCAGACCGGCGACACCCATGGCTACCTGCGCACGCTCGCCCTCGGCTTCGTGCTGTTGCTGGTCCTGGTGATTCTGGGGGGTGCCCGATGAATGCCTGGCCCCTCCTGTCCCTCCTGATCTTTACTCCGTGGGCCGGTGCGCTGCTGGTCTTTGTCCTGCGCCGGCAACTCTCCCCCGGCTGGGGCCGCGCCCTCCCGATCCTGTTCAGCCTCTCCACGCTGATCCTCGGCGGTCTGGTGCTCGGCCGGTTTGATCTCGCGGTCACGGGCATGCAATTGGGCGAGAAGCATGCGTGGATTGCGGCGCTGAACGTCCACTATCACCTCGGGCTCGACGGACTCAGCCTCGTGCTCGTGCTGCTCACCGGGATCATCTCCCCCCTCGCGCTCTTCGGCCCGACCCGGCAGGTGCGCTGCCCGGCCATCCACGGCGCGCTCTTCCTCCTGCTCCAGGGCAGCGCGCTCGGTGTCTTCCTCGCGCTGGATTTCTTCCCGTGGTTTGTCTTCTGGGAACTGAGCCTCGTGCCGGCCTTTTTCCTCATCAAGCTGTGGGGCGGCCCGCACGCCGCCCGCGCGGCCTACCAGTTCGTGATCTATACCATCGGCGGCAGCGCCTTCATGCTGCTGGGCTTCGCCGCCCTCTACGCCGCGGCGGGAACCTTCGACTTCGTCGAGCTCGCCGCGCTCGCCCGCGCCGGCACGCTCGGCGCGAAGCTCGGTGCCGTCGGTGGCATCTGGCCGCAGGCGGTTTTTCTCGGTGTCCTCCTCGGCCTCGCGGTGAAGGTGCCGCTGTATCCCTTCCACGCCTGGTTGCCGCCGGCCTACGCCGAGGCCCCGACCGGCACCTCGATGTTCCTCACCGGCGTGATGTCCAAGATGGGCGTCTACGGTTTCCTCCGCATCCTCTGGCCGCTGTTCCCGGCGCCGCTGCACGCCGCGGCCGGCCCGCTCCTCTGGCTCGCCCTTGGCGGCGTGGTGCTCGGCGCCTTTGCCGCCATGAAGCAGACCGACCTCAAGCGCATGGTCGCGTACTCGTCGGTCAACCACCTCAGCTACTGTCTGCTTGCCCTCTTCGCCGTCGCCGCCGCCGGACCGACCAACCCGGCAGCCAGCACTGCGGCCCTCAGCGGCACCATTCTCCAGCTTTTCAACCACGGCCTGTCCGCTGCCGCGCTCTTCTTCTGCGTCGGCGTCCTCGAGTCACGTTCCGGCGGCTTGCGCGGCCTGCATGATTTCGGCGGGGTGCGCACCGCGGCCCCCGTCTTCGCGGGGCTCTGCGGCATCGCGATGTTCTCCTCGCTCGGCCTGCCCGGCCTGAACGGCTTTGTCGGCGAGTTCCTGATCTTCCGCGGGGTCTTCGGCCTCGCGCCGTGGGCCGCAACCGTCGCGACGCTCGGCTTGCTGGCCACCGCGATTTTCCTGCTGACGTTCTGGCAACGGGCCTTCCATGGCCCCGCCACCGGGGCGGGCCTGAATTTTCGCGACCTCGACACGGTTGAACTCGCCACCCTGCTGCCGCTCATCGCCCTCATGTTTCTCCTCGGCCTTTGCCCGCAGTTGCTCGCCGGCCTTATCAACCCGCTGGTCACCGCGTGGGCAACCACTCTGCCATGAACGCCCTGTCCTGCACCATCTACGTGTCGTTCACCGGCGCCCTCCTCGCGCTGGCGGTCGGATCACGCTCGGCCCGGGCGGCCCGGAACGTGGCGCTGCTCACGGCCCTGACGGCCTGGGGCCTCACTCTTTCCGCCGCCGCGGACTTTGTCCCTGCTGCCGGACTGCAGGAACTCGTCAACGCGCCCTGGATCCCCGAGTTCGGCATCCGCTACCATCTCGCGGTCGACGGCATCAGCTTGACCCTCCTCGTCCTCACCGGCCTCGCCGCGACGGCGGGCGTGCTGTTCTCCTGGAACATCACCGAGCGCACGGGCGAATTCTTCGCGCTCTACCTCACGCTGATCGGCGGCGTCTATGGTGTGTTCCTCAGCGCCGATGCGTTCCTGTTCTTCGTCTTCTACGAGATCGCGATCGTCCCGAAGTATTTCCTCATCGCGAACTGGGGCTCCACCAACCGCGAATACGGGGCGATGAAACTCGTGCTTTATTCCTTCGCCGGCAGCGCCCTCGTGCTGGCGGGCCTGCTCTGGGCCTACGCCGCGGGCCATGCCGCCGGCTTCGGCCTGCCCGAGCTGGTCGCCGCCACCGGCCGGCTCGACCTGACCCAGCAGACCGGCATCTTCGCGCTCGTCTTCCTCGGCTTCGCGACGCTGGCGGGCATGTTCCCGCTCCACACCTGGGCGCCGACCGGACACGTCGCCGCGCCCACCGCCGCCTCGATGCTGCTGGCGGGCGTGGTGATGAAGCTCGGCGCCTATGGCTGCCTGCGCGTGGCCCTGCCGCTGTCACCCGCCGCTTTCGCCCTGCTGCAGCCGGGCATCGCGTGGCTCGCCGTCATCGGCATCATCTATGCCGGCCTGGTCGCTCTCGTGCAGGCGGACTTCAAGTTCGTGATCGGCTACTCCAGCGTGAGCCACATGGGCTTTATCCTGCTCGGCCTCGCGGCGGCCAACGCCACCGCCGTCAGCGGCGCGGTGTTCCAGATGTTCTCGCACGGCGTCATCGCCAGCCTGCTCTTCGCCGTGGTCGGCCGCATGGTCTATGAACGCACGCACACCCGGCAGCTGGCCGACCTGCGCGCCCTGCCGCTGCACCGGTTGCTGCCGTTTCCCGCCGTCGTCTTCGTTCTCGCCGGCCTGGCGTCGATGGGCCTGCCCGGCTTCAGCGGTTTCCCGGCCGAGCTGACGATCCTCATCGGCACCTGGCAGACCCGCCCGCTCTGGGCCCTCGCCGCCGCCACCGGCGTGCTCGTCGCCGCCGCCTTCACGTTGCGCGCCATCCAGGTCTCGTTCTTCGGCCGGACCGGACCCGACATCTGCGTCACCCCGCTGGAGCCGCTGGCCCCAATCACCTGGCCGGAAAAGGCCGGCGCCCTGCTGCTGCTGGGTGCGACCATCTACCTCGGGCTGAGCCCCGACACGCTGCTGGACTGGATCCGGCCCGCACTGCAATCGCCCTACTTCCACGCCATCCTCAACGGAGGTGCCTCATGAACGCCGACTATGCCGGACTTTTCCGCGCGCTGCGCCCCGAGACGCATCTGGTGATCGGCGCCTTGCTCGTGCTCATTTTCGACATGGTCTGGGCGCGGCACCGGCCGGCCAACCGCCATCATGTCGCCCTCCTGCTCGGGACCATCGCCCTCGGCATGGCGGGATACGAAGCCGTCAAGTTCGGCGCGACCGGCCGGATTTACGACGGGATGTTCATGCTCGACCAGCTCGCCGTCGCCACGCGGGCCGCCGTCATTCTGCTCGCGGCCCTCGCGCTGGCCCTGCTGCCAAATTCCGCGCGACTGCGCCATCCCGCCGAGTTCACCGCCATTCTCCTGTTCGCCACCACGGGGTTCACCCTGATGGCCGCCGCCAACAATCTCCTGATCGCCTTTCTCGCGCTGGAGCTGGCCAGCCTGTCGCTCTACGTGCTGGCGGGCTTTGACAAAACCAACCCCGAGTCGGCCGAGGCGGGCCTGAAGTATTTTCTCTTCGGCGGCATGGCCGCCGCCTTTTTGCTTTTCGGCTTCAGTCTGCTCTACGGGCTCACCGGCTCGATCAACCTCGGGCAGATCGCGACGCACCTCTCGGTGCAGGGCCAGTCCCCGTTGCTGATCGTCGCGCTGGTGATGGTGCTGGTGGCGTTCGGTTTCAAGGCCGCCGCCGCCCCCTTCCATCTCTGGGCCCCCGACGTCTACCAAGGCGCACCGGCCCCGGCCGCCGCGCTCATCGCCTCGGCTTCCAAGCTCGCCGGCCTCGTGCTCTTCACGCGTCTGCTCTGGCCCGGCCTCGGCGGGGCCGCCGGCACGATCGCCCACCTGCCGGTGACCGTCGGCTGGGCCCCGGTCGTCGCCCTCCTCGCCGGCGCCTCGCTGCTCCTCGGCAATATCGGCGCGCTGGCCCAGTCCAATGTGCGGCGTCTGCTCGCCTACTCCGCCATCGCGCACGCCGGTGCGCTGCTGCTCGGGGTCATCACCGCCGGCCGCGTCGGCCCGGGCCCGTTGTTCTACTACGCGGCCACCTACGGGCTCGCAACCGTTGGCGCGTTCGGCGTCATCGCCGCGCTGGAGTCTGTCGGTCCGGTCCAGCAGCTCACTGACTTGGCCGGATTGCACCGGCGCTCGCCGCTGCTGGCCGGCTGTCTCGCCGTCTTTGTCCTTTCGCTGGCGGGCATTCCGCCGCTCGCGGGATTCTTCGGCAAATTCGCCGTCTTCGCCTCCGTGCTGCAACTGGGCGGCCTAGCCGGCCCGGCCGGCTGGCTGGCCCTGGCCGCGATCGCCCTCAGCGCCGTGGCGCTCTATTACTATCTGCTCATCCTGAAGCAGGCGCTGGTCGCCGCTCAGGCGGCCGGTGCGGCTCCGGTCCGGGTGCCCGCCCCCGCGGCGATCGCCCTGCTCATCACCGCCGGCCTGATTGTGCTGCTCGGTTTGATGCCCTCGTTGCTGCTGGGACTGTTCTAGGCCCGCCAGCTCTGCAAGATGCGGATGTAGTCGGCGCGCTCGTGGGCCGCCGGGTCGGGACAACGCTTCAGGTTCAAGGTGCCACGCAGCTCATTGATGTCAGTGTAGTCGTGCTCGTCCATCCAGCGCCGCAG
Organism: Opitutaceae bacterium; assembly: GCA_043745015.1. GTDB lineage: Bacteria > Verrucomicrobiota > Verrucomicrobiia > Opitutales > Opitutaceae > Lacunisphaera. The sequence continues at coordinate 18,871 of JAYTUA010000096.1, read as the reverse complement.
GCCCTCCAGCAACATCGTCAGCACCTGCGGGCCCTGCTTCAGCAGCACGGAAACCAGCTGCACCGTGTGCGCCCCGGCCAGCAAGGCCTTGATGACATCCTCCTTGTGGTGCACCCCGCCGCTGCAGGCCAGCGAGCCGCGCAGGTGCGGCGACAGTACGGCCAGCCAGCGGAGCCGCAGCAGCAGCTCGCTGGAATCGGACAGGCGCAGGTGCGGGGTGACCCCGAGGTCCTCAAGGTTGAAATCAGGCTGATAGAAACGGTTGAACAGCACCACGCCCTTCGCCCCGGCCTCCTCCAGCGAAAGGGCAAACTGCGCGGGCGCGGTGTGGAACGTCGAGATCTTCACCGCCACGGGGATCTGCACCGTGCTCACCACATCCCGCACCGTGTCGCGCATGCCCTGCTCGATCTCGTGGCCGGTGATCCGTGGATCGGTGGCCAGCTGGTAGAGGTTCAGCTCGATGGCATCGGCGCCGGCCTGCTCGAGCCGCCGGGCGTAATCGGTCCAGCCGCCCGGCCGGTGCCCGTTGAGCGAGGCGATGACGGGTATCTTCAGGGTGCTCTTCAGGTGGACGAGCTGGCGCAGGTAGCGATCGGGCGTCAGCTGGTATTCGGTGAACCCGGGGAAAAAGGATTTGGCCGCGGGAAAGCTTTCCCCGGGCGTGTCGAGCAGGAACGACCGGGCGCGCTGCTCATAGTCGATCTGTTCCTCGAAGAGCGAGCGCATGACAATCGCGCCGGCCCCGGCGTCCTCGAGCCGGCTGGCAGCATCAATGTTGTCGCAGTACGGCGACGCGCCGACCACCAGGGGATTGCGGAGTTCGAGACCGAGGTAATTTGTCGTGAGTTTCATGGGGCGGCGGGGTTCAGGCGTAAGGCGTGGCAAACAGGGGCGTGGAGCCCGGCCCGGCATGGACCGGCCTCACCCCATCATCGCAGAGACCCGCCCGGGCGGCTGCGCAGATCTTGGCATTAGCCTCCCGAAGATTGCATCACCCGGACAAGAACCGCCTAGGCCCGGCGGCGGGGCGGCTCCACCTCGGGCAATAATCCCGTCAGCAGCCCGATCAATGGCAGGTAGGCACAGACTTGGAACACGAACCCGATGCTCGTGCGGTCGGCCAGCCAGCCGAGCAGGGCCGAGCCGATGCCCGCCGCGCCAAAAGCCAGCCCAAAGAACAGGCCGGCGATCAGGCCCACGTTGCCCGGCACCAGTTCCTGCGCATAGACAATGATGGCGGAGAAAGCCGACGCCATGATCAGGCCGATGAAGACGGTGAGCACCACCGCCAGCGGCAGGTTCACGTGGGGCAGCAGCAGCGAGAAGGGCGCGACCCCGAGGATGGAAATCCAGATCACGCGCTTGCGGCCGATGCGGTCCCCCACCGGACCACCGATGATCGTGCCCGCCGCCACGGCGAACAGGAATACGAACAGCGCATACTGCGACCCCTGCACGGTCAGCCCGAACCGGTTCATGAGGTAGAACGTGTAGTAATTGCTCAGGCTGACCAGGTAGATGTATTTCGAGAAGATGAGCACGACGAGGACGGCCAGCGCGGCAACCACGCGGCCGCGCGAAAGCACTACGTGGGGCGCGTCGTGCTTCGCGCCATTCTTCGCCCGGTCATTGAGGTGCTGCTGATACCAGCTGCCCACCTTGGTGAGCACGAAGATGCCCAGCAACGCGATCACCGAGAACCACAGGATCGAGCCCTGCCCGTGCGGCACCACGACGAGTGCGGCCAGCAGCGGTCCGAACGACGAGCCCAGGTTGCCGCCCACTTGGAAAAGTGACTGCGCAAACCCGTGCCGCCCGCCCGAGGCCAGCCGCGCCACCCGCGAGGCCTCGGGGTGAAAGACCGCCGAGCCCATGCCCACCATGGCTGCGGCCATGAGGATCGCGGGAAAACTGCCGGCGCGCGACAGCAGCACCAGCCCGGTGAGCGTCACGCCCATGCCCACGGCCAGTGAATAGGGTTTGGGGCGCCGGTCGGTGTAGTAACCGACGAGCGGCTGGAGCAGCGAGCCCGTCATCTGAAAGACAAAGGTGATCAGCCCGATCTGCGCGTAGCTGAGCCGGAACGAATCCTTCAGCACCGGATAGATCGCCGGGATGAGCGACTGGATCGTGTCGTTGAGCAGATGCGACAGGCTGAGCGCCAGCAGAATGTTCAGCACCGTCGTCTCGGCGGTGGATTTTGCAGTCGGAGCATTGCTCGTTTCACCCATGCAGGGATTACAGTCGTTTCTGGCCGACTGGAGTCAAGAAACAGGCCGACCATTACCTCCACAACCCAGCCGTAATTTGACCCATACGCCTTTCTCCGGCGTAGCTGACCTGCCAGCCGTAGGCTCGGCGGAGGCTGGTGCCCGGGACAGGACTCGAACCTGTAAGCCTTGCGGCGAGGGCTTCTAAGACCCTTGTGTCTGCCAATTCCACCACCCGGGCGAAGGAATTTTCAAATTCAGATTCCCGATTTTCGATTGGGGGGCAAGCGCTACTTCAAATTGACCGTGACGGGAAACTCGGGCGCGCGGCGCGCCTGAGCGAGTGCCTCGAAATCGGCCGCCAAGGCCAGCAGTCGCGCCTCAGTCCAGGCGGCCCCATAGAACGAGATCCCCACGGGTAACCCGCGGTAATCCCCCGCCGGCACCGTGACACTGGGGTAGCCCGCCACGGCGGCCGGTGACGAACTGCCGCCCGTGTAGGCATCACCGTTCACCGGGTCGATCAACCACGCGGTGCCGTTGGTGAGGCTCACCAGCGCATCAAGTTTGTTCTTGGCCAGCAAGGCGTCGATCCCCTCGGTGCGGGTGACTTTCAGGCAGGTGGCCCGGGCCTCCAGATAAGCCTGCTCCGTCAGCGGTCCCTTCGCCTGCGCGCGCTCAAGCAACTCCTGACCAAAGTATGGCAGCTCCTGCGCCGCATGCGCCCGGTTGAAGGCGATGACATCCGCCACCGACTTGATCGGCGACGCCGGCCCGAGGGTCGCGAAGTAGGCGTTGAGCCCGTCCTTGTATTCATAGAGCAACACTTCCATCTCGGGATCATTGGTCTTGTTGAAATCGGGAAAGTCCCCGAGGTCCACGACCTCGGCGCCCGCCGCTTTCATTTTCTCAATGGCCGCGTCAAGGATCGGCTTCAGCCGGGCATCCAACCCAAAGGGTCCGCGGATCACGCCGAGCCGCGCACCCTTCAGCGCCCCCGCTTTCAAGCGGGCGGCATACTCGGTGACCAATCCCGCCGGACGGGTCAGCGAGGCCGCATCCATGGGATCGCTGCCCGCCATGGCCTCCAGCAACAGCGCGGCATCGCGCACGGTACGGGCCATCGGCCCGGCCGTGTCCTGCGAGACGGAAATGGGAATGATGCCGGTGCGGCCCACGAGGCCGACGGTCGGCTTGATCCCCACGAGCCCGCAGACCGAGGCCGGCGAAACGATCGACCCGTCGGTCTCGCTGCCCACCGCCACGACGCAGAGATTGGCTGTTACCGCCGCCGCCGAGCCGGAGCTCGAGCCCGAGGTGTTGCGGTCGAGCGCGTAGGGGTTGTGCGTCTGCCCGCCCCGGCCGCTCCAGCCGCTGATGGATTTCTCCCCGCGGAAATTCGCCCACTCGCTGAGGTTGGTCTTGCCCAGAATGACGGCGCCCGCCGCCCGCAGCTGCGCGACGATGGCCGCATCACGCGGCGGCCGTGCCCCGACCAGCGCCAGCGAACCGGCCGTCGTCTCCATCTGGTCGGCCGTGGCGATGTTGTCCTTGATCAGGACCGGGATGCCGTGCAACGGCCCGCGCACGTGGCCGGCCTTGCGCTCGGCATCTAGTTGCCGGGCGATGGCGAGTGCTTCGGGATTGAGCTCGATGATGGTGTTGAGCTTCGGTCCCGCCTGGTCCACCTCGGCAATGCGGGCGAGGTAGGCGGCGGTCAGGGCGGAGGAGGTCAGTTTGCCGGATTTCATCTGCTCCTGCAGGTCGGCAATCGTAGCTTCGGAAAATTTGAACACCGGCTCGGCCGCACCCGCAAACACGAGACTCGCATAGCCCACGAGGATAACTTGGCAGAATAATTTTGCCACGGATTGCACGGATAGACACGGATAGATGCAAAACCAAGTCAGGTGGTATTTATCCGTGCTCATCTGTGTAATCCGTGGTTGATTGTTGTCTTAAGGAATTGGAAAGCCTTACGAGGCCACACCGAGCCGTTCGCCCATCCGGGCGTAAACCTCGAGACCCTCGGCGCTATGCTGCACGAGGTCGGCATCGAGCTTGATCTTGCCGGGCTGGAACAGCGTCACGACGCACGATCCGCCGAACTTGAACAGGCCCTTCTCCTCGCCTTTGGCCACGGCCCGGCCGGGGATGAAAGTCTGGAATATGCTCCCCACCATCGTCGCCCCGATCTCGCAAACCGCGACCTGCCCAAAGGCCGGCGAGTCCACGAGGGTTATCATCCGCTTGTTCTGCCACAGGTAGCCGAGGTTCCGGCGCAGCGCGATGGGCGACACCGAATACAGGAAGCCGTTGATCAGCCGCGGCTCGCCGGCCGTGCCCGCCACGGGGAAATGAAACCGGTGGTAGTCCACCGGACACAGCCGCGAGATGAGCATCGAGCCACCGGCAAACTTCGCCGCCAAGTCCGCGTCACCGAGGAACGCGGCGAGATCGAAGTGTTGGCCCTTGGCGTAGAAGCCCGCCGCTGCGTCCACGTTCTGAAAGGCGAGGTGCCGTCCGTCCGCCGGCAGCACGGCGACATGGTCTCCCGCCGCGACGGGCCGGGCGCCTGATTTCAGGGCGCGATAGAAGAAGTCATTGAAGGTTTTGAAAACGAACGGGCTCTTGGCGAACTCATCCACGTCGAGGTCGTAATCCGTGATAAAGGGCAGGACCTTGTTCGCACTCGCCCGCCAGTTCATTTTCCAGCCGTAATAGGCCGAAGCCAGCGAACGCTTCACGAGCAGTTCCAGCGACAGGCGGCCCAGCGGATTGCCATAGGTCCAGCGCAGCCAGCCCTCGCCATAGACCTGCTCGGTCTCGACGGTCTGCTTGGCACGGTGGAAATAACGGATGGGCTCGGCGGACATGCGTGGGCAGACTCACGCAAAGCCGCCTTGAGGCAAAGGAGAAATGCCTGCCGGTCCAGACTGTGGGACCAAGCGGGTTTGTAATATAATACGTTACAAAGGACTCAGCCTAGCACCAGTTCGTCGCCCTTCGCTCCCACAGATCGAACCACCCTCAGCGTTTCCGCTTTGGCCGGTTCTTCTTGTCGAGCAACACCACCACGGGCTGGTGCTGTTCCGCCTCGGCCGGTTCAAAATCAGCGTAGGCCGCAATGATGACCTCGTCGCCCGGCTGCACCAGCCGGGCCGCCGCGCCGTTGACCATGATCTCGCCGCGCTTCCGCCCACCAATGACGTAGGTCGCGAAGCGTTCGCCGTTGTTGCAGTTGTAGATCTCCACCCGCTCGTGCAGGAGGAAGCCCGCCGCCCGGCGCAGCTCCGGCGCGATCGCCACCGAGCCTTCGTAATGCAGATCCGCCGCCGTGACGGTTGCGCGGTGTAGTTTGGACTTAAGCAGGGTCAGGCGCATAAATATTTATTTCCCGTCCGCCTCGCGGTTGAGTTGCTCGGCATGTTTGAGGCCGAAGAGCACCAGCTCGGGCACGATCTCATCGAACAGGCCCTCGGTCTCGAACATCCGCGCAAACCCACCCGTTCCGATCACCTGCGGACGCCGGCCGTTGAAGGCCTCTGCCGTGAGCGCGGCGAGCAGGTGGCGGATGGCGCCGACATGGCCGTGGTAAAGCCCCGACTGGATGCTTTCCGCCGAAGTGCGGCCCAGCGCCGTCTCGGGCCGGGTGATCTCCACCCGGGGCAGCTTGGCTGTGCGACTGGCCAGTGTCTCCGCGGAGATGCCCACGCCCGGCATGATGGCTCCGCCGAGATAGTCGCCGGTCGCCGTGACCGCTTCCAAGGTGGTGGCGGTGCCGCAATCCACCACCAGCACGTCGCGCTGCGGGTGCCGCTGGGCCGCCCCGATGGCGCAGGCCACGCGGTCCGCGCCGACCTCGGCGGGATTGCGGTATTTGATCTTCAACCCGGTTTTCACCCCGGCCTGCAAAACGAAGGGCTCGCAATTGAAATACTTCACGCACGCTGCGCGCAACGGATAGGCGACGGGCGGCACGACCGAGCAGATGGCCACCCGGTCCACGCCCGAGGGATCGAGCGAGTTCTCGCGCAGCACCGCGCGGAGAAACACCCCGAACTCATCCGACGAGCCGATGGGCTGGGTGGTCTTGCGAAACTGGAAACGCAGCGTATCGCCGTCGAATACGCCGCCGTGAATCTGGGAATTGCCGACATCGAGGGTGAGGAGCATGGGATGGATCAGGTTGAGCCCGCGCAGGCGGCGAGCAGTTGTTCGAGGGCCACGGCCAGGGCCCGGCGATCCGGACAGTGCGCCGCCACGGTGCCGTCGGGCCGGTAAATGTCCGCCGGGAAAATGCCATCGGACCGGCGGGCCGCGAGGTCGTTATGGACAACAAAGTCGGCGCCGGAGTGCCCGAACAACTGACGCACCGCTGCGGCCGACTCGTCCAGACCAGTCTCATGGGTCAGCTTGAAGGCCACGACGGTGAGCGGCCGGGGGCTCAGGCCGCGCAGGCGATCCACGAGTTTCGGATTGGGCCGCAGACGCAGCAGCGGCGCACCGCGGGATTCAATTTTCCCCGGCGGTCCGGCCGTGCCCAAAACCGCCTCCACGGCAAAATCGCTCACGGCCGCGGCGTGGATCACCGCATCAAACCGGCCCGAGCCGAGCAGGCGCGGCAGGGCGGCCTCAAGGTCGGCAAAGGTCACAAAAGTTTCCTCCTCGCAGGGACCGTCGGCCGGCAAAGCGTTTCTCGCCCGAAGCAGCACCACCTCGTGCCCGCTCCGGGCCAGCTGGGTGGCAATGCCCGCTCCGGTTGCGCCCGTGCTGGTGTTGGTCAGCACGCGCACGCCGTCCACGGGCTCGGCCGTGCCGCCGGCTGTCACCAGCACGCGCAGTTTGCGCGACGGCGGAAGCGAAATCGCCGCCTCCACCCTCGCGACAATTTCATCCGGCTCAGCCAGCCGGCCTTCACCGGTTTCGCCGCACGCGGTGGGCCCCTCGCCCACCGGCAGGAAACGCACGCCCCAGCCGCGCAACTTCTCCACCGCCGCCAGCGTCGCGGGATGCGACCACATCGCGGGATTCATCGCCGGGGCGACCAGCCAGGGCTTGGCGCGATCATGCGCCAGAAAAATCGCACCCACCAGATCATCGGCAAGTCCAGCCGCGAGCCGGTTGATGGTATTCGCCGTGGCGGGGCAGACCAGCACGGCATCGGCCCAGCGCGTGAGCGCGATGTGGTCCAGCGCGCGGCCGTTTGCAAACAGGTCGCACAGAACCGGCGAACCGCTCAGTCCCTCCAGCGTCGCCGGGCCGATGAATTTCATGGCGGAAGGCGTCGCCACGCAGCGCACGTGGTGGCCGCGCTGCACGAGTTGCGACACGACCTCGCAGCCCTTGTAGGCCGCGATCGAGCCGGTGAAAATGACGAGGAGGTTAGAGCCGGACATTGTCGATCAACCGCACTCCTTCGATGCGGATTGCGCCCAGGCGCACGCCCTCCTGTTCCTCCACGTAATCCACTTCAAAACCAGCGGTGACCAGGGCGTTGGCGGCGGCGGCCGGGCTGGTGGCGGAGTGCAGGATGCGCGGGAATTGGGTGGCCTGGGTCCGCGCCGTCGGGGACAGGCGCCGGTTGCGCGAGCTGAGGGCCAGCCCGTCGATGTCGCGCTCCGTCGGACAGGCGATGATTTCCACCGGCAGGAAAAGCGCTCGGGCCATGCGCTCCACCAGCCGCAGCTGCTGCCAGTCTTTCTCGCCAAAGTAAGCGCGGGTCGGTTGCACAAGATTGAAGAGCTTGAGCACGACGGTCAGCACCCCGTCGAAATGCCCCGGCCGGTGCGCCCCTTCCAACCGGCGGCTGAGCATCTCCTCCGTAACCCGGTAGGTGTATTTGTCCGGGTAGAGTTCCTCCGCGGCGGGCACGATGACGTGATCAACCAGCCCGGCCGCCAGTGCCTGGTCCGCCTCCAGCGTGCGCGGATACCGCGCGAGGTCCGTCGGATCATTGAACTGCGTCGGGTTGACGAAAATGCTCAGCACCACGACGTCGTTCTCGGCGCGCGCGCGCGCCAGCAGCGCCCGGTGCCCCGCGTGCAGCGCGCCCATCGTCGGCACAAAGCCGACCGAGCGGCCGGTGAGTTCGCCGCGCGCCACGCGCCATTCCTGCAGGCTGACCCAGGTTCTCATGCGAGCACCTCCGCCCGCGCCGGGAAGCGCGCCGCGCGCACGTCGTCCGCGTAATGGTTGAGCGCGGCCAGGATTTCCCGGTGGCCGTCAAGGTAGCGCCGGCTGAACTTCGGCCGGAACGTGGCGTCGAGCCCCAGCAGGTCGTTCAGCACGAGAATCTGACCGGACGTGCCGCCGCCGGCGCCGATGCCGATGGTCGGGATGCCCAGGCTCGCCGTGATCTCCGCCGCGAGCGCCGCCGGCACACATTCCAGCACGAGGGAAAATACGCCAAGTTGCTCCAGCTGCTTCGCATCGCTCCGCAGCCGCACGGCCTCCTCCTCCGACCGGCCCTGCAACCGGTAGCCGCCGAGCTGGTGAACCGACTGCGGCGTGAGCCCGAGATGCCCCATCACGGGAATGCCGCTGCCGACAAGGTGCGAAACGACATCCTCGTGGCCGGTCAGTCCCTCGAGTTTCACCGCCGTCGCGCCGGCCTGCATCAATGCGCCGGCGGCGAGCACAGCTTCGTCGCGCCCGCGCCGGAAAGTCAGAAACGGCAGGTCGGCAATCACCACGGCGGCGGGCGCACCGCGCCGCACGGCGGCCGTGTGCAGCACCATCATTTCCAACGTGGCGTGGATGGTGGAGGGCAGCCCGTGCACGACCATGGCCGCGCTGTCACCGACGAGTATGGCATCGGCGGCCGAGGCCGCCACGATGCGCGCCAGAGCGGCATCATAGGCCGTCACGAGGGCGATGGGCCGGCCTTCCTGCCGAAACCGGGCGAAGTCGAGGATGCTTTTCATTCCGCCCCGGCAGTGGTCCGTGAACGGAAAACCTGCAGGGCGCGGGAGCTGGACTGGAGTGCTTGTCGCATGGCGATCAGGCCTGGGGGTGTCCGGAGACGGTGGTTGAACTGTGCGGTCCGGTCGCGCACGAGTTCGCGCCAGACACCGGAAACATTGCCACGGAATGCGGCGGCGCAACGATTTTCTGTGTCACGCCCCGGTTGACTCCCCTGCGGGGCCGGGCGACAGTGTTCCCTCATGGCAAATTTCCTCGATCCGAAAAAGCCCACCACCCGCGCCCTGCTCGTCGGCGTGCAGACGCACGACATGGCCCCGGGCGAAGGCACCGAACTGCTCGGCGAACTGCAGGAGCTGGTTGAGAACCTCAACCTCGCCGTCACCCGCACCATCCTCGTCACCCTGCGCGACCGGCATCAACCCAAGTTCCTCATCGGCTCGGGCAAGGCCGCCGAGCTCATGGCCCTGGCCAAGGAGGATGGCGCCGATGTCATCGTGATCGACGAGGAACTCTCCCCCGCCCAGCAACGCAACTGGGAGGAGGAATCCGGCCTCGCGGTCATCGACCGGCAGGAAGTCATCTTGGAAATCTTCGCCGACCGCGCGCAAACCCGCGAGGCCGTGCTGCAGGTCGCGCTGGCCCGCATGGAGTATTCCCTGCCCCGCCTCACGCGCGCGTGGACCCACCTTTCCCGCCAGCGCGGCAAGGGCTCCATGGGTGGCGAAGGTGAGACCCAGCTTGAGCAGGACCGCCGTCTCGTGCGCGACCGCATCGCCCACCTGAAAACCGAGATCGCGCTGGTCATCTCCCAGCGCGCCACGCAGCGCCGCAAACGCCAGCGCACGCCCGTCCCCGGCGTCGCCATCGTCGGCTACACCAACGCCGGGAAGTCCTCCCTGCTCAACAAACTTACCGGCGCGCAGGTGCTCGCGGCCGACAAGCTCTTCGCCACGCTCGACCCGACCACCCGCCAGTTCGAGCTGCCCGACGGTCGCACGCTGCTCGCGACCGACACCGTGGGTTTCATCCGCCGCCTCCCGCACCGCCTGATCGAGGCGTTCAAGGCCACCCTTGAGGAAGTCGTCGTCGCCGACTTCATCATCCACGTGCTCGATGTGGCCAACCCCAACGTCGCGCACCACTTCGCCACCACGATGGAAGTCCTCGGCGAACTCGGTGCGGCGGACAAGCCCGCCATCATCGTCTTCAACAAAGTGGACGCCGCCGATGCCAAGACCCTTGCGCTCGTCCGCGCCCAGCATCCCGAGGCGCTCTTCATCAGCGTCCATACCGGCCAGGGTCTCGACCGGCTGCTCGCCCGCTGCGAGGAATTGGCCATCGACGATCAGGAGTCGGTCGAGCTGCTCATCCCGCACAGCCGCTACGATGTCATCGCCAAGCTGCATGGCGCCGGGCAGGTGCGGTCGCAGGAATCGCTCGACGACGGCGTGAAGCTCGCCGGCCGTTTCCCGCGCAAGCTCGCGGCCATCTACACGCCGTTCCTTGCCCCGGTTGTCGCCAAACGAACGGCCGCCAAGCAGCCACGCTCTCCTCGAAAATGATCCCCGCCGTCGATGCCTGGTCGATCATCCTGATCCGCACGACCCAGCTTGCGGCGATGCGCGTGCCCCTGGCCGATGCGCTCGGGCGCACGCTGCGCTCCGTGGGACGCGCCGACGCCGACTCTCCGCCGTTCGATGCGTCCGCCATGGACGGCTACGCCGTGCGACGCGCCGACCTCAGCCAACCACTGCGGATTGTCGGCGAGTCGCAAGCCGGCGCTGTCTTTTCCGGCCCGATCAAGGCCGGCGAATGCGTGCGCATCTTCACCGGCGCGCCGGTGCCCGCCGGGGCCGATTGTGTCGTCAAGCAGGAGGACGCGGTGCGCGAGGCGGACCTCGTCCGCGTGTTGCGCGCCGATGGCCCCGGGTTCATCCGCCGGCGTGGGGAGAACCGCCGCACCGGTGACATCGTGGTGCCCGCGGGCACCCGGCTTGGTCCGCCCGAGCTGGCGGCCTTGGCCGCCGCCGGCGTCACGCAGCCGGAAATCAGCCGTGTCCCCCGCTGCGCGCACCTTATCACCGGCAACGAACTCGTCGCCCCCGACCAGGTTCCCGCCGGCGCCCAGATTCGCGACAGCAATTCCACCCTGATCGCCGCCCTGCTGGCCCATCACGGCGCCGAGCTCATCGGCCACGCCCACGCCCGCGATGATCTGGCCGCGGCTCGGGCCGCGGTGGAAGCGTTCCCGGCGCACGACGTGCTGCTCATCTCCGGCGGCGCGAGCGTGGGCGATCATGATTTCGCCCGCCCCCTGCTGAAGGCGCTGGGCTACGAACTGCATTTTGAGCAGGTCAACTTGCGGCCCGGCCGACCGCTGGTCTTCGCCAGCCGGGGCAAACAGCTCGCCTTCGCCCTGCCGGGCAACCCGGTGTCGCATTGGGTCACGTTCCAGCTCTTTGTCGCGCCGGTGCTGCGAAAGCTGGAGACCGGCATCGACGCCATCCCGCCCCGGCTGACCGGCCGGCTCGCCCCCGGCGCCACGCGGCCGGCGCCCGACCAGAGGCAGACTTTCTGGCCATGCCGCGCCGACATAGTAAACGGGATCCCCGAACTCACTCCACTGCCCCTCGCCAGTTCGGGCGACAGCAGCGGACTGGCTGGAGCCAACGCCCTGCTCCCGCTGCCGGCAAACAATCTCGACCCGGCGCAGCCGGTCGAATTCATTCCCTGTTCATGACCCCCGCGTCCGAATCCTTCTCCCACCTCGACCCGGCCGGCCGCGCGCGCATGGTGGACGTCGGTGCCAAGCCCGATCAACAGCGCACGGCCGTGGCGGAGGGCCGGCTCACCTGCTCACCGAAAACCATCGGGCTGCTCCGCGCCCAGGCCCTGCCCAAGGGCGACGTGCTGACCGTCGCCAAGATCGCGGGCATCCAGGCCGCCAAGTCTACAGCGCAGTTGATCCCCCTCTGCCATCCGCTCGCGCTCAGCCATGTGGACGTCGAGTTTGCCGTGGAGAATGACGGCATCGGCATCCGCGCCACCGCCCGGCTCACCGGCAAGACCGGCGTCGAGATGGAGGTGCTCACCGCCGTGTCGGTCGCCGCGCTCACCCTCTACGACATGTGCAAGGCCGTGGACAAAACCATGTCGATCGGCGGCATCCGCGTCGTCGGGAAAACCAAGCAATGAAGATCGCCCGCGTCACCCTCAGCGACCGCGCCGCCACCGGCGTCTATGCCGACGAGAGCGGTCCCGAGATCGAGCGGATCACCGCCAGCCATTTCACCGAGCCCCTCGAATGGATCCGTGTGCTGCTGCCGGACGACCGCGCGGAGATCGAGGCCACCCTCCGCCGCCTCGCGGACGTCGAGCAATGCCCGCTGATCATCACCACCGGCGGGACCGGTCCGGGCCCGCGCGACGTCACCCCCGAGGCCACGCGCGCCGTGCTGGAACGGGAGCTGCCCGGTTTCGGCGAGGTGATGCGGGTGCACAGCTACGAGCAGGTGAAGACCGCCATCCTTTCCCGCGCCACGGCTGGCGTGCGCGGCCGTTCGCTCATCATCAACCTGCCCGGCCGGCCCCGCGCCATCGGCGAGTGCCTGCCGCTCCTCGTGCCCGCCATCGCCGAGGCCCTCGACCACATCGCCGGCTTCCGGCCCGGGCTCACCAACGAGGGACCCAAGCCGCCATGCCGCTCCTGAACAAGCCGCGCTTCGACCGGCACGAGCTGGCCGGGGCCTTCGGCGACATCGGCACCGACCTGCCGTTGATCGCCGGAATCCTGCTGGCCACGAAACTTGATCCGGCCGGGGTGTTCCTGGCCTTTGGGCTCGCCCAGATCGCGTCCGGCCTGCTCTACGGCCTGCCCATGCCGGTGCAACCGCTCAAGGCTATGGCGGTGGCCGTCATCGCCGGCCAGGCCACGGGCGGACAATTCCAACTGGCCGGCCTGATGATCGGCGCGCTGATGCTGGTGCTCTCGTTCAGCGGCCTGCTCGACCGTCTGCAAAAACTCATTCCCCTCCTGGTGGTGCGCGGCGTGCAGGCGGGCCTCGGGCTCGCGCTGGCCCGCACGGCGCTGGGCCTGGCCGGACGCGAGGGACCCTGGGGCTGGATCGCGGCGGGCGGCGCGGTCGCCGGGCTGGTCTGGCTGCGCGGACACCGGCAGATCCCCGGCGCCCTGCTGGTGGTCGGGACAGGCGTGCTCTGGGCGGCCTGTTACCGTCTGGACTGGCCGGCCCTCGCGCACGGTTTTGGCTGGGTTACTCCCACCCCGGCGGTGATGCCGTGGAACCAGTGGCTGACGGCATTGGGCCTGCTAGTGCTCCCGCAGGTGCCGCTCTCACTTTCCAATTCCGTCATCGCCACCCAGCGGACGATCACCGATCTCTTTCCGCAACGTCCGGCCACGCTGCGCGGCATCGGCCGCACCTACGGCCTGATCAACCTGATCTCGCCGTGGCTGGGCGGAATCCCCATGTGCCACGGCTGCGGCGGCCTGGCGGGCTATTACGCGTTGGGCGCGCGCACCGGCGGCTCTGTCATCCTCTACGGCTCGCTCTATCTGGTCATTGGCGCCTTTTTCAGCGGCGCTTTCCAGGAGGTGCTCCACGCTTTTCCCGCGCCGGTGCTGGGCGCCGTGCTGCTGGTCGAGGCCGGCGTGCTGCTCCTGCTCCTGCGCGATGTCGCCCGCACTCCGGTCACCCTCGGGCTGGCCGCCACGGTGGCGGTCATTTGCGTTTTTGCCCCGCAAGGCTACCTGACCGGCATGATCGTCGGCTGCACCCTTTGCCATCTCCTCTCCCGCCGGCAACCTGCGCTCGCGTTCAACCCGGGGATCATCCCCGGCTGACCCATGCCGCTCGACCAATATTACCGCGACATCGACTATCTGCGCATCTCGCTTACGGATGCCTGCAACCTCCGCTGTGTCTACTGCATGCCGGAACACATGACCTTCCGGCCGCGCGACGAACTGCTCAGCGACGCCGAGCTGCGGCGCCTCATCACTTTGTTCGGGGCGATTGGTTTCCGCAAAATCCGTTTCACGGGCGGCGAACCAACGCTCCGCCCCGGCCTGGTGGATCTCGTCCGGCACGCGACCAGCACACATGGCATCACCGCAGTCGGCCTGACCACCAATGGCGTGCTGCTCGACAAACTCGCCCAGCCGCTGCGCGACGCCGGCCTCAAGTCCGTCAACATCTCCATCGACAGCCTCGACGAGGACACCTTCCGGAAGCTCACCCGCTGGGGCAACCTGCGCGACGTGCGCGCGGGACTGGATGCCGCCGCCGCCGCCGGCCTGCGCGTGAAGCTCAACGCCGTGGTCTGCCGCGGCGTGAACGACCGCACCGATGTCGTCGAGCTCGCCCGCCTCACGCTCACGAATCCCTGGCAGGTGCGGTTCATCGAGCAGATGCCCTTCGGCAACAATGCCGATTTCCAAACCAAGGGCATGGTCAGCGAGGCCGAGCTGCTCGACGTGCTCGGCCGTGCCTACGGTCCGCTCGAACTCGTCAACGGCGGCAAGCTTGACGGCGAGGCCCGCCTCTTCCGGCTGCCGGGTGGCCGGGGCGCGGTCGGCTTCATCAGCCCCGTCTCGCAGCCGTTCTGCGCCGCCTGCAACCGCATGCGCCTCACCGCCGACGGCGTGCTGCGCCTCTGCCTGCTGCGCGACAACGAAATCAACCTGCTCCACCATCTCCGGGGCGGCGCGAGCGACGAGGTCATCGCCGCCTGCATCCGCGGCGCGGTGCACGAGAAACCCTGGGGCCACGGTCTCGCCCAGCATCTCATCCCCGCCGCCCGCGGCATGTCCGAGATCGGCGGCTGAACCTGAGCGATGTCATCCCCTTACCGGCTTCAAGTCCGCTTCTTCGCGATCCTGCGCGAACAGGCCGGCTGCTCCACGCTCGAGGTGGAGACCACGGCCCGCGACGCCGCCGGACTCTACACCGAGTTGCAGCACCGTTTTCCCGGCCTCACCTTCCCGGCCCGGCTGCTGCGCGTCTCCCTCAACGAACGCTTTGCCGACTTCTCCGCCCCGCTCACCGCGGGCGACCGCGTGGTGTTCATCCCCCCCGTCGCCGGAGGCTGACCGATGTTCGAGCTGACCAGCCAACTGATCGACAGCGCCACCCTGCAGGCGCGGCTCACCTCCCCCGCGGCGGGCGCCCTGACCGTCTTCGAGGGCCGCGTGCGCAACCACCACCTCGGCCGGCCCGTCACCCTCCTCGAATACGAGGCCTTCGACGAACTCGCCCAAAGCGAGGGCGAGGCCATTGTCAACGAGACCGAAAGCATCTACCCGGGCACCAAGGTGCTCTGCGTGCACCGCACCGGCCGCCTGCGGATTGGCGAGGCGGCGGTGTGGATCGGCGTGGCATCCGCGCACCGACAGGCGGGCTTTGCCGCGTGCCGCCACGTCATCGAGGAAGTGAAGCTCCGCCTGCCGGTCTGGAAAAAGGAGCATCATCCCGATGGCGCCGCCGAATGGGTGAACTGCTCCGCGGAAGCCGCGGCCCGGCCGGACGGCGACGATTACCATGCCCGGCAGATTGCGCTGCCCGAGGTCGGCCCGGCCGGCCAGGCCCGGCTCGCCGCGGCCCGCGTGCTGATCGTCGGGATCGGCGGCCTCGGTTGTCCGGCCGCGCTCTATCTCGCCGGGGCCGGCGTGGGCCGGCTGACCCTCGCCGACGATGGCAAAGTCGAACGCTCCAACCTGCCCCGGCAGATTCTCTTCACCACGGCGGAGATCGGCGCGCCCAAGGTTCTCGCCGCCGCCGCCCGCCTGCGCCTGCACAATCCGGCGGTGCAAATCGCCAGCCATGAGGGCCGCCTGTCGGCGCAAAACACCCGGGCCTTGGTGGCCGGCCACGACGTGGTGCTGGACTGCACCGACAATTTCACCACCCGGTTTGTTCTTCATGATGCCTGCCTAGTGCTCGGCGTACCGCTGGTGTCAGCCGCCGTGCACCGTTTCGAAGGCACCCTCGACGTATTCCGTCGAGACACGGGCGGATGTTTGCACTGTCAATGGCTGGGCCGAAGCGCCGCCGAACTCGACACCGCCGGCAACTGCGCAGGCGGTCCAGTCTTCGGTCCGGCCGTCGGTGTACTCGGCGTGATGCAGGCCGCAGAAACGATTAAACTCCTTCTCGGTCGCGAGGGCGACGCCACGCGCCAGACCCGTCTGATCAATCTGCTCGATGGCTCGCAACTCGGTGTGGAACGCACCGCCCGGCCCGACTGCCCCGTGTGCTCGAATCTCGATCAGCTGAAAGCTGCGAAGCCCGTTTTAATCACCGATCCATCGCTCTTTCTCGACCCTGCGGGCATTGCCGCACAGGGAACAACAGCAAAGATCATATATCTCACCGAGCCCGGCGAAACCGCTCCGGCCAACGTGACTTCGTTGGCCGCGTATGACTTGGTGCAGCTCCGCGAATTGGCCGCAACCGGTCCGTTAGTGCTCGCCTGCCGTTATGGCGTTCGTAGCGCCGCCCTGGCCCGCCTCCTTCGCGCCGAGGGCCTGGCCAATGTCTTCGCCATAAGCCATCAAACCTAATCCTCTAGCAGGGCCCATCCCCATCCATTTCATTGCCACAAAAAGCACATTATCTCGACCGCAGCTGCCAGCTACACGGCGCCTATAGGCGCGCGGAACATTCCGTGGCAGAGAGGGGGGTTTGTGTGCTTTGTGGCAAAAATCCTGGTCCGTCTTTCCCCATGCCTGAAATCTCATTGATCCTCGCCGCCCTCGATTCCGCCGCCGGACAGCCCGCGGTGCTGGCCACCTTGGTCAGGGTCGAGGGTTCGTCCTACCGCCGACCCGGCGCGAGACTCCTCCTGCTGACCGACGGCACCCGAATCGGCTCAATCAGCGGCGGCTGTCTCGAAGAGGACATCATGGAACGGGCCCGACGCGTGCTCGCATCCGGCCAACCCGAATTGGCGGTCTACGATACGACATCGGAAAACGATCTGGTCTGGGGCGTCGGCCTGGGATGCCAAGGCGTGGTGCGCATTTTCATTGAGCGCCTGCCGGCAGTCCGGCCGGATTGGATCGCCACCCTTGCCACCAATCTGCACGCGCGCCGTGAAACCGTCCTCGCGGTGGATTTTGCCGGTGAGCATCCGACCGGCACCAGACTGGCCAATGAAACGGATGTCGTTCACTCGAGTTTGTTTGTCGAGACCATCGCCGCTCCACCCGCCTTGATCATCTGCGGCGCCGGTGATGACGCCCAACCGCTGGCCCGGCTGGCCAAGGAAACAGGCTGGCATGTAACCGTCACCGATACGCGGGCCGCCTACGCCACGACCGATCGATTTCCCGACGCAGATAGGGCCATGGCGGCTCCCATCGCAGAGCTTGTCTCCAGACTGCAGTTTGATGCCCGGACATTCGCGGTCGTGATGACGCATCGCTACGCAGACGACCGCGAATTCTTGCGTGAGTTATTGCCCAAAGATCTCCCCTACCTCGGGCAACTTGGACCACGCTCCCGCACTGACCGCCTGTTGTCCGAGCTGACAACAAGCCCCGATCAACTCACGAAACTGCACGCCCCGGTCGGCCTTGATCTTGGTGGCAACACCCCCGAGACGGTCGCTCTCGCGATTCTGGCCGAGATACAAACCCGGCTCGCCGACCGCACCCCGGGTTTCCTTCGCGACCGAACCGGACCGATTCATGACTGAACCATTGCAGTGTGGACTGGTGCTACTCGCTGCGGGCGGTTCGTCGCGCATGGGCCGGCCGAAGCAATTGCTCCCGCTCAACGGCCGACCGCTCGTGCGCCATGTGGCCGAAATCGTGCTCGCGGCTCCTGTTTCCCCCGTGGTTGTCGTCCTC
Source organism: Opitutaceae bacterium (assembly GCA_043745015.1). Classification (GTDB taxonomy): domain Bacteria; phylum Verrucomicrobiota; class Verrucomicrobiia; order Opitutales; family Opitutaceae; genus Lacunisphaera. The sequence continues at coordinate 862 of JAYTUA010000096.1, read as the reverse complement.
GGGGCTCACGCCGGAGAAATCAAACCGGCCCTCGCCGGGCTGGCCGTGCAGATTGCCGTCAATCCAGAATGGAGCGAAGGCCTCGGCACCTCCCTGCGCACGGGAGTGGAGTCGTCCCTCAAACATACACCGGGACTGCAGGCGATCATCATCGTGCTTGCCGACCAGCCCGGCCTGCCGCCGCGACATCTCGATCAGATGATCACCCGGTTTCTGGCCGGCGGGTGCACGGCAGTGGCTTCCCTTACTGGCCGCGACCAGGTGCCGCCGCTGCTGTTTGGCAAGGAATGGTTCCCGAAGCTGTGCACCATCAGGGGCGATCTTGGTGCCCGCAGTCTGTTGCGCGAACACGAGGCGGAAGTCGCCACCGTGCCACTAGCGTCCAATACCGATCTCGACACGCTCGATGACTACGCGCGTTTCACCCGCTGAGTTGGGCGGCGCGCGAGCTTGAGCACGAGTTCGCCGCTGATGAGCGCGAGCTTCTGGGGACGGGTCAACTGCTTCAACTGGTGTTCTCGGCGCAGGGCGCGGCTAACCGTCATCGGTCCCTCCTGCCAAAGCAGTTTCACCGGGCCGCGCGAGCGGGTGTATTTGGCGCCCTTGCCGGCGTTGTGCTGCGCGAGGCGTTTTGCCACGTCGCGCGCCGTGCCGATGTAGAACGTGCCGTCGCGACAGCGGACGAGGTAGACGAAGGCCCGGGACGAAGGCATGGTTTAGAATGAATTTGTCCGGAATGTGGGAGGGGCTTTACGCCCCGACATATTGCCGGCAACGGATGTTGAGTCGGGGCATAAGGCCCCTCCCACACTCAAGCCAATCAGTCTCGTGGCCATTACTTCTGAGTCTGACTTAGGCCGAG
>JAYTUA010000095.1:0-2002 GCA_043745015.1 Opitutaceae bacterium | reverse complement strand
GGAGCGGGATCGTTGCTCATGGGCGGAACGGCGGCGGGTTACTTGGGCGGAGTGTAGCCGAGCGTCCCGTAGAGGTCGGCGCGGGTCTGCATTTTCGGCACGAGGGTTTGCGGCGTGCCGTCGCGGCGGAGTGTCGTGTAGAATTCCAAGGACGCGGCGGCGGCCATGCGCGAGGCGCCGAGCGGGTAAAGCACAAGGGCGATGCCGGCGGAGCGGAGCTGGTCGGGGGTGAAGTAGGGCGTCTGGCCGAAATCGGTGAGATTGGCGAGGACCGGGACTTTCACGGCGGCGGTGAACGCGCGGTAGTCGTCGAGCGAGCGCAGTGCCTCGGCGAAGATCATGTCGGCCCCGGCGGCGACGTAGGCCTGGGCGCGGGTGATGGCGGCGGGCACGCCCTCGTTGGCGGCGGCGTCGGTGCGGGCCATGACGACAAAGTCGCGGTTTGGTTTTCCGGCGACGGCGGATTTTACGCGGACGACCATCTCGGCCGTCGGCACCAGATGCTTGCCCGGCAGGTGGCCGCACAGCTTGGCCGGGACCTGGTCCTCGAGGTGGACCGCGGCGGCGCCGGCGGCGGCAATTTCCCGGACGGTGGCCGCGGGATTGTCCCAGCCGGTGTCGATGTCAACCAGCAGCGGCAGATCGACGCGGCGCGTGATCCGGCGGACATCGATCAGCACATCGGCCAGTTCCGTCTGGCCGGTGTCGGGTAGTCCGTAGGAATGGTTGGCGACCCCGGCGCCGGAAAGGTAGAGCGCGCGGAAGCCGGCGCGTTGGGCCAGGAGGGCGGCGTAGGCGTTGATGGCGCCGGCAATCTGCAGCGGTTTTTCAGCGGCGAGCGCGGTGCGGAATTTCTGGCCGGGAGTCATGCGGGGTGGGGGAAGAAAAGATCCGGCAGGTTAGGCCCACGCGGGCGCGATGTCGAGGCGGCGGGAGGGGCGTGCCGGAGGGGATTTGTCACAAAGGAGTTTAGGCGGGCGGGCGCAGTCTTGGCTCTTGCCCAACCCGGCCACAAGGGTGAGATTTGATTTTATGAAAGTCGTAATACTTTGCGGCGGCAAGGGCACCCGTCTGCGCGAGGAAACCGAATACCGGCCGAAACCCATGGTGCCCATCGGCGACCGGCCGATCCTTTGGCACATCATGAAGACCTACGCGCACTACGGTCACCGGGAATTCGTCCTCTGCCTCGGCTACAAGGGCGACATGATCAGGGATTTCTTCCGCAATTACCTCTGGCACACCTGCGATGTCACGCTTTCGCTCGGCCGGAAGCCCGCGGCGGTATTTCACAACCAGCACAGCGAGGAGGACTGGAGCGTGACCCTCGCAGAAACCGGTGAGAATACCATGACCGCCTGCCGGGTGAAGCGGATCCAGCGCTACATTCCCAAGGGGGAGCCCTTCATGCTGACTTACGGCGACGGGCTGGCGACGATCGACCTCAAGGCTCTGGTCAAGGCGCACAAGAAGGCCGGCAAGGTCTGCACCCTTTCGGCGGTGCATCCCGCCGGGCGCTTTGGGGCGCTGCGCATCGAGGGCGACGGCCGGATCCAGACCTTCAGCGAGAAACCGCAGTATGAGGACGCCCACGTCAACGGCGGCTTCATGGTCTGCGAGCACCAGCTGTTCGACTACCTGCCCGATGATCCCGCGGTCATGCTGGAGCGGGAGCCGATGGACCGGCTGGTGCGGGACAACCAGCTGAATGCCTACCACCACGAGGGCTTCTGGCAGCCGATGGACACCTACCAGGAGACCCAGCATCTCAACCAGCTGTGGGCCGAGAGGCGGGCGCCATGGAAGGTCTGGTGAAATCACAAAGTTAAAGTGGCAAGTTCCAGTTCACATCAAAAAAGATGGGCAAAAGCTTTGAAGATTTGGAAGTGTGGCTGCGGAGTCGGTTGCTGGCCGTGCAGTCTTGTCGCGCGTTCCGAGATTGTCGCGACTTTGGCTTTCGCGACCAGGTCACCCGTTCGGCGGTCTCGGTGCCGTCCAATAT
>JAYTUA010000094.1:0-2012 GCA_043745015.1 Opitutaceae bacterium | reverse complement strand
CGTGGAGACCACTCAGATCTACACGCACGTGATGAAGAAACCCGGGCTCGGCGTGCGCAGTCCGCTCGACCAGCAACCACCCTCCAACTCGGCCGCTGCCCACTAGTAGTCTATTAAACTACAAGCGGGCTCTGACAGGTTTGTAGTTTAATAGACTACTAATAATACTTAGTTAAGTTACGACGAGTCATTAAACATCGTCAGGCACCATGGGCATCGGCCCGCCATGCGGATCAACGCCGCCTGCAGGAGCCGGCGGATCAGCGGCAAGCTGGCAGGTGAAGTTTTTTTTAAAGCGCTGCTGTTCGTGGCGAAGAAAGGCGAAGGCGAGGGTGACGAGGGTGACGTGATGATGCCACCCCGGCCAGCCCCGGCCCTCGAAGTGATCGAGGCCCAGCTCTTCTTTGAGTTCGCGATAATCCTGTTCGATCGGCCAGCGGCCGCGGGCCGCGCGCACCGCGCGGAGCAGGGCGGGCGCTTCGTCGCGATCCGCCCGCCACAAGACCCAATAGTCTGACGGAGCGGCGGCTCCTTCCGGCCATTCGACCAGCAGCCATTCGCGCGTGCGCGGGAGAGGAGCTTGCGCCTGCCATTTATGGGCGGCCCAAACGCCGATCAGGGCAAAACGCGAACGCTGCGGCCCTTTGGTGCCGATGCGCCAGGTCACCATGCGCCAGGCCTTCTTCGCCAGTTTTCCGGCCAGCTTTTCGAGCGAGATCGTCGCCGGCATATCTTGCGTCCGGGGATGCCGACGGGGACGACCAATCTTGCCCGTCGCCATCACCGGCACCTGATTGGGATCGTCGGTCCAAACCACGGTCGTCGGTTCCAGGGCCACGGCATAGTCGAGCCGCTTCTCGCGCAACGCGGCCCGAAAGGCAAAATCGTTGCCGTAGAACGAATCCGCCAGCACGGTCCCGCGCGGCAGGTCCCAGGCTATCGTCTGGTCGATCAGCTCGAGCGCCAGGTCGGTCTTCGTCTGATAAACCACCTCCTTGGGAATGCGCGCCTCCGCCCGGCGGGCCGCATCCTTGCACCAAGTCTCTGGCAGAAACAGCCGCCAGCTCACCGGGTAGCTCATCTGGGCCTGTCGCCAATGCAGGCTCACCGCCACCTGGCAGTTCGCAATCTTGCCCAGCGTCCCGCAATATTGTCGCGCCGCTCCCACCGAATGTTCACCCGCCTTGGGGAACGAGGTCTCGTCGACCATCCAGCACACCGGCTCGTGACCGTCCTCGCTCAACCGTTGCGCCAGCCGACGCTGAATCTCGGTCACCGCCCACGGACTTTGGTTCAAGAATTGATTCAGCGCCTGTTCGTCGGCGCCGGCAAGCCTCGCCGCCATCGGCTGCACCGATTTGCGTTCTCCCTCCAGGAGCAGGCCTTGCACGTAGACCCCGGCCCAGTGCCGCCGCTCGCTCCGTCCGATCGGCTCAATCAAGTCTTCCAGGAACGCGGCGAGCCGCCCCTGCACCCCCGTCAATTGCTTTGGCGTCATGCAGGATTCCTGATCGCAGGACGGGAAAAGGGCAACCATATACTTAACTAAGTATTACTAAGGCCCGGGCGGGTGGACAAAAAAGAAAGGAGGCCGTCTGGCCTCCTTGGTGGATACTCGGGCGATGCAGGCGGCTACTTGAGTTGCTCCGCGATCTCCTCCAGCGGGTAGGTCACGATCTCGGCGAGCGTCGGGTGATACCACGGGGCGCGGAGCATGTCGCGCACCGTTGCCCGCATGGCCAACGGAGTGGAGAAGGCGTGGATGAGCTCGCCCGCGTCCTTGCCGACGATCTCCGCGCCGAGGATGCGGCCGCGCTTCGGCTCGGCCAGCACTTTCACGTAACCGTAGTTGGCCTCCATCAGGATGGACTTGCCGTGGTCGTTGAACGGATAGGAGGCGGCCAGATACTTGACGCCTTTCTCGTCGAGGTCGCGCTCCAGCACGCCAATCGTCGCCAGCTGTGGGTCGGTGAAGACGACATTAAGCAGGAGTGCCCAGTTGACGGGTTTGA
>JAYTUA010000093.1:0-28900 GCA_043745015.1 Opitutaceae bacterium | reverse complement strand
TTGCCGGCACCGTTCCAAATGGCCTCGGGCGCGAGGCCGGCGGCCAGCACCAGTTTCTCCCACAGCCGCAGCGGCAGGCCGAGCGGACAGAAGGTCGTCACCTGCTTGCGCGGGTTGGCGAGGCGGGCTGCCTCGAGCGCGGCGCGCGCGGTCCCGGCGTTGTACGACGGGGCCCAGTTGACGCGCAGCGTGAACTTGTAGCCGCAGTCGTGCAGCACGCGCGCGCCCCACGCGGAAAGTTTCAATATCGCCGGGCCGCTCAGGCCCCAATGTGTCACCAGCAAAGGGCCGTGTTCCTTGAGCGCCGTGCCGGCCACGGCGGTGACCGCCGCCTCGACGGACACGCCCGATAACTCCTTCAGGCGCGAATCATCGACATGAAAGGTGAAGAGCGACGGCACCGGCGGCTCGATCGTGTGGCCGAACTGTGCGGCGATAGCGAACCCGACGCCGGCCTTGTTGCCACCCGTCGCCAGCAGCAGCCGGTCAACCGTGGCAGTCTCACCCGTGGTGAGCCCAAGACTGAAGGTAGGGCGCGTTATCCCTAACGCGCCGTCGGCTCCGTCCGTTGATCGCGGCGCGTTAGGGATAACGCGCCCTACCGTTTTCACGCCGCAGTTGGTACGGATGACCACGCCGGCCTTCCGCGCCGCCCCCATCAGGCAGTCCATCACCGTCTGCGAGTCGTCGGTCACGGGAAACATCCGTCCGTCCTCTTCGGTTTTTAATTTCACGCCACGGGTCTCGAACCACTCCACCGTGTCGCGCGGCTGCCAGCGGTTGAATGCCCCGAGCAGTTCGCGCCCGCCGCGCGGGTAGCGTTGCACCAGTTCCCGCGGCTCGAAGCAGGCATGGGTCACGTTGCAGCGCCCGCCGCCCGATACCTTGACCTTGGCCAGCAGGTGCGCCGTGGCCTCGAAGATCGTCACGGCGCAGGCCGGCGACGCCTCGGCCGCCGTGATGGCGGCGAAGAATCCCGCCGCGCCGCCACCGACGATGCCAATATGTCGTTTACCCATGTCCCGCCAGCGTGCCGGTGTCGGTGCACCTTGAAAGCCCAAATGCCAGCCGGTCTCGCCGAAGCTTTGGCGAAGGCGGACGGACGGCCCTCAGCGTTGTCCAAAAAGAAAACACCGCAACCTACCCCAGGTTGCGGTGTTTGCACCCATCACGTCCTGTGCCGTGTTAAAATTACTTCTGGACGGCCGGCTTCTCAGGATGCTCACCATGTTCTTCATGTTCGCCCCGGGGGGCCGCCACGGCGGCGTTCCCCTCGGTCGTGCATCCGCTCCATTCTCTCCTGCATCTTCCCGCGCATCTGTTCGCGCATCTTGCCGGCTTTCTCGCGTTGCTCCGGGGTCATGATGGCCTGGCGCTTTTCCATGTAACCCTTGTGGATGGACTCGAACTTGGCGCGCTGTTCATCCCTGAGCTTGGAAGATTGATCACGGAGCGCCTCCATTTCGGCTCTTTCCGCCTGACCGAGCACCTTCATCTTGGCCTTTTGGTCGTCGGACAGGCCGAGTTCCTTGGCCATCCGGTCGCCCATGTTTTCGCGCATCCTTTCGCCGCGCATCTCACGCGGACCGCCCCCCGGGCCACCCGGAGCGCCGGGACCACCACGGGGGGCAGGACTGTCTGCAGCTTGGACGGCGGGAAGGGCGAGCAGGGCGGCACCCAGTGCCATGATCAGAGAGGTGTAATGCTTTTTCATAAGGGTAATGGTATTCCCAAGACGATGCCGCAAGGCCCGGGTTTCGCCGCCAGCGCGATTTTCCCATTCATCCACCTGGCCCTCCGCCCATCGTCATAATGACGAGACTGATCCAACCGTGGCTTTACAGGAACCGGCTCTCCGCCAAGCTCCGCCGCATGATTGAAGTCAGCGGCCTTACCAAGCGATACGGTGATTTTACCGCCGTCAACGACCTCTCCTTCACCGTCCAGCCCGGCGAGGTCATGGGCCTCGTCGGCCCCAACGGCGCGGGCAAGACCACTACCCTGCGCTGCGCCACCGGCATCATCCCGCCCACCGCCGGCGTCCTCAAGGTCGCCGGCATCGACCTCGCCGCCGACCCGGTCGCGGCGAAGCGTCAGCTCGCTTTCTTCCCCGACGAGCCGCGGCTGTTCGATCATCTCACTGTGCGCCAGCACCTCGCGTTCGCCGCCAAGATCTACCAGGTGCCGCACCACGAGGCCCACGCCAACGCCCTCCTCGCGGAACTGGAGATCGCCGACAAGGCCGACCAGCTCCCGGGCGAACTCTCCCGCGGCATGAAGCTAAAACTCGTGATCGCCTGCGGCCTGCTCCACTCGCCCAAGGTCATGTATTTCGACGAACCATTGACCGGCCTCGACCCGCTCGGCATCCGCCGGATGAAGGACACGATCCGCCGCCTCGCCCGCGAGGAAGGCGCGGCGATCATCCTCAGTTCGCACCTGCTCAGCCTGCTGGAGGAAGTCTGCACCCACGTACTGATCATGAAACAGAGCCAGCGCATCGCCGTCGGCACACTGTCCGAGGTCGTGGCGCAATTCAGCAACGGCGAGACCGGGGTCAGTCTCGAGGAAGTTTTCATCCGGGCCACCGGCGGCACCGAGACCTGACGCCATGCACGTGCTCCGCGCCCTGCTGTTCCTGCGGTTCATGTCGCTGCGCAACCTGCTGCGCAGCCGCCTGCGCCGCCTGCGCCAGCCGAAGTATCTCTTAGGTGCGATCGCCGGCGCCGCCTACTTCTGGTTCTTCCTCTTCCGGCGCAGCGGCCCCGCCAGCATGGGACCCGCGCTTGATGTGATGTTCGGCGAGGGCCGGGCCGAGATTGGTCTCGGATTGATTTTGACGGCTTTCATTCTGCTGATCTGGGTGACACCGAGCGACCAACCGGGCCTCGCTTTCACCGAGGCGGAGGTGGCTTTCCTTTTCCCCGCCCCGCTTGCGCGGCGCCAGCTCATCCATTACAAGCTGATCGACGGACTGCTTATGTCGCTCTTCGGCGCCCTGTTCTTCACCCTGTTGTCGGGCGGGCTGCGCAGCGGGTGGATCGGTGCGCTGCGGCACCTCGGCTCGTGGTGGTCATTGAACTCCAACCTGGCCCTGCACCAGACTTTTGCCGCGCTCGCCATCACGCGGCTCTCCCGTTTCGGACTGCGCACCACGCTGCGTCGCACGCTGCTCCTCGGCGGTTTCGCCGCGTTGGTGTTTGCCGCCATCATGGTGGCGAGAAAGTCGGGCCGGGAATCGCTTTCGTGGCTCCTCTGGCCGGCGCGGCTGGCCGTGCGGCCCTTCCTCGCCGACAGCGTCGGCAGCTACCTGCTCGCGTTGTGCCCCGCGGTCGGGATCGTTGCCCTGCAGTATTTTTGCATCCACCGCATGGAGTCCCCCTTCGAGGAGGCTTCGATCACCCGCGCTAAAAAAACCGGCGAGGCCATCGCCCGGATGCGGGCCGGCAAGCTCGTGGCTTTTGCCGGCAAGACCCAGGCCCAGCGCGGGCCCTTCCGTCTCGGCGACCGCTTGCCGCCGGAAGCCGCCTTCCTGTGGAAAAACCTCATGGCCGCGCCCGCCTACCTCAACCGCAAGGTCTTCCTCGCCTTCGCCGCGCTGATTTATTTCGGCCTCACCTGGCTGCAGTCCCGGCCCGATTTCGAAGGACCCGCGATCGCCGCCGGGATTGCGTTCATCTCCCTGGTCTTTTTGGTCTACCTGCTGGTCTTCGGGCCCCAGGTGGCCCGCAACGACCTGCGCGGTGACCTTCTCAACATGGACATGCTCAAGGCCTACCCGCTGCCCGGCTGGCGCATCGTCCTCGGCGGCCTGCTGGCACCAACTGTGATTTTGACCGGTGTCGCCTGGCTGCTCTTGTTTGCTTCGTCGCTCGGCCTGATGCCGCCGGCGGGCAAGGCGGAGTGGCTCACCCCGCAGTTCCGGGTCGTGGCTGGCGCCGCGCTCGCGGTCATCATGCCCGGCTTGTGCGCCGTGCAACTGCTGGTGCCCAACGCCGCCACTCTCATCTTTCCCGCCTGGGCCCAAACGGGGCGCGCGATGGGCGGCGGCATGGACGTGATGGGGCAGAGGCTCATCTTCTTCGCCGGCCAGTTGCTCTGCCTCGTGTTCGCCCTGCTGCCCGCTGTAATCCTCGGCGGTGGCACGATTTTCCTCACGCAATGGCTCATTGGCCTGTCCGCCGCCGTCGCTTTGGCCGTGGTGCCGGTGCTGGGCGTCTTCGCTCTCGAACTGTGGTTTGGGGTCCACCTGCTCGGCCCGCGGTTTGAACGGCTCGACATTTCGGCGGAGCTCCGGCCGTGAACCGGATCGAACTGCCTCCTTTGTAGGCGGGGTGCCCTCACCCCGCTGGTTATCACTATCGCCATCCACATCTCGCGGGGTGAGGGCACCCCGCCTACAGTTGCGATGCAGCCGCAACCAACCCATGGTTTAAATAATGGACCTCCCCCGCCTCACCGCCCTCGCCCGCCAGGTCGTCGTCGCCGCCCAGCGCCGGCTGCCGGCCGACGTGCGCGCGGCGGCGGCACAGGTGCCGGTCTGCTACGAACCCACCCCCAACGCCGCCATCAGGGACGAGGGTTGGGAACCCGATATTCTCGGCCTCTTCATCGGCCATGAACACGGCGGCGAGCTGCGCTCCGTCGAGACCCCGCTCCCGCCCCAGATCCTCCTCTTCCTCGACAATCTCTGGGACTACGCCGAGGGCAACGAGTCCCTCTACCGCGACGAGGTCCGGCTCACCTACCTGCACGAACTGGGTCATTATCTGGGCTGGGATGAGGAGGAAATTGCCCGCCGCGGGCTGGAGTGAAGTCAGCGATTCGTGTCCCCTTGTAGGAGCGGCTTTACGCCGCGATTCCATCAAGCCATCGCGGCATAAAGCCGCTCCTACAGCCAAGCCCTCCGCCTCCCCCTATGAACTAGGGCTTTCATTCGCCCCGCGAATGTGTTTATTCCCCTCTCAGCGAACCGGCACTCCCCGGCCGGCTTGCTGTCCCTTTAACCACATGAAGAAGTTTCTCTCCGCCCTGTTCTGTCTCACGACCCTCGCCGCCGCGCTGCGCGCCGCCGACGGCTACGACCGCGCCAGCGTCCTCAACCAGCTCGATTCCTGCGAGGCCATCCTCCAGGAGATCCAGGGCAACGTCCGCACCGCCATCCCGGTCGAGGTGCTGCGCAAGGCCAAGGGCATCATCGTCGTCAACCAGTTCCAAGGCGGCTTTATCTTCGGCATCAAGGACGGTTACGGCATCGCCCTCGTCCGCCGCCCCAACGGCAAGTGGTCCGTGCCCGCCTTCCTCAAGGCCGGCGAATTCAGCTTCGGCCTCCAGGCCGGCGCCAAGTCCATCAACGCCGTCTATGTCCTCATGGATCAGGACACCGCCCGCCTCCTCTTCCGCAACCGCATGAACCTCGGCGTCGACGCCAAGGCCGTCGCCGGCATCCGCGCCGCCGAGCGCGAGAGCGTCAGCAAAGGCCTGCCCGGCGACGCCAACGTCCTCATCTACTCCAACGTCGAGGGCCTTTACCTCGGCGCCACGATCAAGACCGGCTACCTCTCACCCCACCAGCGCGCCAACGAGCTGTTTTACGGCAGCAAGCACCGCATGCCCGAGCTGCTCTACAGCGACTGGGTCACGCCCCCGAAGGAAGCGGAGTTCATCATGGGGTACATCACCCGCCTCACGCAGTAACCCACCCCTCTTTGGTCACCTCCGACCCGCCGCACCCCGGCGGGTTTTCTTTTGTCCATGCCTGACCCATCCAAACGCCCGATCGAGCTCACTCAAGCGGACATGACGGCGCTGCGCTACCTAGCGATTGCTTGGGCTGGAATGATCGCGGCGATTTGGCTGGTGCTGGACGATCCCCACACCCAGCTGTTCATGATCGGGGTGGCGATCACGATCATGGTGGCTTCGTTGCTGTCGATTTATCTTCTGCGCCGGTGGCGGAACCGGCGCTGACGACGACCCACCTAAGCCCGGATCTCCCGCAGATACTTCACCAACTCGGTGAGCACGGCTTCCGCCACGCGTGCCTGCACGGTCACCCGGTCGGCCCCGGGCACTTCGATGAAGCCCGACAGCATCATGGCGGCCCCGCTCCGGTGCCGGTGGCAGATGGCCCACCACGCGTGCGGCACCTTCACTTTCTTTTTTGGCGCGGCCTCGGCATAGCCGGTCGTGGCGACCGCCAGATCGGCGCCGAAGAGTTTCGCGACGCCCACCGCCATCTCCACCGCCACGCGCTGTGACACGCAATTCACCGCCTTGGCGTGCGCCCGGTTCACGCCGAGCAATTTCACTTTCTGCTCCAGCGAATAGGCCGTGACCCCGCCAAGAAAATAATCCGACGCGCCCGTCACCGCCGCGATGCGCGCCTGCACCTGCCCGGCCGTCAGGCTCTCGGCCACGGCCAGCGTCAGCGCCGGGCGGCGCAGGATGAGTTTCTTCAGTTCGGCGGCGGGGCTCATCTCATTTCGAGTGGGACAGGAACCACGTGTAGAGGTCCTGCCCCGCATAGACGCGGATCCAGGTGTTGTGGCCCATGTCGGCCTCAATGGTGAACCGCACGTCGGGATGCCCGAGCTCCTCCAGCTTGTTGAGCAGCGGATAAAAATACTTCACCCGGTTGTTGGTGTCGTCGCGCCCGCCGGCAAAGACCCACATCGGCAGCTTGGCCGCGGCCAGTACCGGGGCCATGGCTACCGGGCCGGGGCCGACGATCGGGGCGATGGCGGCGAATTTCTCGGGGTGCTTCGCGGCGAGATACCAGGTGCCGGCCCCACCATAACTCAGACCGGTGAGATAAACGCGCTTCGGGTCGCCCTTGTAGGCGGCCAGCACGTGGTCGACCATGCCCATGACCTCGTCGGCGATCGTGTTCCAGCCGCGGGGATCCTGGTCAAAATCCGCCCGGTCCGCCGGAATCTCCTCCGAGAGCTGGCCCTGCATCGGGTCCCGGCCGGTGTAGTGCGACGGATAAGGGTTGGTGCCCTCGGCCAGCCGCTGCGGAATCTCGGCCCGCGTGCGGTTCTTGATGTAGTTCACTTCGCCCTGGTCATTCATCGGCATCTGCGGGGAGATGATGACAAAGGGCAGGTCGCGCTTCTGGCACCAGGCCTCCATCAGCGGGCCATGCTTCAGCACGTAGTCCAGCTCGCCCTTGCCGTCACCGCGCTCGCCGTTGCCATGGAGGAAAAGCAGCACCGGCCATTGCTTTTGCTGGTCGAAGCCCCGCGGCAGATAGACAAAGTAGTCGCGCTCGGCGTTCATCTTCGCGCTGTGGTAGGAGACGCGGAGCAGTTGCGGCTCGGAAGGCTTGGCCGAAACGCTGGGCTCCAGCAGGCTGGCGAGCAGAAGGGTGGCGAGGGATTTGTACATGGGGTAAGGGGTATGGCAGAGGTAGCCAGTTATCTGCTCACTTCAACTCCAGGCCGACGGGGCAGTGGTCGCTGCCCATCGCCTCGGGCGAGATCCACGCGCGCTTCAGGGCGGGCCGCAGTTTTTCTGAGACCACGAAGTAATCGACGCGCCACCCGATGTTCCGCGCACGGCAGTTCATCATCTGGCTCCACCACGTGTAGTGGCCCGGGCCCGGCTCGAACTCACGGAACGTGTCCACGAACCCCTTCGCCAGCAGCGTGGAGAAATTCCCGCGCTCCTCGTCCGTGAATCCGGCGTTGCGCCGGTTGGTCTTCGGGTTCGTCAGGTCGATCTCCGTGTGCGCCACGTTCAGGTCGCCGCAGAACACCACCGGCTTGCCCTTCTTCCCGAGTTTCTTGAGGAACGCCAGGAACGCCGGGTCCCATTCCTCGGTGCGATACTTCAGCCGGGTGAGCCCGCGCTGCGAGTTGGGCTGGTAGACATTGACCAGGTGGTAGTCCTTGAACTCTGCCGTGATGACCCGTCCTTCGTCGTCATGGCCGGGCAACCCGATGCCGCAGGTGACCTTGAGCGGTGGCACCCGGGTGAAGATCATGGTGCCGGAGTAGCCTTTCTTCACCGCGGAATACCAGTGCGGGGTGTACCCGGCCACCCAGGCCACGTGCTGCACGTCACCGGGGTGGGCCTTGGTTTCCTGCAGGCAAATGACGTCGGCATCCACCTTCGCCATGTAGTCGAGAAAGCCCTTCTTCAACGCGGCGCGCACGCCATTCACGTTCCACGAAACCAGTTTCATGCGGCCAGTCCGTGTCATTCCGGGCAGATCGGCAAATCCTTTTGCACCGGCTGTCTGCGTCATGTGACAAAACCCGCTGTTGTCATCCCTGCCGGCACCGTCGAAGCTGGCTTTTCCCGTGAACTCCTCCTGTTTCCCGCATCTGCCCCTCGGGCAATCCATCCCGGCCAGTCCGCATGCCGTGTCGTGCAGCCTGCCCACGATGCGCTCCGTCCGCGGCTACGAGGAAAAGGATCCGGAAATCGTCCGCCAACTCACCAACGGCTACCCGCGCTTCGTCGTCCATCCCTACGCCAAGAAACTCGCCGCCCATTTCACCGCCTCCACCCCTGCGCTCTTCGGCCGCACGCTGTGGCTCACCTCTTCCGCCGCCATGGCCCGGGCACTTGCCGCCCATCTCGGCGCGACCCGCCAGCCCGAGCTCTACACCCAGCACGGTCTCTGTGGCGTATCGCACCCCGAGGCGGCCGACACCTACGCGCTGGCCAAGGTCTTCCTCCAGAACATCGGCGGCTTTCTTTCTTCCCGCGAAGCCGAGGATCATCTTGTCACGCTCAAGCTCCTCTCCGCGCCCCACCCCGAGGACATCTTCAAGGGCGACGCCGGCGCCGAGATCCGCCGCCAGCTCCGCACCGTGCTGCCGGGCACCACGGATACAGACCTCATCCTCGCCAATTGCGGCATGAGCGCGATGCACGCCGCCTTCCGGGCGGTCAACGCCGTCCAGGCGCCCCGCGGCCGCACGGTGTGGCTCCAACTCGGCTGGCTCTACATCGACACCATCGCGATCCTGAAAAAATTCACGGCGAAGCCCGCGGACTATGTCTACGTGCGCGACGTCTTCGACCTCGACGGGCTCACCCGCATCTTCGCCCTCCACGGTGCGCGCATCGCCGGGGTCGTGGCCGAGGTGCCGACCAACCCGCTCATCCAGACGCCCGACCTCGCCGCCATCGCCGCGCTCTGCCGCCAGCACGGCGCCCGCCTGCTCGTCGATCCCTCGACGAGCTCGGTCTTCGCCCTCAATGTCCTGCCCCACGCCGACCTCGTCGTCAGCAGCCTGACCAAATACACGGCCAGCGAGGGCGATCTCACCGCCGGCCTGGTCGCGGTGAATCCCGCCGGCCCCGACGCCGCGGCGCTGCGTCCCATTATTGCCGCCGGGGTCGAGCCGCTCTACCCCCGCGACGCCGCGCGCCTGGCCTGGCAGATCAAGCGCACGCCGGCGGTGCTCGCGCAGATCCAGGCCGGCACGGCGCAGGTGGTGGCCTTCCTGGAGAAGCACCCGGCGGTGAAAGATGTTTTCTGGGCCCTGCATCCCGCCAGCCGCGCCAACTACCTGAAACTCGCCCGCGCCCCCGACGCCACCGGTGGCATGATCACCTTTACGCTGAGAAAAATCGGCGCCCTCGATAATTTCTACGACAAGCTCCGGCTGGCCAAGGGCCCGAGCTTCGGCATGAAGACCACGCTCATCTGCCCGTTTATGTATCTCGCGCACTACGACCTGGTGAGCACGCCCGCCGGTCTGGCCGAACTCGCCGCGAGCAAGCTCGACCCCGATCTCCTCCGCCTGTGCGTCGGCACCGAGCCACCGGCGGAGATCATCGCCGCCCTGGGCGAGGCGCTGGCCTAGCGCGGAGTTTGTAGTCCATCAAACTACGCGCTGTCGATGCCCGCCTGCACCCTTGAGCTGAAGATCATCCCCAATGCCCCGCGCAACGCGGTGGTGGGCTGGCTCGGCGCCGCGCTGAAAATCAAGGTCCACGCCCCGGCCCTCGACGGCCGCGCCAACGACGAACTCCTCGACTTCCTCGCGCAGAAACTCGGCGTGCCCCGCCGGACCGTCACGCTCCTCTGCGGCGAAAAATCCCGCCAGAAGGTCGTGCAGATCGCCGGGCTCGACATCGCGGCCGTGAAAGTCCGGCTCGGCCTCTGACGGCTCAGGTGGCGAGCGCCGGGTAGTCGGTGTAACCCTCCGGGCCGGCCGTGTAGAGCCGCGCCTCATCGACCGGATTGAGCGGGGCGTTGAGGAGAAAACGCCGCGGCAGATCCGGGTTCGCAATAAACGGCAGGCCATAGGCGATGGCGTCGGCCAGGCCGCTGCGCACGGCGGCTTCACCCGACTCGCGGGTGAACCCGCCGTTACGAATGAGCGCGCCCCGGAAAACCCGGCGGGCGATCCGCGCCAGTTCCAGCTCCGCCGGCTGATCGTGTTTGGCGTGCCGCAGCTCGAAGAAGGCGGCCGCGCGCCGCTGCAACTCCCCGGCCACATGGGCGACCAGCGCCGGGGCGTCGCTGTCGGTCATGTCATTGAAGGCCACCAGCGGGGAGATTCGCACCCCCACCCGCCCGGCCCCGAAGACGCCCATCACCGCGTCAATCACCTCGAACAACAGTCGGGCCCGGTGGGCGATGCTGCCGCCGTAGTCATCGGTGCGGTCGTTGACCCCGTCGCGCAGGAACTGGTCGAGCAGATAGCCGTGCGCGCCGTGGACCTCGACCGCGTCGAACCCGGCTTCGAGTGCATTCTCCGCCCCCCGCCGGAAAAGCTCCACCACTCCGGGCAGCTCGTCGGTGCGCAACACGCGCGGCACGGGATACGCCTGCTTGCCGTTCGGCGTGTGGATCGTGTCGTTGCGAATGGCCCGGTGGGAGGACGAGATCGGTTGGACGCCGTGGTTGAGATCGGGATGGGTGGCCCGGCCCGGATGCCACAATTGCAGCGCGATTTGCCCACCGGCCGCGTGCACCGCCTGCGTGACCTTGCGCCAGCCTGCGACATGGGCCGGACTGTAGATGCCCGGCTCCCAGCCAAAGGCGCGGGCATCCCCCGCCACCATCGTGGCCTCAGCGATGATCAGGCCGGCCGAGGCGCGCTGGCGGTAATACTCGGCGTTCAGGTCGCCCGGCACATGCTGCTGATCGGCCCGCACCCGGGTGAGCGGCGCCATCCACACGCGGTTGGGCAGCGAGAGTGATCCGGCCGAAAGAGGAGTCAGGAGCTTCATTGGGCCGGGAATATGCACGACCCGGGGCAATTCGCCAGTGGCACTCCTCAAATAAAGCCCGCCATCGGGCGATCAGGAACTCCGCGTGAGCCGGTGGAACCGCCACCCGAGCAGCACGGCCGCGCAACTCAGCCCGGTGGCCAGCCCGGTCCAGACCCCGAGTGGTCCGAGCGGCGTGCGGAAGGCCAGCAGATGCGCCACGGGCAGCGACACGACCCAGTAGGCGATGAACGTGATGCCCGTCGGCACCTTCACATCGGTGAGACCGCGCAGCGCACCCGACGCGACCACCTGCGTGCCATCAAACAACTGGAAGAACGCAGCGACCACCAGCAACTGCGCCGCCAGCGCGATCACCGCCGGATCCGCGGTGAAGCCCCGCGCCAGCAGCGTGCCCGCCACGACGAAGATGATCGCGAAGACCGCCATGACGAGGCAGCTGAAGGCAAAGGTGCCAAACCCGATCGACCGCAACACCTCGCGCCGGCCCTCGCCGAGCGCCTTGCTGATGCGGATGCTCGCCGCCATGGACAGCCCGAGCGGAACCATGAAGGTCAGCGCCGCGCAGCTCAGCGCGATCTGGTGGGCGGCCAGCGCGGTCGCCCCCAGCCAGCCCATCATCAACGCCGCCGCGGCAAACGCGCCCGACTCGAACAGCAGGCAGCCGGCCGCCGGCACGCCCATCTGCAGCATCGCCCGGAAGCGCGGCCACGCCAGCTTCGCCGCCCCGCCGTGGTCCCCGCGCAGCCACGCCGCGATGATCGCCACCGCCAGCGTGCGCGCAATCAGCGTCGCCACCCCCGAGCCCGTCAGGCCCAGGGCCGGAGCCCCCCAGTGGCCCCAGACGAAAACCCAGTTGAGCAGCGCGTTCAGGCCGATGTCGACGAGCATGATGCTCGTGCCCACCCAGGGCCGCCCGAACGCATCGAGATACTGCCGCTGCACCTGGAAATAAAACACCGGCACCAGCGAGAGCGCGTTCAGCAGGAAAAATGGCCGCATGATCGCCACCACCTCGGGCGGCTGGCCGAAGCGGTGCAACTGGGTGGAGAGCAGCGTCAGCAGCACCACGGCCGCCGCGCCCACCGCGAGGGCCAGCCCGCGCCCGTGTTGCAGCCACGCCGCGCAACCCGCCTCGTTCCCCGCGCCATGATCGCGCGCGGTGAACACCCCCACCGGCAGCAGCAGCCCGATGCCCACGATATAAAACATGCCGAAGATGCCGTGACTGAACGCCGCCGCCGCCAGCTCGACCGTGCCGACCCGCCCGACAAAGGCATTGTCGGTAAGGCCGATCAGCATCTGGCTCACCTGCGCCACGATCATGGGCAGCGCCAGCGCCAGCGTCGGCCGCAGCTCGCGGAGCAATTGGGAGAAATCAACCACGCAGGCACGAAGCACCCGAAGCCGAACCCAGGCAATTTAGTTTTCGTTTGTTCTTCATGTGCTTCGTGCCTTCGTGGTGCGCTGTAATGTCCCCGCTGGCCCTGACTCTCGTCCTCATCGCCGCGTTCATTCACGCCACGTGGAACTACGCCGCGAAGCGCGCGGGCGGTGGCCTGCCGTTTGTGTGGGTCTCCAGCACCATCGCCCTCGGGTTCTATGCCGTCATCGGCTCCGCTTACTGGCTGTGGCGGCAACCGGTGCTGCCGGCGGGCCTCGGGTGGATCATCGCCGGCAGCGGCCTTTTTAAAACCGCCTACTCGCTCCTGCTCCAGCGCGCCTACCGGCACGGCGAATTTTCGCTCGTCTATCCCCTCACGCGCGGCACGGCCCCCTTGCTGGCGACGCTCGGCGCCATCGCGATCTTCGGCGAGCGGCCCACGTTGCTCGCGCTGGCCGGTGGGGGCATCATCGTGGCCTGCATCTTCTATCTCACGGGCGGCACGGCGTTGTTGCACACGGACCGCGCCCATCTCCGGCAGGGCGTGCTCTACGGCCTGGCCTGCGGCGCTTGCGTGGCCGTCTACACCGTGTGGGACCAACGCGCCGTGTCGCACCTGCACCTGCCCCCGGTGCTCTACGATGGCGGCACGCAATTCATCATCTTCTGCGTGCTGACGCCTTTCGCCTGGGCGCGGCGCACCGAGGTGGCGGAGGCCTGGCAGTTGCACCGCGGCAAGGCCGCTATCGTCGGCCTGCTCAGCCCGGTCGCCTATGTGCTCATCCTCACGGCGATGTCCTTCACGCCGGTCAGCTACATCGCGCCGGCCCGGGAGATCAGCATTGTCATCGGGGCATTCTTCGGCGCCAAGCTGCTCAAGGAAACCGACGCCCCCCGCCGCCTGCTCGCCGCCGGCGGCATGGTGGCCGGCATCATCGCCCTCGCGCTGGGCTGAAGGCGTCCGCGCCCCACCCGGAAACCTCTGGTTTATTTCGCCTGCGGCACGGCGTCCGCCATGAGCGAGGGGATGCGCCCGCGCCGGACCGACAGCCGGTGCATGAAACGGTCCATGTAGATGTAGATGACCGGCGTGATGTAGAGCGTCAGCAGTTGCGACACGACGAGGCCGCCGACCACGGCCAAGCCGAGCGAGCGGCGCGAATCCGCCCCGGCCCCCAGACCGAGGGCGATGGGCAGCGAGCCCGCGAGCGCGGCAAAGGACGTCATCATGATCGGCCGGAAGCGCACGAGGCACGCCTCGACGATCGCCTTCTCCGCATCGAACGCCGTCCCCTGGTCCCGTTCCCGCGCGATGGCGAAGTCGATCATCATGATCGCGTTTTTCTTCACGATGCCGATAAGCAAGATGACGCCCACATAGCCCATTATATTCAGTTCCATGCGGAAGGCCCAGAGGGTGAACAGCGCGCCAAAGCTCGCCGCCGGCAGGCCGGACAGAATCGTCAGCGGGTGGATGAAATCCTCATAGAGCACGCCCAGGACGATGTAGATGACGAGCACCGCCGTGAAGAGCAGCAGGCCCATGCCCTCCAGTGAGGCGGCAAACGCCTGCGCCGAACCGACGAAGTTGTAGCTGATCGTGGCGGGCAGTTCGGCCCGGGCGAGCTTGAGCACGGCCTCAGTCGCGTCGCTCAGGGAGACGCCGGGCTTGAGGTTGAACGAGAGGGTGACCGCCGGCAATTGGCCGAGGTGCGCGACCGTGAGCGGGCCGACGCTGCGCCGGAGGGTGGCGACCGTGTCGAGCGGGACGAGCTTGCCGCTCTTGCTGCGCAGATGGATGAGCGAAAGGGCGGAGGCGTCACGCTGAAATTCCGGGGCCACCTCCATGATGACGTAGTATTGGTTGGTCGGCGTGTAGATGGTGGAGACCTGCCGCGTGCCGAAGGCGTTGTAGAGCGTCTCCTCGATCTGCTGCGGCGTGATGCCCAGCGTGGCGGCCCGGTCGCGCTGGATGTCCACGCGCAATTGCGGACTGGTGATCTGCAGGTCGGTGTTCACGTCGATCAGCCCGGGAATCTCGCGGAATTTCCCCTCCAGCTTGCCGGCGGCCAGATAGAGCTCGTTGAGGTCGTTGCCCGTCAGGGTGAATTGGTAGAGCGCCCGGGTGAACTGCCCGCCGATGCGGATGGGCGGCGGTATTTGCGGATAGGCCCGCAGCCCGGGAACCACCGAAAGTTTTTGCCGCAATTCGGTCATGATCCGGTCGATTTGCGGGCGTTCACTGCGCGGCTTGAGGCGCATGAAGATGCGGCCCGCATTGGAACTGCCGCCGCCGCCGCCCATGGCGGACATGAACGCGTCCACATAGGGCTGCTGCGCGATGATGGCGGCCGCCGCCTGCTGGTGGCGGGACATCTCCTCGAAGGAAATATCCTGCGCCCCCTCGGTCAGGACAAGCAGCATGCCGGTGTCGTCGGTCGGAATGAAGCCCTGGGGCAGCACCTTCACCAACACCCCCGTCATCACCGCCATGGCCGCGGCGATGCCGAGCACCAGGCCCCGGTGGCGCAGGCTGGCGTGAAGCGTGCGCGCATAGAGCCCATGCATCGTCGTGAAGATCCGCTCACACAGCCGGTAGAGGTGGCCATGGGGCAGGTGCGCCGCGTGGGCGCTGCCGGTGTGGGGCTTCAGGAAGCGGCTGCACAACATCGGCGTCAGGGTGAGCGACACCACACCGGACACCAGGATCGCCGCCGTGATGGTGACGGCAAATTCGTGCAGCAGCCGCCCGAGGATGCCGCCCATGAACATCAGCGGGATGAACACGGCCACCAGCGACAGCGTCATGGAGAGGATGGTGAAGCCGATCTCCCGCGAACCCTTGAGCGCGGCCTCGCGCACGCCCAGACCGCCCTCGATGTGCCGCACGATGTTCTCCAGCATCACGATGGCATCGTCCACCACGAAGCCGACCGAGAGCGTGAGCGCGAGCAGGGACAGGTTGTCGAGGGAGTAACCGAAGAAATACATCACGATGAACGTGCCCAGCAGCGCCATGGGAATCGCCAGACCGGGAATGATCGTCGCGGGCAGGGAGCGCAGGAAGGCGAAGATCACGAGCACCACGAGGCCGATGGCCAGCATCAGCGTCGTCTGCACGTCGTGCACGGACGCGCGCACGGCCTCGGAATTATCCCGCAGGATGCTCATCTGGACCGACTCGGGCAGCTGCCGCGCGAAAATAGGGAGCAGGGCGCGCACCCGCTGGACGACCTCGACGGTGTTCACGCCGGGTTGCTTCTGCACGGCCAGCATGATGGCCCGGGCGGGGTCGAGCTTGCCCCCCGTGCGCTCGGCAAACCAGTTCGCGCCGCGCAGGTCCTGGACGCTGTCGATCACCTCCGCCAGTTCGCCGAGGCGCACGGGGGCGCCGTTGCGGTAGGTGACCACGAGGCTGGTGAATTCCGCCGCGTTGGCCAGCTGGCCGCTGGCGAGGATCTGCACGGACTGGCGGGCGCCGTCGAGCAGGCCGGTGGGCTGGTTGACATTGTGGGTGCTGAGCGCGACCTGCACCTCGTCCAACGTGACTCCCCGGCTGGCGAGCAGCCGCGGGTCGAGCCGCACGCGGAGCGCGTATTTCTGGGGCCCGAAAATCTGCACCTGCGAGACCCCGGCCACGCTCGAGATGCGCTGGGCCATCATCGTGTCGGCGAATTCATTGACGACCGACAGCGGCAGGGTCGGCGAGGAAATGGCGATGAAGAGGACCGGCTGGTCGGCGGGGTTGGTCTTCCGGAAGGAGGGCGGCGACGGCATGTCCCGCGGCAGGCGGCGCTGCACGGCGGAGATGGCGGACTGCACATCCTGCGCCGCCGCATCGATGTCGCGCTCAAGGCTGAACTGGAGGGTGATCTGCGTTCCGCCGGTGCTGCTGACGGAGGTCATCGAGTCGATGCCGGCGATCGTGGAAAACTGTGCCTCCAGCACGGTGGCCAAGGCGCTGGCGGTGGTTTCGGGCGTGGCCCCGGGCAGCGAGGCATTGACGACGATGGTGGGAAAATCGACGTTGGGCAGGTCGCTCACCGGCAGTAGCCGGTAAGCCATCACCCCGAAGACGCACAACGCCGCGGTCAGCAGCGTCGTCATCACCGGCCGGCGGATGCAGAGCTCAGGCAGGTTCATGGCGCGATCTCAGGGTTTGCCGGGCCGGGTGGTGGCCAGACTCTCCGCGAGAGGGGCGCTGGACAAAGCGCGCGGCTCGGCCTTCGCTCCGGGCAGCAGGCGTAGCTGACCGTCCGTGACGACAGTCTCGCCGGGCTTCACGCCGGCCTTGAGCAGGGTGGTGTCACGATCAGCGCGCGCAATGGTCACGGTGCGCAACTCGACGGTCGAGTCGGGCTTCAACACATACACCGTCGCGCCGGACTGGCTGTTCTGGATGGCGGTGGTGGGCACGACGATGGCCCCGGCATCGACGCCGGTTTGGGTGACGACATAGACGAAACGGCCGGGCCACAGGGCCTGGTCCTCGTTGGGAAAGGCGGCCTTGAGCGTGATCATGCCCGTGGTGGGATCCACCGTGTTGTCGATGAACTCGAGCCGGCCGTTGTCGCGTTTGATGCCGGAGGTGCGGTCGGTGACGCTGACCGTGACCAGGCCCGCGGCGGCGGCGGCCCGGATTTCATCCAGCGTGCGCTCGGGCACGGCGTAGGTCACGGCAATGGGTGCGAGCTGGTTGATGGAAACCAGGCCGAAGTTGTTGTCGCTGGCCTTCACCAGCGCGCCTTCGTGCAGCAGGCGCTGGCCGGTGCGGCCAGCGATGGGCGCCTTGATCTCGGTGTAGCCGAGCTGGAGCTCGGCATTGGCGACGGCCGCCTCCTTCGCCTGCACGTCGGCTTTGGTCGTCTCGGCCTTGGTGAGGTATTGGGCGTAGGCCTCCTTGGAAATGGCCGATTGCTGGTCGAGATGGGAATAGCGCTCGGCATCGGCCATGGCCTGCATGGCCTGGGCCTGGGCCGTGGCCAGGGCGGCCCGCGATTGCAACAGCGCGTTCTCCAGCGGGCGGCGGTCGAGGGTCACCAGCAGGTCCCCGGCCTTCACCTCCTGCCCTTCTTGAAAATGCACCTGCGCAATAATGCCGTCCACCTGCGACTTCACGCTCACACTGCGCAAGGCCTGCACGCTGCCGATCGACTCGACCCGGCGCGGCACGTCCTGCTGCAAGGCGACCGCCACCTGCACGGGCACAGCCGGGGCGCCGCCGCCGCGAGCGGTGGTGCTGCCGGGATTGCAGCCGGCCAGGGTGAGCAAAACCAAGAGGGAGGCCGCGCGGGCTGCGTTTGGGGTGATTGGGGTATACATGAAGGGACCCGGTCCGCCATGGACCGGTTGGGTGGCCATACCTAGCCCAACTTGGCTCCAACGCAAGCGCATGGAGTTTTTCGCGCACCCCCGCCGCCAACGACCGGCCGGTGGTCCCGGGGCGGCCGATTCGCCGCTTGGCGCAGGCCGGCCCGCCCGCTACATCGGACCCCATGCCCTTCGTCCTCGCCCTTGACCAAGGCACCACCTCGTCCCGCGCGATCGTTTTTGACCGGCGGGGTGTGGCCCGCGGCGTGGCGCAGCAGGAATTCACCCAGCATTTTCCCCGGCCCGGCTGGGTCGAGCACGACCCGCGCGACCTGTGGGAGACCACGCGGCGCACCGCCCTCGCCGCGCTGGCCGAGGCCAATCTCACGGGCAAAAACATCGCCGCCCTCGGGCTCACCAACCAGCGCGAGACCACTTTGCTGTGGGACCGCCGCACCGGCCGGCCGCTGCACCGGGCGATCGTGTGGCAGGACCGCCGCACGGCGGACCTCTGCGCCCGGCTGAAGCGCCGCGGCCTCGAGCCCCTCTTCCGCCGGAAGACCGGCCTGCTGCTCGATCCGTATTTCTCCGGCACCAAGCTGGCCTGGCTGCTCGACCACGTCCCCGGGGCGCGCCGCCGCGCCGGGCGGGGCGAGCTGGCCTTCGGCACCGTCGATACCTGGCTGCTCTGGCAGCTCACCAACGGCCGCGTCCACGCCACCGATGCCTCCAACGCCTCGCGCACCCTCCTCCTCAACCTCCGCACCGGCGACTGGGATGACGAGCTTTTGAAAATCCTCCGCATTCCGCGCGAGGTGCTGCCCGAGGTGCGCGACAGCAGCGGGGTGTTCGGCGAAGTCAGCAGCGTGCCGGCGTTGCGCGGGGTGCCCATCAGCGGGATCGCCGGCGACCAGCAGGCCGCGCTCTTCGGCCAGGCCTGCTGGCAACCCGGCATGGCCAAGAACACCTACGGGACGGGCTGCTTTCTTCTCCTGCACACGGGCAACCGGCCGGTGGCCTCGCGCCACCATCTGCTCACCACCATCGCCTGGCGCATCAATGGAAAAACGGAATACGCCCTCGAGGGCTCGGTCTTCATCGGCGGCGCCGTCGTGCAATGGCTGCGCGACGGTCTCGGGCTCATCGCCCGCTCGGCCGACGTGGAGCCGCTCGCCGCCACCGTGCCCGACAACGGCGGGGTTTATCTCGTGCCGGCGTTCACCGGGCTGGGCGCACCCCATTGGGACGCCGCCGCCCGGGGCGTCATCACCGGCCTCACGCGCGGGAGCACCGCCGGCCACCTCGCCCGCGCCGCCCTCGAGAGCATTGCCTGCCAGAGTGCCGACCTCCTCGGCGCGATGGAGGCGGACGGTGGACGCAAATTGCGCGAGCTGCGCGTGGACGGCGGCGCAACGGTCAACGACGCGCTCATGCAATTCCAAGCCGATCTGCTCCGGGTGCCCGTCGTCCGCCCGCGCACGACGGAAACGACGGCCCTGGGCGCCGCCTACCTCGCCGGACTGGCCGTCGGTTTCTGGAAAAGCCGCGCCGAGATCGCCGCGCTCTGGGCGACCGGCCGCATTTTCCGACCGACGGCCCCGCCCGCCGCCATGCGCCGCCTGCAGGCCGGCTGGCACCGGGCCGTCGAGCAATCAAAGTCACGCCCCAGCCGCTGACCACCAGAAGCCGGGCTTGCAGCGCGACGCCAACCCGGCAATCTACCCGACCATCCACCGCCGCTGCATGAAAACTTTCCGTTTGTTCGCCGCCCTGCTGGTTGTTGCCCTCGTTGCCTCACCCGCCTTCCCCCAGGAAAGCAGTGAGATCACCTCACTGCTGGCCAAGGCCCGCCGGGGCAATGGCATCGCGCAATACAATCTTGGCCTCGCCTACGCCGAGGGCCGGGGCGTCACCGCCGACCGCGTCGAAGCCTATGTGTGGCTCACCCTGGCGCAGGAAAACGGCGCCCGCGGCCGCGCCCTCGACACGCTCATGGGCGCGCTCGACCGTAATTCCCTCGAGCTCGCCCAGCGCCGCCTGACCGAGCGCAAGGCCGAGCTCGGAGTCCGCACCCCCAGCGCGGTCACGGTCCGCACCACCACGACCGCCCCGGCGCCGAAGGTTCCCGCTCCCGCCGCGATTCCGACGCCCGCCGCTGACACTCCGGCCAAGGTTCCGGCCGACCCCGAGGCCCTCAACACCCGGCTCAACGAGCTTGCCGCCGATGTCACCGCCCTCCGCGCCGAGCGCGAACGCCTCATCGGAATTTCCGCCGGGCACGAGAAGGCCGCCCGCGCCGCCACCGAGGTGAACCAGGCCCTGCAGGAACAGGCCCGCGCCGCCGTGGCCAAGGCGGCCGAACTCACCCAGGCCAACGATACCGCCAAGGGTGAACTGGCCCGCGCCAAGCTCGCCCTGACCGCGGCGCAAAAAGCCCAAAAGCCCGCCGCCCCCGACACCGCCGCGCTCGACCAGAAGACCCGTGAGCTGCAAACCGCCGTGGCTGAGCTCGAAGCCGCCCGCACCTTCGGCCAGAAAGTGGAGAGCACCCTTAACCAAGTCACTGATGTACGCACCCGTGAGCAGCAGGCCGCGACCACCGAACTCGAGGCCGCCCGCGCCTTCGGCCAGCAGGTCGAGACCACCCTCAACAAGGTCACCGACCAGAAAAACGCCCTGGAAACTTCGCTCCGCGCCGCCGAGGCTGCCCGCGACAGTTACGCCAAGGAATTTGAGTCCACCCAGTCGAAACTCGCCGAAACAGAAACCCAGCTCCGCAACGTGGCGGTCGCCAAACCCTCCGCCCCGGCGTACCCGAATCTGGCCGGCCGCGTCGCGGAACTGGAGTCGCAACTCACCAAGCAATCCTCCGACTTGTCCGCCGTAGCCTCGGCGAAGGCGGAAGCCGACGCCCGAATTGCCGCACTGATGAAAGCGAAGGAGGCCAAACCCGTTGCCCCTGCCTTCCCGGATTTGCGCCCGCGTGTCGCCGAACTCGAACATGAACTGGTTGCCGCACGCGCAGCGGCCCCGGCCTATCCCAATCTCTCGGGCCGGGTCACCGAGTTGGAGTCAGCCCTCACGGCCACGAGCACCACGCTCGCCCAGGCGCAGGCCGCCCTCGCCACCAAGCCCGTTGCCCCTGCCTTCCCGGATTTGCGCCCGCGTGTCGCCGAACTCGAACATGAACTGGTTGCCGCCCGCGCAGCGGCTCCGGCCTATCCCGATCTCTCGGGCAAGGTCACCGCGCTGGAAAACCAACTGGCCGGGGTGGCCGGCGAAACCGCGCGCACCAAGCAGGAAACGGCCGCCCTCGCCAAAGCGAAGGATGAGGCCGGGCAAAAGGCCGCGGCTACCGAGCTGGCCCGCAACGAAGTCGCCAAGCAGTTCGACGACTACAAGAGCGCCACGGCCGCCGCGCAGCGCGACCGCACCACCCTCCTCGCCAACGTGAAGCTGCTCGAATCCGACAAAGTATCGCTCCGCCGTCAGGCCGAGAACGCCGGGACCGAGGCCGGGCAGTTGCGCACCCAGGTCGCAGCCCTCAAGGAGCAGCTCGCCGCGAAGCCCGCCGCCCCGGCTGGGCCCACTTACCCGGACCTGTCCGGCAAAGTCGCCGAACTGGCATCCGCCCTCGCCGCCAAGGCCTCCATAGCCGACAGCGCCAAACAGGAAGTGGCGGCACTAACGAAAGCGAAGGAGGCCAAACCCGCGGCCCCGGCCTACCCCGATCTTTCCGGCCGCGTCGCGGAACTGGAATCCGCCTTCACGGCCGCCAGCACCACGCTCGCGCAGGCGCAGGCCGCCCTCGCCGCCAAACCCCCGGCTCCCGCCTATCCCGATCTCTCGGCCAAGGTCGCCGAACTCGGCGCCGTCAACGAACGCCTTCGGCAGGAAAACATCCAGGTCACCACGGCCCGCAACGCCGCCCCGGCCTATCCGGATTACACCAATCTCGTGAAGGAACTCACGGCCGAGGTCACCACGCTTCGCGCCACCCGCGACAGCCAGCAGCAGTCGCTCGCCGCCGCCGAGCAGAAGGCGGGCGAACTGGCGGCCAGCGCCGGTCGCGTCAAACAGCTCGAGGCCCAACTCGCCCAAGCCCGGGTCCCGGTCGCCCCGGCTTATCCTGACTTGTCCGGCCGCGTCGCGGAGCTGGAATCCGCCTTCACGGCCGCCAGCACCACTCTCGCCCATGTGTCCGCCGAAGCTGATCGCGCCAAGCAGGAAGTAGCCACGTTAACGAAAGCGAAGGAGGAAGCTCAGGCCGCGCTCGCCGCCAAACCCCCGGCTCCCGCCTATCCCAATCTGTCGGGTCGTGTGGCCGAGTTGGAATCCCAGCTCGCCAAACTTTCCTCTGACCTGTCCGCTGCATCCTCCGAAGCCAGCCGCGCCAAACAGGAAGTGGCTGCGCTCACCAAGGCGAAGGAGGAGGCTCGGGCTCCGATCTCCGCCGGTGCGCCGCCCTACCCCGATCTGTCGGGACGCGTGACCGAACTCGAAACCGCCCTCGCCGACTCGGCGCGCAAGGCGGTGTCCGCGGAAAACACGCAGAAGGAACTCCGCCAGCAACTCACCGCCGCCGCGGAAAACACCAAGACCAAGGGTGACGCCGAGGCCCAGCTGCAGCGCGAGCACCTCGAGCTCACCGGCCGCGTCACAACCCTCTCCGGCGAAGTCACCAAACTGCGGGAAGACCGTGAGCGCATGCAAAAGCTGCTCGGCGATACCGGCCGCAAGCTGCGCGACGCCACCGCCGACGCCACCCGCATCAAGGAGCTCGAGACGCAATCCTCCGGTTTGCAGGCTTCGCTCACCACGGCCCAGGCCACCGTAGCTGAGCAGGCCAAACAGGAAGTGGCGGCGCTGGCGAAAGCGAAAGAGGCCAAGCCTGCCGCCCCGGCCTATCCCGATCTTTCCGACCGAGTTGCTGAGCTGGAATCCGCGCTTGCCGCAAAACCCTCGGCCCCCGCCTATCCCGATCTCTCCGGTCGCGTGCGGGAACTCGAATCCCAGATCGCAGCCAAACCCGTTTCCCCCAACTTCCCGGACTTGCGCGGGCGTGTCGCAGAACTCGAACATGCATTGGTGTCCGCGCGCGCATCTGCGCCCGCCTATCCGGACCTCTCAGGTAAGGTCGCCGAGTTGGAAGCCCTGCGGTCCTCCGACTTGTCCGCCGTAGCCGCGGCGAAGGCGGAAGCCAACCGGGCCAAACAGGAAGTGGCCGCTCTGACCAAGGCGAAGGAGGATGCTCGTCAGCCCATCGCGGTCGGTGCGCCCGCCTACCCCGATCTTTCCAGCCGTGTGCGCGAACTTGAAGCGCAACTGGCGGCCGCGCCTAAGAGCCGCGCTCCCTCCTACCCCAACCTCGCTGGTCGCGTGGTCGAGCTTGAGACCGCGCTGGCCGACACGAAGCGCCAGCTGGGTGAGACGCAGAATTCCCTCCAGGCCGCGACCCCGGTCGTGCACGCGCCGGAGGCCGACACTTCCGACGTGGCCAAGCGCCTGGCCGCCACCGAGGACCGGCTCGCGACCGCGCTCCGCGGCTACGCGCTCCTGGAAAAGGACCGCGACGCCCTCCAGGCCAAATCCGGCCAGGCCGCCGAGACCCTCACCGGCGACAAGAATGCGCTGACCGCGCAGGTTACCTCACTCACCGCCCAGGTGGAGCAATTGCAGGCGACGGCCACGGCCCAAGCCGCGACCCTGCGCATAACGGATGCCGTGACCGCGGAGAAAGCCGCCCTCGCGACCCGTCTCACCGAGATGGAGAACCGGGCGACGACCGCCCAAGCCGAAGTCACCCGCTTGGGCGAATCCCTCGCCGCGTTGCAACGCTCGAGCGGCCAGACCGCCGGCGACGCCACCTCGGCCCGCGCGCTGGTCCAGCAACTGCAGGGCGCCAACGCCGTGCTCGCGCAGGAAAACTACCAGCTCAAGACGATGCTCTCCCGCACCACCGGTGGCCCGGCGCCAACCGCACCGACGGCCGGGCCGGTTCCCGCCGCCCGCATGCATGTCGTGGTCAGCGGCGATTCCCTCTCCAAGATCAGCCTGCGCTACTACGGCACGGCGAACCGCTGGCAGGAAATCTACAACGCCAACTCCGGCAAGCTCGGGCCCAACGGCGTCCTGCGCGTCGGCACCGAGCTGCGGATTCCCTGAAGCCGGCCCGGCCCGGGCTCAAAAATATCCCACAATCACCGCGAGCGACACCACTGAGGTCAGCACGCTGAGCGAAATCGCACCGGCGGCCAGCGCCTCGTCGCCTTTCAGTTCCAGCGCTATGGTGTAGGAAATGATCGCGGTCGGGCACGCCATGAGGATGAGCACCAGCTTCAGCTCCGCGCCCCCGAGCCCCAGCGCGCGGCCCACCACCCAGCCCAGCAGGGGCGAAAGGAAGGTCTTCACCAAGGCCGCGGCCAGCGGTGTCCGCCAGTTCGCGCCGAGCTTCACCGTAACGAGCGATCCCCCCACGCCGAGCAGGCCGAGCGGCAGCGCCATCTCGCCGAGGGCGCCGAGGGTCTTGTCCACGAAGGGCAGCAGCGTCCACCCGGCCAGTGCGTAGCCGATGCCGGCCAGCGTGGCCAGCAGCGGCGGCGTGGTGGCCAGTTGCTTCACGAAGGGCTTCACCATGGCCCAGCCGAGCCGGTGCTGGCTCAGCAGCAGCACGACCACCCCGCCGATGTTGTAGACCACCATCATGGGCGCGACCGTCAGCACCGCCGCGGTGCGGGCCGACACCCCCCAGGCCAGCGGCGAATCCGGCAGCGAGAAAATCACCGGCAGGCCCACGAAGGCCAGGTTGCCGCGGAAACCGCCCTGCACGAAAGTTCCCGCCGCCGCGCCCGGCACGCGCAGCAGCCGCGCCACGCCATAGCCCGCGAGAATCACCAGCAACGTGGCGACGAGCATGCCCGTCAGCATGAGCCCGGCCCCGCTGGTCCGGTGAAAAGATGAGGCCAGTTGGGAGAACAGCAGCGCCGGCAGGCCCAGCCAATAGGTGACGCGGTTGGCCTCCTTCAGGAAATTCTCCGAGACAAACTTCGTCCGCTGCAGCCCTGCGCCCACGGCGATCATCAGGAAGACCGGCGCGAGGGTGTTGAGGATCTGCATGCGAAGAAGGATCAGCCCACGTCCACAACCCTTGCGAAGGCACCTGACACACCCCGCCCTATCGGGCACCCCTCTTCATAGAGGGGATTTTTGGCCACTTGGATTAAGTCCCCTCTATCAAGAGGGGTGGCGCAAAGCGCCGGGGTGTGTTGGTTTGGCATATAAGAATGTGCTGGATGCAGGTTAGGTGCGGGCCCCGGGCCGTCTAGCCTGATTTGGTTCGCCCCCGGGCGGCCGGCCGTGTTGGCATGGGCCCATGGCTTCGCACTCCATCGCGTTCATCGGTACCGGCGTCATGGGCCGCAGCATGGCGGGTCACCTGCTCAAGGCCGGCCACACCCTGCACGTCCACAACCGCACCAAGGCGAAAGCCCAGTCGCTCCTCGACGCCGGGGCGCACTGGCACGACACCCCGGGAGCCGCTGCCGCGCAGGCGGACTTTGTGTTCACCATCGTGGGCTTCCCGCAGGACGTGGAGGAAACCTACTTTGGCCCGGCGGGTGTGCTCGCCCGCGCCAAATCCGGCGCGGTGCTCGTGGACATGACCACTTCCAGTCCCAACCTGGCCCAGCGCATCGCGACGGCGGCAGCGGCCAAGGGCCTCGCCGCCCTCGATGCCCCGGTGACGGGCGGTGACGTGGGTGCGCGTGAAGCGCGCCTCTCGATCATGGTCGGCGGGACCGAGGCGGCCTTCGCCCGCGCCCGGCCGTTGTTCGAGCTGATGGGCAAGATCGTCGTTTTCCATGGCGGCCCCGGCTCCGGCCAGCTGTGCAAACTCGCCAACCAGATCGGCATCGCCTCGGTGATGATGTCGTGGTGCGAGGCCCTGGCCTTCGCGCAGGGTGCGGGCCTCGATCCGGCGCGCGTGCTGGAGAGCATCAGTGGCGGCGCCGCGGGGAGCGTCGGCATGACCGTGCTCGCGCCCCGCGCCCTCAAGGGCGATTTTGCGCCGGGTTTCTATGTGAAGCATTTCCTGAAGGACCTCCGGCTGGCGCTCGAGTCCGCCGAGGCGATGAAACTCGATCTGCCCGGCACCAAGCAGGCCAAAAAACTCTACGACGAGGTCGCGGCCCGCGGCTGGGAGGATGCCGGCACCCAGGCGCTGTTCCGGCTGTATCAGGCGCAGGATTGACTCGGCCCGCCCCTTCCCTTCTCCCTCTCACTTTCACCTCCATGTCCCTGCCCACCCAGTTCACCGGCGTCACGGTCCACACCAAGGCCAATGTCTATTTCGACGGCAAAGTCGTCAGCCACACCGTGCTGATGCCCGACGGCGCCAAGAAGACCCTCGGGCTCATCTATCCCGGCAGCTACCACTTCGGCACCGGCGCCCCCGAGCGCATGGAGATCACCGCCGGCGCCTGCCGCGTGACGCTTGACGGCTCAACCGCCGGGAAGGACTACCCCGCCGGCACCCACTTCGACGTGCCCGGCAAAAGCGGCTTCACCATCGAGGTGAAGGCCGGCCTCTGCGAATACATCTGCTCGTTCCTCTGACGGCCGCCGTGATCCCTTCCCCATGCGCTTCCTGAAACCAGCCCTTCTCTCCGCCGCGCTGGTGCTGGGCGCAGCCGGCTCGGCGCAGGAAAAACTGCCGGACGGACTCTACGCCGAATTCACCACCCCGCACGGCGTTTTCACGGCGGAACTTTATTACGTCAAAGTCCCGCTCACGGTCACTAACTTCGTAGGCCTGGCCGAGGGCACCATCGCCCCGCGCAACGGCGCACCCTACTACACCGGCCTGAAGTGGTATCGCGTCGTGCCGGGCTTTGTCATCCAAAGCGGCAACCCCAAGGCGCCGGAAGATGACGAAGTCGGCTACACACTGGCCGACGAGTTCGTCCCCGGCCTGCGGCACGCCGAGACGGGCATCCTGTCGATGGCCAACGGCGGGCCGGACACCAACAGCACCGAGTTCTTCGTCACGCTGGGCGACTGCACGCGGCTGAACTACCTGCACAGTGTCTTTGGCCGCACCGTGCGCGGCCTGGATGTGCTGCCGCAGATCAAGCCCAACGATCCCTTCGGCATCAAAATCCTGCGCATCGGCGCGGCCGCGCAGGCCTTCAAGGCTGACGAGGCCGCGTTCAAGGCGCTCGCCGCCAAGGCGGTGAAATATTCCGCCACGACCGACCTGGGATCGGCGGCGCATTTCGACGATCCCGACAAACTGCTGCCCGTCGAGCCGCCCCGCGCGAAGAACTTCAACTTCAAGCTGGCGAACTTCGAGCGTTTCACCGGCGTGAAGATCGTGGCGCGGATGTTGGCGAAATCCCCGCCGGCGGAGGCAGACAAGGTGCCCGGCGCCTACATGCGCGCCTTGGCCGCGAAACTCGGAGTCGCCCAGCACGGCGTGCTCGCCGCTTATTTCGGCGACGAGAAGGACTGGCGCGTGTGGATCGGCGACGAGCAGACGTCCGCCTTCCTCGGCCGTCCGGCGACCGCGGCCGACTTCGTCGAGGGCGGGGCGCTGCACGACGCCAAGGAATCACTTTTTTCCTCGGTTAATATCCAGGCGGATAAATACACGGAGCAGGCCCGGAAGCTCCGGGGCGCCGACCATCCGCTCCAACCGGCCGATCTCGTCAAATATTCCACCGACGCCCTGCTCGACGCCCTCATCCTTCGCTTCGAACCCGCCCACCAAAAATGAACTTTCGCTCCTACGGCATCCTCGTCGTCCTCGGCTTCGTGCTCGCCTTCATTGCCTGGCAGGCCCGCACGGGCATCTTCCGCCGCCACAGCGCCACCGACCAGCCCGCCAACAAATACATGCGGCAGATGATGGAGAACCCGCAGCTCAGCGAGGCCGATGCCGCCATCATGCGCGAGCAATACGGCACGGCCCGCCTGAATCCGTCGGGTCTCCGTTACCTCGTGCGCGCACCCGGCGAGGGCCAGCCGCCGTCCCTGGGGACCCAGATCGCCGCCCACTACGATGGGTTTCTGCTCGACGGCACGAAATTCGACAGCTCGCGCGACCGCGGTGAACCCTACGTCTTCCGGGTCGGCACCGGGGCGGTCATCAAGGGCTGGGACGAGGCCTTTCTCTCGATGAAAAAAGGTGAGAAGCGCACGCTCCTCATTCCCTACTGGCTGGCCTATGGCGAAGCGGGCCGCGGGCGGATTCCGTCGAAAGCCACTCTGCGTTTCGAGGTCGAGCTGGTGGAAATCAAGTAGGCGTCGGGTGGAGATGCGGCGACCTCGCCGCATTCTGCCGGAAGTCCGCACCGGGGTCGGCGCGGCTCCAATTGCTTCACAGTCCGAGCAGGCTGCCGCTGCGTTTGAGCCAGCGCTCCGCGTCGCGCCAGCCCGGGCAGACCTGCGCCACGCGGGCCCAGAAGCGCTCCGAGTGGTTCATCTCCCACAGGTGCGCGAGCTCGTGGTAGATGATGTAGTCGCGCACCGCCTCCGGCGCCTGCACCAGCCGCCAGTTCAGGGAGATGGTGCCACCGGCGGAACAGGAGCCCCAGCGCGAACGCTGGTTGCGCACCGAGACCTGCTTCACCCCGGCGCCGGTCTCGGCCGCGAGTTCCCAGGCGCGGGCCGGCAGCTCGATCCGGGCGCGCCGCGTGAATTGCTTTTCCAGCACAGCCCGCAAGTCGCCGGTCAGCGCGGGGACCCGGAACACGTCCGCCGCGAGGCATACCTTGGGTTGGTCGCCCTCCCCGGCCGCGCGGATCTCGGTGAGTTCACCCCGCCAGAGCACGGAGGTGCCGACGGTCCAGATTTCCGCCGGGCGCGGACGGCGCGCGTGCCGGGCCCGCGCCCGGGCCAGCCAGTCCTGATGCAGGTGCACAAAGGCCCGGGCCTCCCGTTCGGAACCGCGCGGCGGGATGGTGGCGACGGCCACACCGTCCTTGCGCAAGGTCAGCCGGTAGGACCGCG
>JAYTUA010000092.1:0-2053 GCA_043745015.1 Opitutaceae bacterium | reverse complement strand
TCGGTGGCGCGGGTGCGCAGGAGGGGCGCGGCCATGAGGATGGGGGCGAGGACGTTGTTGAGGTCGTGCGCGATGCCGGCGGCGAGCAGGCCGATGCTTTCCAGCCGCTGCACGCGGAGGAACTGCTCCTCGAGTTTCTTTTTCTCGGTGATGTCAGTGCCGATGTTGAGCCGGCCGGTGGGTTTGCCGGCGGCATCCCGCAGCAATGTGACGCGCAAATCGAGTTCCAAGGGCGTCCCTTTCTTCGACTCGACCCGGATTTCCCCCTGCCAGGCACCGGTTTCACTGACGAGTTTGCGCATGGTGGCCACGCGCTCGTCCTGCCCGGGGGCGAGCAATTCATTCATGGGGCGGCCGACGACCTCCGTTTTCGGCCAGCCGCTGAGGTGCTCGGCGCCTTCGCTCCAGAAGTTGATACAGTCGTCCAGGTCGGTGACGACGATGGCGTCGCGCGCCCTGTCGAGGAGCTCGGCTTGTTCGCGCAGGCGGCGCTCGGCCTGGTGATGGTGCAGGCAAACGGCGGCGGTCTGCGTGGCGATCTCGATGAGCTGCTGGTGGCGCGCGGTGGGCAAACCCGGCTGCCGGTAATAAATGGCGAAGGTGCCGATCACGCGGCGCCGTTCGTCGAAGATGGGAGTGGACCAGCAGGCGCGCAGGCCGTGCGGCAGCGCCACGGCCTTGTAGTCGGTCCAGAGGGCGTCGGTGGCGATGTCTTCGACGAAGACGGGCTCGCTCCGGTGGGCGGCGGTGCCGCACGAGCCCACGGCCGGCCCGATGGCCGTGCCGTCGATGGCCTTGGTGTAGGCTTCCGGCAGGCTGGGCGCGGCGCCGTGGCGCAGGTGGACGCCGTCGGCGTCGAGCAGCAGGATCGAGCAGAGCATGTCGGGGACCTGGGCCTCGATGAGGCGGAGGAGCGCGTCGAGCGTGGCGCCGAGCGGCTCGCCGCGGGCAATCATTTCCAGCACCTGCTTCTGGCCGGCGATCAGCGCCTCGGTCTGCTTGTGCACGGTGATGTCGCGCGTGACGGCGAGCAGGGCGGTGACGGCGCCGGCGGCGTCGCGCAACGGGGTGGCATGGGTCTCGAGCGTGCGCCGGCCGCCCTTGAGGCCGATGAGTTCGAATTCCAGCATGCCGGATTCGCCGCGCAGCACTCGTTCGGTGAGCGCGCGGAAGGCCGGGCGGTGCTCCTCGACGACGAACGGATAGACGCACTGGTGCTGCACCTGAGCCAGGGAATCGGCTTCGAGCATGCGCAGCCCGGCGGGGTTCATCTCCAGCAGATTGCCGTCACGGTCGAGCAGCTTCACGCACTCGGGCTCGCTCTCGATGATGGCGTGCAGCCGGGCCTCGCGCTCCTGCAACTGGGCCTCGGACTGCTTGCGCGCGGTGATGTCGCGCATGAAGCCGAGGAGCCGTCGGTCCGGGAGCAGCGTGGTGCTCGTCTCGCCGATGAACACGGTGCCGTCCTTGCGCCGGAAGCGGTATTCGCCGATGCGCGCCCGCACCTCCGACAGCAGATGCAGCTCTTGCCGCAGGCGCGCGTGATCCTCGGGCGCGATGTAATCCGTGATCCGGGTGCCGAGGAACTCGGCGTGCGTGTAGCCGAGCATCTCGCAAGCGCGGGGATTCACATCGATGAGGCGGGCGTCGGGGCCGGCGAGGCAGATGCTGTCGTTGGACTGCTCGAAGAGGATGCGGTAGTTTTCCGCGCTGTGGCGCACGAGCTGCTCGGCGGCGCGGAGCTGACCGCGGTTGGCGGCTTCGCGCAGGGCGACCGCGATGGCGGGGGCGAGCCGTTGCATGCGGTCCTTCATCACGTAGTCGCTCGCGCCGGTGCGCATCACGGCGACGGCGGTGTCCTCGCCGATGGCGCCGGAGAGGAAGAGGAACGGCGTGTCGGGCACGGTGGCGTGGGCGAGCTGCAGGGCGTCGAAGCCGGAGAAGGCGGGGAGGGTGAAGTCGGACACGATGGCGTCGAAGGGGCCGCGCGGCAGCTCGCGCTCGAAGCTCGTGCGGTCGGCGGCGCGGGTGATGACGCAGTCCGGCCATTCCG
>JAYTUA010000091.1:0-7950 GCA_043745015.1 Opitutaceae bacterium | reverse complement strand
CCAGGTTGTAGTGTGCCGTGGCGTTGTCGGGCTCGAGCCGCACGAGCTTGCGGTCCATCTTCAGGCCGTCGGCGATGCGGCCGACCCGGGTGTAGAGCGCGCCGAGCAGGCCGACGACCTCGGTGTAGTCCGGGCTGCGGCGGAGGATGGCCTCGAAAAACTCGATCTCAAACTGCGGGTCGGACTTGGTGGTCTTGGCCATGGGTTAATTCAATCGGAGGTAACCACGAAAAACACGAAACACACTAAATCCAGTAAATGCCAAGGAAAGGATGCCGGGGTATTTCATTTCGTGTCTTCCGTGTATTTCGTGGTGGCCCTGGCTCATATCTTCAGGCGGTTGGGGCAGCGGCCGTTGGAACGGTAGGCGATGCACTGGGCGCTGACCTGCAGGCGCTGCTGGATCGGCTTGAGGCCGAGCTTCAGCGAGACGGTGCTGCCGTACCATTCCATGAACGGGGCGCTGATCTCGAAGATCTTGTCGCAGTCCACGCAGACGACCTGCGCGACCTGGTTGTTGCCGTCGGTGACCCGCAGGTAGAATTTTTCGCCGGAGCCGATGTCCACCTCGCGCAGGGCGTGGCTGCCGGTCAGGAGGGGCAGGGTGCGGTAGACGGTGGCGCGGGACACGGAGTCATCGAGGGCCTTGGCGTGGACGAGCAGTTGCTCGGCGGTGAAATGTTCCTTCTGCGCCAGCGCAGCGTCGAAGATGGCGAGGCGCTGGTTGGTCACGCGGAGCCCCTGCTCGGCCAGGTAGTCTTGGAATTTTTGGCGGACGGCGTCGTGACTCACTGGCAGGACTGTCGGCCCGGGGGGTTCACCCTGTCAAAAGCAAAGTGGGCGTGCCCATTGTCGAACTGAGGCAGCTTTCCCGCGGATTACGCGGATGAATCTGGATAAGGCTTTACAGTTAGAAACAGAGCGAGGGAGTCCCCGAGCTCGATTATCTCCGTTGCGCTCTAGTGGTGCGGTTTGAACAGGTCTTCTGGTATCCGCGTCAATCCGTGTGATCCGCGGAGAATCTTCCCACCGGAAACGCATTGCCTCGTTTGCCGGTGCGCGCTGACTGGCGCCATGATCGTGGGCGTCCAGCCACTGGCGGGTTTCGACAAGCTCCTGCACTACAAGGTGCCGGAAAACCTGCGCGCGGCGGTGCGGCTGGGCTCGCTGGTACGGGTGCCGATCCTGAACCAGCACAAGCCGGGACTCGTGATCGAGATGGACGCCATCGCCGATGTCCCGGCCGAGCGGCTCAAGAATTTGTCGAGTGTCATGCAGGACTACCCGGCGCTGACACCCGACCTGCTGGCGCTGGCGAAATGGATGCACGTATACTACGCCGCGCGCATGGAAGCGGTGCTGGAGGCGATGATCCCCGCCGCCGTGCGCGACGGCACCCGGCTCAAGTCGGAGAAATATCTCGCCGCTGCCCGGCCCGCCACGACCGAGGAGCTGGCCGCACTCCGGAAGAAGGCTCCGCAACAGGCGAAGCTCTTTGAATTCCTCGCGCAGCAATTTCACCCCGTCAAAAAATCGCTGGTGCTCGCCCGGCTGGGTTCGACGGCGGCCGTCGTCTCGGCGCTGGTGAAGCGCGGTCTCGTGCGCGAGGAGTCGCGCCATGTGGAGCGCGTGGCCTACGCGGACAACTGGACCGGCGGCGAGATCGTCACCGGCCTGCCGCCGAAGCTCAACGACGAGCAGGCGGCCGTCGTCGCGTCGGTGGCGGAGAGCATCGGGAAGCGGAAATTCGCGGTGCACCTGCTGCACGGCGTCACGGGCTCGGGCAAGACCGAGGTGTATCTCCGCGCCGTTGAGCAGGTGCTCGCGGCGGGCGGCAGCGCGATCTACCTCGTGCCCGAGGTGGCGCTGACGCCTCAGACGGTGGCGAGATTGCGCGGGCGCTTTGAGTCGGCCGGACACAAGACGGTCGTCTGGCACAGCCACCTCGGCGAGGGCGAGCGGCTCGACGGCTGGACCGCGCTGGCGTCGGGCCAGGCGCGGGTGGTCGTCGGGGCGCGCTCGGCGGTATTCGCCCCGGTGCGCGACCTGCGGCTCATCGTGGTCGATGAGGAGCACGAGCCCGCCTACAAGCAGGACGAGATGCCGCGCTACCACGGGCGCGACGTGGCGGTTTACCGGGCCAAGCTCGCGCACGCCACCTGCCTGCTCGGCTCGGCCACGCCTTCGCTGGAGTCCTTCGCCAACGTGCGCGGCGGCAAGTACCGGCTGGATGTCCTGACCAAGCGCGTGGACGACAAGAAAATGCCCGACATCCAGATCGTGGACATGCGCATCGAGGTGATGCGCCAGCGCGGGCTGGTGACGCTGTCGCGGCTGCTGGTGGACCACATGCAGGGACGCTTCGAGCGGCGCGAGCAGACGATCCTGTTCATCAACCGGCGCGGTTACTCGTCCAGCATGCAGTGCCGGAAGTGCGGTCACGTCGAGGAGTGTCCGCATTGCAGCGTGGCGATGACCTACCACCGCGCTGACGAGACTCTGAAATGTCACTTGTGCGGCCATCAGCGGGGGTCGCCGGTGGTTTGCCCGAAGTGCGCCGCGCCGGACATCCGCTGGCGCGGGCTCGGCACGCAGCGGGTGGAGGAGGCGGTGCGCCGCGTGCTGCCGCGGGCAAGACTGGAGCGGATGGATACCGACACGATGTCGAAGAAACACCGCTTCCGGGAGATCCTGGCGGAGTTCCGCGCGGGCAAGATCGACGTGCTCATCGGCACGCAGATGATCGGCAAGGGACTGGACTTTCCCAACGTCACGCTGGTCGGATTGGTGGACGCAGACCTGTCGATGCACGTGCCGGATTTCCGGGCCAACGAGCGGACGTTCCAGCTGCTCGTGCAGGTGGCGGGCCGGGCCGGGCGCGGCGACCGGGCGGGGGAGGTGGTCGTGCAGACCTTCACGCCCAAGGCCGATGCCATTCAGTTCGCCAAGCGGGCCGATTTCAACGGCTTCGCCGAGGTGGAGCTGGGGATGCGCAAGAAGTTCGCCTATCCGCCCTACCGGCACCTCATCCACCACCTCTTTCGCGGACCCAACCCGGAGAAGATCAAGTTCTTCGCCGAGCACTGGGTGAAGCAGGTGGAGAAAGCCCTCGGCAGTGCTGTGGAAATCCGCGGGCCCACCCCGTCGCCCATCGAG
Source organism: Opitutaceae bacterium (assembly GCA_043745015.1). GTDB lineage: Bacteria > Verrucomicrobiota > Verrucomicrobiia > Opitutales > Opitutaceae > Lacunisphaera. The sequence continues at coordinate 4,794 of JAYTUA010000091.1, read as the reverse complement.
AAGGTGAAGGACGAGTATCGCTACCAGGTGTGGTATTTCTGCGCCCGGGCGACGTCGGTCGTGCCCGAGCTGGTCCGGCTGCAGGGCGAGGTGAAATGGCCGAAGGACGTCACGCAGGTGCTCGACGTTGACCCGATGAGCCTGATGTGAACAATCACCCCATGCGGATCTACTTCATGGGCATTTGCGGGACGGCGATGGGCAATGCCGCGTTGCTGGCGCGCGCGGCCAGGCACGAGGTGCTCGGGGCCGACGCCGGCGTCTATCCGCCGATGAGCACCATGCTGGCTGCGGCCGGCATCACGTTGCATGAGGGTTACGATCCGGCCCGTCTGGCGAAACTCGCGCCCGACCTCGTCGTCATCGGCAACGCCATGTCACGTGGCAACCCGGAGGTGGAGTGGCTGCTCGACACTCGCGCCATCGCCTTCACGTCGCTGCCGGCGCTGCTCGCCGACTTCGTCCTCAAAGGCCGCCGCAACATCGTCATCGCCGGCACGCATGGGAAGACGACCACAACCGCGCTGACGGCGTTCCTGTTGCGCGAGAACGGACGCGATCCGGGCTTTTTGATCGGCGGCGTGCCGCAGGATCCGCCCACGGGCAACCATCTCGGTGCCGCGGCCGATGCGTTCGTCATCGAGGGCGACGAATACGACAGCGCCTTCTTCGACAAGCGCAGCAAGTTCATCCACTATACCCCGCACATCGCGGTGCTGAACAACCTGGAGTTCGACCACGCCGACATCTTCCGCGACCTGGCCGACGTGCAGCGGACGTTTCTCCACCTCGCGCGCATCGTGCCGCGCAACGGCTGGATCGTGCTCAATGGCGACGACGACAACCTGCGCGCGTTGGGCGCGTTTGCCTGGACACGCGTGGTGCGCGTGGGCACCGGCCCGGGCAATGAGCTTCGGATTGCGAATTTTTCCGAATCTCCGGCGGGCGTGTCGTTCCAACTGAACTGGCAGGGCAAGCTCTGGGCGGAGGTGAAGTGGACGCAGCCCGGCCTGTTCAACGCCCGCAATGCCGCGGTCGCGGCACTGGCGGCGGGTTTGGCGCTTGCCGGTGATGTAGGTCGGGGTTTTTCCCCGACGGTGGGCGAAGTCGGGCATAAAGCCCGACCTACAGACGATCCCACGATTCTCAATCTCGACGCGCTGGCGCGTTTCCGCGGCGTGAAACGCCGGCAGGAATTGCTCGTGGACACGCCCCGGCTCAAGGTCATCGAGGATTTCGGCCATCATCCGACGGCCCTGGCGGAGACGATCCAGTCGCTGCGCAGCCGTCATCCGGGCACAGTGCTGAGCGCAGTGTTCGAGCCGCGCAGCAACACGGCACGTACGAAGGTGCTGCAGGCGGGCTTCACGCGCGCGCTCGGACTGGCCGACGAGGTCTACATCGGGGCCGTGAGCCGGGCGGAGAAATTGAAGGAGACTGAGCGCTTCGACGTGGAGGCGGTGCTGCAGCACCTGGAGGTGCAGGGTGTCCACGCCTACACGGCGGAGACCAACGCCGCGTTGCTGGAGAAATTGCTGGCCCACACCCGGGCGGCCAAGGAACCGCAGCTCGTCGTCTTCTTCACCAACGGGTCCTTTGACGGGATTATCGGGAAGTTTGTCGCCGCCAGCCAGGCGACCTGATCACTGCGCCTGCTTGGCGACCTTGAACTCGGCGGGCCGCTGGCCCTTCGGCAGGGCGAGCAGATCGTAATCCTGGAAGCCGGTGATCTTCACCTCGACGAATTCGCTCACGGGTAATTCGCGCGGCACATAGACACGGCCGTCAATGTCGGGCGCGTCGGCCTCGCCGCGGGCGACCCCGGGTTCCTCGACGAGCACCTTGAGGGTCTGACCGACGTGGGACTTGGAAACTTCGGCGGCGATTTGCTGCTGCAGAGCCATCAGCTTGTGCCAGCGGGCTTCCTTCACCTTGGGTGGAATCTGGTCGGGCATCTTGGCGCCGCGGGTGCCTTCCTCCTGCGAGTAACGAAACACGCCGAGGCGCTCGAACTTGGTTTCCTTGATGAAGGCGCAGAGTTCGGTGACGTCGGCGTCGGTTTCGCCGGGGAAGCCGACGATGAAGGTCGTGCGGATCGCGATGCCCGGGATGCCGGCGCGGATGCGCTTGAGCAGGTCGCGGATGTAGTCGCCGCTCGTCTCGCGCTGCATGCGCTCCAGCATGGCGTCGCTGATGTGCTGGAGGGGAATGTCAATGTAGCGGGCGACCTTGGGACACTCGGCGATCGTCTTGATGAGTTCGTCGCTCCAGTGGGCCGGGTGGGTATAGAGCAGGCGGATCCAGAAGTCGCCCTCGATGGCGTTGAGCTCGCGGAGGAGGGTGGTGAGGGCGGTGCCGCGCGAGGAATCGACCGGCGTGCGGGGATTCGGCCGCTGCTCCCAGGTGTCCATGCCGAAGAAAGTCGTGTCCTGCGAGATGAGGTTCAGTTCCTTCACGCCTTCCTTGACGAGCTGGCGGGCCTCGGCGACCACGCTCTCGACGGTGCGACTGCGGTGGCGGCCGCGGATCTGCGGGATGATGCAGAAGGTGCAGGGGTGGTTGCAGCCCTCGGCGATCTTGATGTAGGCAAAATGTTTCGGCGTGAGCCGAAAGCGCGGCGTGTCGTAGTCCGGGATGTAGGTGGACTTGCCCTCGATGAAGTTGGCCGGCGCGTCCTTTTTGCCGCGTTCCTTCGCGTAGATGGCCTCGATGATGGGGGCGACCTTGGTGATCTGGTCGAGGCCGATGAAGGCGTCCACCTCGTCGTGCAGGGAGGTCGAGAGGTCCTTGGAGAAGCGCTGGGCCATGCAGCCGGCGACGATGAGCTTCTGTTCCTGGCGGCGCTTGGTCATCCCGCGGCTTTGGTGGACTTCCAGGATGTGGCCGAGGGATTCCTCCTTGGAGGAGTCGATGAACGAGCAGGTGTTGACGATGACGACGTCGGCTTTTTCCGCCTCGGGGATCACGGTCATGCCGGCCTGGTGCAAATGGCCGACCATGATCTCGCTATCAACGAGGTTCTTGGCGCAACCGAGGGAGATGAGGCTGACTTTGATCATGACTGGAATTGTAGGAGCCTGCTTGCAGGCGAGATTGGCAGATCGGAAATCGCCTGCAAGCAGGCTCCTACAGCCGGAAGCACCGACCGCCGGCCCGCCAAATGAAAACGGCGGTCATAGACCGCCGCTGCAGATGGGGCGCTTCGGATGCGCGCTTACTTCTTGGCCTTGGCGATGGCGGCCTTGATCTTGGCATTGCGGCGCTTGTGGTAGGCGACGCGGCGTTTCTTCTTGATGTGCTTGTTGAGTTGTTGACCCATAATTTGATTGGTAGGGCTGTCTTTGTGCCTGAGGTGTGCCGCCGGAGTCAAGCGCTGGTCTGTCTTGGTGTAGGTCGGGCTTTACGCCCGACAGTGGAAGTGCATGTCGGGCGTAAAGCCCGACCTACAAAGGCTTGGCTGGCACGCCTCAATAGCGGGCCAGCGAGGGATCGATCTGCTCTGCCCAGGCGTCGATCCCGCCCGCCACATTGCTGACCTGCGCGAAACCGTTGGCCCGCAGGAACTGGGTGACCCGCAGGCTGCGGCCGCCGTGGTGGCATTGGACGAGAATCAGCCGGTCGCGGGGCAGGTCGGGCATGGTTTCGGGGATCTGCCCCATGGGGAGGTGCCGGCTGCCGGCGATGGCCACAGTTTCGACCTCGGAGGCCTCGCGCACATCGAGCAACAGGGCCCCCTCGCGCAGGAGTTGGGCGGCGGTCGCGACGTCGACTTGGAGAGGTGTTTCCATGCGGAGTAGCGGAACATTGAAGGCGGCAGGCTAGCGCATATTCTATTTAGATAGACGCATAGCGATTGATCGAGTGGAGTGGAGCTCATGAGGAGACATTCATGAGACCATTGAGTGAAGATTTGCGTCGGCGGATCATCGCGGCGCGGGCACCGGGGAGGTTGGCCAGCGCTTTGGGGTCAGTCGCAAAAGCGTAGAGCGGTTCTGGAATCAGCACCAGCGGCGCGGCCACTGCCGGCCCAAGCAAATTGGCGGGTACCGGCGCTCGCGGCTGCGGCCCCATGAGCCGACGCTGCGACGGTGGATCGCCCAGCAAGCGGATCTGACCCTGGTCGAGCTGCAGCAGCGCTGCGGCGAGAAGCTGGGCGTCAAGATCGGGATCACCGCCCTGTGGCACCGGCTCGATCGGATGGGATTGAGCTATAAAAAAAACGACGCACGCCGCCGAGCAAGAACGGCCTGACGTCAAGGCGGCCCGGATCGTTTGGCGCCGGGCTCAGCCCAGCTGGGACAGCGCCCGCCTGGTCTTCATCGACGAAACGGGCCTGAATACCAAGATGGCCCGGCGCTACGGCCGCAGCCGCACAAGCCAGCGTTGCGTCACGCACGAGCCGCACGGGCACTGGCAGACCTCCACCTTCATCGCCGCCCTGCGGGCCGAGGGCATCACCGCCCCCTTCCTGATTGAAGGGGCGGTCAACGCCGACGTCTTCACCGCTTATCTCGAAGCGGTCCTCTGTCCCGAACTACACCCCGGCGACGTCGTCATCCTCGACAATCTCTCCACGCACAAAATCGCCAGGGTCGCGGAGCTGATCACGGCCCGCGGGGCCCGCGTGCGCTACCTGCCGCCCTACAGCCCCGATCTCAATCCCATCGAAATGGCCTTTGCCAAACTCAAAGCCCATCTCCGCCAAGCCGCCGCCCGCCCGCTGGCTGAACTCCAGAGCGGACTCGTGCAAAGCCTCCGCACCTTCAGTCCCGCCCACTGCCAAGGCTTCTTCCG
>JAYTUA010000090.1:0-7958 GCA_043745015.1 Opitutaceae bacterium | reverse complement strand
GGAGAGAGAGGGATTCGAACCCTCGATAGAGTTTCCCCTATGCAGCTTTAGCAAAGCTGTGCCTTCAGCCACTCGGCCATCTCTCCGGGGTGAGCCGGAAAGCAAAAGCCGGGGTCGGGGGAGTGCAAGGCATTTCCCCCGTCACTTTCCCGCGTAGTATTTCGGCTTCAGGATGCCGATACAGGGCAGGTTCCGGTAGCGCTCGTTGAAATCCAGGCCGTAGCCGACGACAAATTCATTGGGTATCTCAAAGCCCACGTAATCGGCTTCAAACGGGACGGCCCGCCGGCCCTTCTTGTCGAGCAGAACGCAGGTCCGGACCGTCGCCGCGCCCTTGCCTTTGATCAGGCCCGCCACGGCGGCGAGCGTCTTGCCCGTGTCGAGGATGTCGTCCACCAGCAGCACATGGTGGCCGCGCACATCGAGTTTCATCTGGTCGATGATGCGGGGTTCGGCTGCGGCTTTCGTGTCGGAGTGGTAGCTGGAGGCGCGGAGGCAGTCGAGGCGCAGCGGACTGCGCAGCGACCGCAGCAGGTCGGCGGCAAAAATCAGGGCCCCGTTGACGATGGCGACGACCATGAGGTCCTTCCTGGCGTAGTCCTTGTTCAGCTGTTGCCCGAGGGCGGCGATGCGACGCTTGATCGCGGTGGAGCTGACAAGGACGCTTCTCAGGTGGGCGAGTTCCGGCGGGCCTTTGGGCTTGGGCATGGGCCGACAAAAGATGAGCCGGGCGGGGTTGGCAAGGAGTGGATTAGTTTGGTGTAGGTCGGGGTTTAGCCCCGACACGCGCGCACAATGAGTCGGAGATAAACCCCGACCTACAGGAATCCCGCATTAGGCAGATGAGCCATCCCCGCACCAACGTCCTAATCGTTTTGACTTGGCCGGGGGCGCCGGGTTGCCTCGCCGGGCACGCCACGGACCATGATCTCCATCCAAGTCAAGCAGCTGACCAAGCAATTCGGGAACGTGGTGGCGCTGCATGGGCTCGACCTGACCATCAATCCCGGCGAGCTGTTTTTCCTGCTGGGTCCGAGCGGTTGCGGCAAGACGACGCTGCTGCGGAGCCTGGCCGGGTTTTATATTCCGGAAAAGGGGCAGATCCTGTTCGGCAACGAAGATGTGACCCGGCTGGAGCCCCACAAACGGAATACCGGCATGATGTTTCAGAGCTATGCCCTGTGGCCACACATGACCGTGGCCGGCAACGTCGCTTTCGGCCTCGAGGAACGGAAAGTGCCGGCGGACGAGATCAAGCGGCGCGTGACCGAGGCACTGGCCTCGGTCCGCATGGAGCAATACGCCGAGCGCAAACCCAACCAGCTTTCAGGTGGGCAGCAGCAGCGGATCGCGCTGGCCCGGGCGCTTGTCATCCGCCCGCGCTGTCTCCTGCTTGATGAACCGCTATCCAATCTCGACGCCAAGCTCCGGCTGGAAATGCGCACCGAGATCCGGCGGGTTTGCAAGGAGTTCAAACTCACCACGGTTTACGTGACCCACGACCAGAAGGAGGCGCTCTCCATCGCCGACCGCATGGCCATCCTGGAGGGCGGGCACATCCTGCAGGTCGGCACGCCGCGCGAGGTCTACAAGCGCCCGACCCGCAAGACCGTGGCCAATTTCATCGGCGAGACGGATTTTCTACCCGGTAAGGTGCTCGGCCTCGCCGCCGGCTTTGTCACCGTGGAAACGGCCGTGGGCAGATTTGACGGCATCTTGGGTGATCCCGCGCAGGCTGTCGCCGTCGGTGCGCAGGTGACGGTCTCGATCCGTCCCGAATGTTGGGAGCTGCACCGCGATGCGGAGACGCGCAACGTGGTCAAGGGCCGGATCGGCGAGTCGATCTACCTCGGCGAGGTCGCGCAGTATGACTTCGTCACCAGCAGCGGCGCCAAGCTCAAGATCTTTGAGCGCAACCCGCGCTTCGCCGACGGCAGCAGCCGGGGCGAACTCTATGCGATCGTAGAACCGGAAGACGTGGTGGTGCTGTCGGAGTAAGCCCGCTTTCATTTGTCATTCTGAGCGCAGCGAAGTACCGAACGAAGTGACATTCTCATCCAGTAGCATGACCGCCAACCAATATCCTGATGGATCCTTCGCTCCGCTCAGGATGACAGGAAGGCTGCCATGAAACGGGCGCTCCTCATTCTCGCGCTGGTGGCCGTCGTGGCCCTGCCGTTTGTGCTCCGGCCGAAGAAAACGGGGCCGGGCCGGGCGGACGGCAGCGTGGTCATCATCACCCCGCACAATGAGGCCATCCGGCAGGAATACGCCCATGGCTTTCAAGAATGGTATCGCGCCAAGACCGGCAAGACGGTCATTATCGACTGGCGGGTGATCGGGGGGACGAGTGAGATCGCACGCTTTCTCGAGTCGGAATACGTGTCGTCATTTCAAAACCACTGGATGCGCCAGCTGGGCAAGGCTTGGAGCATCGACGTGCAGGCCGCGTTCGCCAATGCGCGGCTGCCCAAGGACGCGAGCCCGGAGGCGCAGGAGGCGCGGCGGGAGTTCATGGCGTCCGAGGTCGGCTGCGGCATCGACGTGTTCTTCGGTGGCGGCACCTATGATTTCATCCGTCAGGCCGACGCGGGCCGCATCGTGGATTCCGGGCTGCTGCAGCTGCATCCGGATTGGTTCACCGACGCCGTGATCCCGCAGACCTACACGGGCGAGCCCTACTGGGACAAACAGGGCCGCTGGTTCGGGCCGGTGCTGAGCGGTCATGGCATGCTGTACAACAACGATTCCCTGGCCCGACTGGGTGTGGCCCGACCGAAGGAATGGTACGATCTGACCAATCCCCGGCTTTTCGGCGAGGTGGCGGTGTGCGATCCGACCAAGAGCGGGTCCATCGCCAAGTCCTTTGAGAGCATCATCCAGGAGCAAATCTATCTTGAATGGGCGCGTCTGGCCGCCCAGACCGGCCAGCCGAAGGCCGTCCTGGAAAAGCAGGCGGTCGCGCAGGGTTGGGTCTGGGGCTTGCGGTTGCTGCAGGGCATCGGGGCCAACGCCCGCTACTTCACCGATTCCTCCCAGAAACCGCCGATCGACGTAGCCGCGGGGAATTGCGCGGTCGGCATGTGCATCGATTTCTACGGCCGCTATCAGGAGCAGAGCTCGGCCGAGCGCAGCGGGCGGCAGCGGCTCGGCTTTCATATGCCGGTGAACGGCACCACGCTTTCGCCCGATCCCATCGCCCTGATGCGCGGCGCGCCCAATCGCGACCTGGGCCGGGCCTTCCTCGAGTATGTGATGTCGATGGAGGGACAGAAACTGTGGAACTTTAAACCCGGCACACCCGGGGGACCGCGGCAATTCGCGTTGCGGCGGCTGCCAATCCGCAAGGATTTCTACACGCAGAAGGAGTTTGCCGCGTACCGGTCCGATCCGGAGGTGAATCCCTACGCGGGCGAGGCTCCGCTCGTCTATAACGCCGCCTGGACCGGCGGACTGTTTCGTGAAATGTCCTTCGTGATCCGCATCATGAGTATCGATACCCACAACGAACTGGTGGCGGCATGGCGCGCGATCAACGCTCCGGGCCTTGATGCCGCCACCCGCGTGCGTGCGCTGGCGGCGATGACCGATCTCGCCGCAGTGGACTACGAGCAGATGTTCAGCCGGGTGAAGCCCGCGCTCAATGCCAAGAACAAGGTGGACGAGGTCCGGCTGGCGAGCGAACTGGCCGACCACTTCCGTCAGCAGTATCTCCGCGCCGCCGCGATCGCCCAGGGTGGGGACTGACCGGAGCCGGGTTACGGCCGGAGCCAGCGGACAAACCAGTCCACCGCCGCCTGCACGCTGTCGGGATTCACCCGGTGGGGCGTGTTCTCCTGGATCCGCAGCAGTAATTTATCCTCGGCGTGCGCCGACGTGTAGAGCGGGCGCGCGGCGTTGACGGACAGGCGCACGCCGGCAATCGGGGTGTTGGCGTCCGAATCGCCGTTAATTACGAGCAAGGGCCGGGGTGCGATCAACGGCAGCATCGCGGGGCCGTCGAACGCGCCATCGATGCCGGGCACGACCCTGGCGTAGAACTCCCGCACGAAATCCGCGCCGGGTTTGGCTTTATGCTCGAGTGCCGCGATCGCGTCGAAGGCATTCTGGATGGTCGCGATGCGCGCCTTCCACTGGCTGTTCTCCAGCGCCCAGCGGAAACTCTGCACGCCGATGCAGGGCACCACACACGCGATGCGCGGATCCGCGGCCGCGACGAGGAAGGCTTCGATTCCGCCTTTGGAGAAACCCATCAGGCCGATGCGGGTCGCATCCACGTCCTCGCGGGTCCCGAGGTAGTCGATCAGCCGCATGACGTCCCAGACCGTATCGTAGAAAAACGGGTGTTCCTGGCCGGTGCGCCAGGCGCGCACAATCGCCTCGTTGTATTCCGCCGCGCCGGAACCGGCCTTGGTGCGTTCGCCATGGTAGCGGCCGTCGATCGCCACGCCGATGAAGCCGGCGCGAACCAGGGCCGCCACCGTATCCTGCGACGACTCCTTGCTCCCGCCGGTCCCATGCAGCACGATCACCACGGGCCGGCGGCCGGTGACCGCGGCTGGTTTCATGAGATAGCCCGGCACACGCTGTTCCGCGTCGGCGGCGAAGCTGAAATGGTATTTCTCCACGGCGGCCCCAGCGGCCTCCAGCCGGTGAATCTCGGATGCGAGGGGCACCTTTGGCCGGTCGATGACGCGCAGGAAAGCTGCGCGCGTGTCGGCCAGGCCGGCTGCGTGACCGCAGACCGTGAGCAGCAACAGGGAGACAAGCGCAGCGGCGGATCGGAGTGAAACCATGAGGGGAGGTTCGCTTTGCTACCGTTGGCTGATGGCGGCGGCGAAGTCGGTCTGGTCGGCGGCCTTGAAGAAGGAGGTGCCGGCCACGAAGGTGTCGGTGCCCGCGGCGCGGCACTGCGCGGCGGTGGTGAGGTCGATGCCGCCGTCCACTTCGAGACGGAAGTCCAGCTGGCGGGACTGGCGCCAGCCGTCGATTTCACGCAGCTTCGGCAGCATGTCAGTGCGGAAGGATTGTCCGCCGAAGCCCGGTTGCACCGTCATGACCAACACAAGATCGACCAGACCGAGCAACGGCTCGATAGCCGCGGCCGGGGTGCCGGGGTTGAGCACGATGCCGCACTGGCAGCCGAGTTGGCGGATGCGGGCGAGAGCGGCCCGATGGTCGTAGGCGGGCTCGATGTGGATGCTGATGAGGTTGGCGCCGGCTTGAGCGAAGGGTTCGAGATACTTGTGCGGCTCCGCCAGCATCAGGTGCGTGTCGAAGAAAGTCTTCAGGCCGGCGCGGCGCAGGGCGGCGAGCACCTCGGGGCCAAAGGTAAGGTTGGGCACGAAATGCCCGTCCATGATGTCGAGGTGCAGCCAGGGTGCTCCCGAGCGGGCGGCAGCCTGGGCACTGGCGGCGAGATTGGCGTGGTCGCCGGCCAGCAGGGAAGGGGCGAGGATGGACGGATGAGGCATGAGCTGGGAATCAGAGGACAGGTGACGGATGACAGAGGACCGGAAAGGCTCAACCCTTTGTTTGCGCGGGAGGGACAACCTCCCGACTGCCCTCGGCCCGTCGGGAGACGGGCCCTCCAAAAAATCACCAAGTGTCGAGGACCGCGTGGACAGCTTCACCCGCGATGGATTCGGCCAGCAAGGGCAACGCCTGATATTCGGAGGGCACCAGGCCGCTGTCAGTGAATACCCCGCGGGTGGCCTCGAGGTGCCGCTGGGTGAAATAGGGCTGCTTGGTCCGGTTATCGAGGAGGGTGGCGCGCGCTTGCAAAGTGACGTCAAAGCGCCGGGCCAAGCCGGTGTCGTCGGGTCGGGAAACGGCCACGGTCCGGCGGTAATCTGCGAGGGTGACGCTCAGGACCGCGTCGGCGGATTCGGCCGAGTTGACCAACGTGAGGCGACCGTCCCGGATGAAGGCCTCGCGGAGCTGGGTAGTCACCAAGACCTGGGCTTGGGGCAGGAGTGCCTCGCTCGTGATCGGGGCCACAAAGAGCGTGGCAAATTTCCGGGATGAGCCGGTGCCCAGTTGGTAACTGGCACAACCGGCGAGCATACATCCCAAGACAAGAAGTGCACCGAGTCGTGTCATCCTGAGCAAAGCGAAGGATCCACAGCGTATGCGTGTCATGCTGGATTCTTCGCTGCGCTCAGAATGACAGGAGGTGGGATGACTCCCGCCTTAGAATATCCAGAAGCGCTTGGGCTTCTTGGGCTGGACGGGCTTCTGGGTGTTGGTCTGCGCCGGGGCGGTCTTGGCCAGTTCATCGAGTTTGGCTTCAACCGTGACGAGTTTCTCGCGGGCTTCCTTGGCCACCGCTGAATCCGGATAGACGGTGATCGCTTCGTTGTAGAATACTTTGGCGGCCTTGTAGTTTCGGCGATACTTGTAGTAGTAATCGGCCATCGTCAGCTTGCTGTTCGCGAGCACGGTTTTCATCTTATCCAGGCCCTTCTCGGCCGACGCCATGCCGGAGTCACCGGGGAACAGGATCATGTAATCCTCGAAGTAGGTGATGGCGTCCTTGGTCGAGGTTTGATCATAGGCCGGGCCATCCACCAGCGAGGCGTGGGTCTCGGCGATCTTCAGGTACGCGTCCGGGGTGAGGACATTGCGCGGGTAGGTATTGATCATGCGATCCAAGGCATCGATGGCCGCGGTGGTTTCGGTCATTTTCTTGTAGCCGCGCGCGGCATTCATGAGGGCGAGCGGCGCGTAATCGCTGTAGGGGGCCGTCTGCACGATGGTTTCAAAATACCCGATGGCCCGCTCGCGGTTGCGGAAACCGGGCAGCCAGCTGTAAACCTTGGCGCGCTTGCCCTCGAACAGGTCCGAGGCGATGCGGTACTGCTCACCGATGACCTGGTTGAATTTCTCGGAGTTGGGATAACGGCTGACCATGGCCTGGTAAGTCTCGAAGGCCTTGTGGTACTGGCGGTGCTTTTGCTGGATGAGGCCGGTCCGGTACATGGCCTCGGCGGCGTACACGGAGTTCGGGTATTTCCTGATGACAATCCCGTAGTACTTGAGGGCGGTGCCGGTTTTGTCCAACTCCTCGGCGGTGCGGGCCTTGTTCATCGCCTCGAGGGCGCTGCGACCCTCCTCGCCGGCGAAAGCCGCGAGCACGCCACCCTGGACCTTCCACCCCGTTTCGGGCGTCCAGACGAGGTCGGCGCTCAGCCGGGCGGGAACGAGGAGCAGCACCGCGAGGGCTGCGAGGAAAAGGGAGAGGAGAGGACGGCGCATGGAACAGTGGATTACCATCGAACAAGAGTGGCCCCGTAGGTCAAGCCAGCGCCAAAGGCCACCAGCAGCGTCAGGTCGCCGGGTTTGATCCGGCCGGCGCGGCGGGCCTCGTCCAGCGCCAGGGGAATGGTGGCGGAGGAGGTGTTGCCGTAACGGTCGAGGTTGACGAAAAACTTATCGAGCGGCATCTTCAGGTTGCCGGCCAGCGCCTCGATGATGCGGATGTTGGCCTGATGGGGAATCACGAGGCTGATTTGGTCAGGGGAGACCTGGTGTTGTTCCATCATTTCCCGCGCCACCGTCTCCATGACGCGCACGGCGCTCTTGAAGACCTCGCGGCCGTTCATCCGGATGCAATGGTCGCGCTTGGCGACCGACTCGGCCGAGGCCGGGGTCCGGCTGCCCCCGGCGGGAATGTAGAGATTGTCCACGAACTCTCCATCCGCCCCCAGATCGGTGCCGAGGATGCCGATGCCGGGCTGGTCCACCTTCTTCAACACGGCGGCACCGGCGCCATCGCCAAAGAGCACGCAGGTGGAGCGGTCGGTCCAGTCGGTGATGGTCGATAGTTTTTCCGCGCCGATGATCAGGGCCCGTTGGTAGCGGTTGGTCTGCAGCTGGCCGTAGGCGATCTCGAGGGCATACAGGAAGCCGGAGCAGGCGGCGGCGATGTCGAAGCAGGTCGCGTGAGGCGGGATGCC
>JAYTUA010000089.1:0-7967 GCA_043745015.1 Opitutaceae bacterium | reverse complement strand
ATGCGCCCAACAGTATTTGGACCTCACTACGTTTACGGCTGGGCCTAGGGATGAAACGCAAGAGCAAGGGCTTGCGTTTGGCAACGGTGCAAAGTTCTTACTCTGCGTCCTTCGCGCACTCCGCGTTTAACTATGGCCTCGTGGAAGCTCAGCCCTCCAGCGGAAGAATTGAAGGATTAAACCCAAGCTTGCGCTTTCTCGCCGGGGGATTCCCATTCGGCGTTTCCCATCGATGACCCCGTTCCTCCGCCGCTTCTCCTGCCTTGCCCTTCTCGCCGTCCTCTCGGCCTCCCTCGCCGCCGACGAGGTGCAGCATCTCCCGGCCATGACCGTGAACGGCCCCGCGGGCACACTCTCCGCGCAACCCAGCTTGGTGGTTCCGGCGGCCGGCACCGACGCTTTCTCGGGCCTGACTGACATCGCCCGCCACACGGCGGGTTTCGCCATCAACGACGCCGGGGCGCACGGCTTCGGCCAGACCACCACTTTGCGCGGCCTGAGCAACACGCCCTACTTCAGCGACTCCTCCTCCCCGGTCTATCTCGACGACATCCCCCTCGCCAGCGGCTTCACCTTTCCCGCCGGCCTGTACGATTTCTCATCGGTCGCCATTCACCGCGGCCCGCAGGCCGCCACGCTCTTTGGCCGCGCCGGCGACGGCGGAGTCATCCAGCTGACCAGCGCCGCGCCCGGCCCCGGCACTTCATCTCACGCCAGCCTGTCCGCCGGCAACTACGGGCTGCTCTCTTTCGGCGCCTCGGTGCAGAGCGCGCCCAGCGCGCAATCCGACATCACCGCCGGCATCAACGCCAGCCAGCGCGACGGCTACCTCTTCAACAGCCAGTTGAATCAGGACGTCGATCACCGCGAGTCCGTCTCTGGCCGTGTGAAACTGCGCTACCGGCCCGCCGCCGACCTGGAGCTATCGCTGCAGGTGCTCGGCCAGCGCTCGCGCGACGGCGCGCAACCGCTCGTGCCGCTCGGCAAATCGCTCCGCACGGTCGCCCGGGGCAAGGAAGGCGTGTCCGACACCGACTTCGGTGCCGCGGCGTTCGGCGTCACGCGCAAGCTCGCCGATGGCACGCTCACCGCCACGACCAGTTACTCCACGTGGGAGCTGGCACCGTATTCCAACCGGCTCGTCGTCTTCGGCGGCAAGAATTTCGACTCCGCGGTCACCCAGTCGCAGCACACCTTCAACGAGGAGGTCCGTTTCACCGGCGAGCAATACTCGGGCGGCGCGTTTTACTCGACGTCCCGCACCCGCGGCTCCGCCGACCGCGTGTTCAGCGGTTTCCCCATTGAGAAATCCGGTTTCACCACCGATGCCGATACGCTCGCGCTGTTCGGTCGCGCCAATTTCACGCCGGCCCCGGGCTGGCTCGTCACGCCCGGTCTGCGCGCCGAGCGCACCACCAAGGACTTCACCCGCACCGAGACCGTCCCCAGCTCCAAAGTGTTCCAGCGCGACAACGACTGGTCCGCCTTCCTGCCCGGCATCGCCGCCAGCCACCGGATTGACGAGGCGACTGATTTCACGCTGACCCTCGCCCGCGGCTTCAAAGCCGGCGGCTATTCGGCCTACACCGGCCGGTCCGACCTCGCGGCGTTCAATCCGCAGCGCACCTGGAGCGTCGAGGCGGCGTTCAGCACCGCGCCCAAGGATTCCGCCCTCACCTACACCGTGCGGGCCTACGCCTCGAGCGTCAGCGGCTACCAGATCGAGCGCTCCTTCGCCGTGCCCGGCTCGTTCACCGACGAATACCTCGTCGTGAATGCCGACCGCGCGCGCGTGCTGGGCTTCGAGCTCGAGTCCGTGTGGCGCGCCGGCCACGACGTCACGGTGACTCTGGCCGTCTCGGTTTCCCGCGCCACGCTGGACGACTTCACCGATCCGTTCACCCACACGAGTTATTCCGGCAACCAGGCACCCTACGCGCCCGCCGGCAACGGTTCGCTGCGCATCGACTACCGGCCCGCCACGGGCTTCTTCGCGGGCGCCGGCCTCACCTGGACCGGTACGACCTATTACGACGAACGCGAGACCGCCGCCTTCGCCCAGCGTTCCTACACGCTGCTCGAAGCGGACGCCGGCTACAGTTTCGCCCGGGGCGAACTGCGCCTATTCGGCCGCAACCTTGGCGCCGAGAAATATTACAGCTCGATCACGCCCGGCGTCGGCCACGCCACGCCCGGCGCTCCCCTCACCTGGGGCGCGGAGCTGAGTCTGAAGTGGTAGGAATTTCCATACCCCGAGAACTGACCACTAAAAGGGTTTCGCCAACGGGCGAAACCTTAAGTCACCCCTTCGCCTGATCGGCTCCGGATTTGGATTTGGGGTCTCCTGATCGGAGACAGCCCCAAAACAGCCGGCGATCAGCCGGCCCCTTGAACCAATAGGCGGTGACGATCAGTCACCGCACATTTCGAAGGATTCCTCGGTTGAGGAATCCATTAGTGGTCAAACTTCCTGGTTTGGAATCGAACATCGGCGGGGCGGCGGAGATGCCGACAATTTTATTAACCTCGCCAAGTCCTTTGGCGGGGATATTTTTTTGAGGGCAAAGCAACCCCACATGGAGACCAAGCAACAAATCGTCACCGACTGGCTGCCCCGCTACACCGGCGTGCCGTTGAAGCAGTTCGGCCGCTACATCCTGCTCACCAACTTCGACCGCTACGTCGAGCTCTTCGCCCAGTGGCACCGGGTGCCCGTGCATGGCCGCCACAAGCCCATGCGCAGCGCCACGGCGGGCAACATCACCATCATCAATTTCGGCATGGGCAGCGCCACCGCCGCCACGATCATGGACCTGCTCTCGGCCATCAAGCCCAAGGCCGTCCTCTTCCTCGGCAAGTGCGGCGGCGTGAAGCACCGCGCCCGCATCGGCGACCTCATCCTCCCCATCGCCGCCATCCGCGGCGAGGGCACGAGCAACGACTACTTCCCGCCCGAGGTGCCGGCCCTCCCTTCCTTCGCCCTGCAAAAGGCCATCTCCACCACCATCCGCGACCACCGGCGCGACTACTGGACCGGCACCGTCTACACCACCAACCGCCGCGTGTGGGAGCACGACAAGGTCTTCAAGGCCTACCTGAAAAAAATCCGCGCCATGGCCGTCGACATGGAGACCGCCACGATCTTCATCACCGCCTTCGCCAACGAGACCGCCGCCGGCGCCCTGCTCCTGGTCTCCGACGAACCGATGACGCCCGAAGGCGTGAAGACGGCCGAAACCGCCAAGCAGGTGGACCACGCCCACGTCACCTCGCATCTGCGCATCGGCCTCGATTCCCTGAAGCAACTCATCAACAAGGGCGTCACGGTCAAGCACCTGAAGTTTTGAGGTGGACCCAAGGATTTTTGCCACGGATTTCACGGATGTACACGGATAAACCCTCCTGCATGTCATTCTGGACGCAATGAAGTCTAGCCAGCAGGCTGATTTGACATCCAGAGCCATGTTTATGATCGCCTATTGTTCTGGATCCTTCGCTTCGCTCAGGATGACAGGTTCATTGGATGGTTACGCCTTATCCGTGCCCATCGGTGTAATCCGTGGCTAAAAAACAAACCATCCCATGCTGATCCGGATCAAAGGCGCGATCTCCAACTGTTATCTGCTGCTCGGCGAGCGGCCGGTGCTGGTGGACACCGGCGCACCGGGCGACCTCCAGCGCATCCTGGCCGGACTCAAGGCCAGCGGCGTCGAGCCGAAGGACCTCGCGCTCATCCTCCTGACCCACGGCCACAGCAACCATGCCGGTTGCGCGGCCGAGCTCCGCCGCCGCACCGGCGCGCAGATTGCCCTGCATGTGGGCGACGGGCCGCTGGTCCGGGCCGGCCGCAACGGCGTGCTCGCCGTGCAGGATACGCTCGGTCGCGTGCTGCGCCCGTTCGTGGACGAGCAGTTTGAAGCCTTTGAGCCCGACCTGGCTTTCCAGGAAGGCATCGCGCTGGAACCCTACGGCCTGCGCGGCCGCGTGCTGCCCACCCCGGGCCACACCGCGGGTTCCGTCTCAGTCGTGCTGGCCAGTGGCGAGGCGCTGATCGGCGATGTGCTGCGCGGCAGCCTCGTCTGGCCGCACAAGGCGCGCGACCACTACTTCTGCAATGATCCCGCGCTCAACCAGCGCAGCATCGTGCGGCTCGCCCGCGAAGGCCTGCTGCGCTGCCACCCCGGGGTCTTCGGCAGTTTCCCCGGCACCGAGCTCGGCCGCTTCTTATCCACCGACGGCGGTGATGTGCTGGAACTTTCCGGCGAGCCGGTGTGAGTGTGTTCAAATCGTTGGCGCGGCAGCGCCGGTAGGGACGGACCGCCGGGCCGTCCAGGCATTTTCATTCGGCGCGCCCAGCCGCCGAGGCGATCGCACTCGTCGCGGTCGCGCCCTACCTCAATTCCTCAGGGCAGGACGTCGACCCAGTAGGGGGCGAAGATTTCCTGGCCGGCGATCTTCACCTGGGCCCAGATGACGTAGCGGCCCGAGGCCGGGATGGTAACCTTGAAACTCAGCACCGGGTGCACCGCGTCGGGCGGCTGGGCCAGGTCGCTTTCCACCGGATGCAGGTGGGCGAAGCCGCTGCGCGC
The DNA here is from genome assembly GCA_043745015.1 of Opitutaceae bacterium. Classification (GTDB taxonomy): domain Bacteria; phylum Verrucomicrobiota; class Verrucomicrobiia; order Opitutales; family Opitutaceae; genus Lacunisphaera. Next base: position 3,378 of record JAYTUA010000089.1, on the reverse strand, counting down.
CTCGTCGAAAGTCACCAAATGGGCAAAGGCGCCCATGACCGGCTCCAATGGCACGGGCTCCTTGACCGCCCCCTGGCTCTCGATCCGGAAGCGCAGCACCGTGGGCTGGCCGGCGCGCAAAGCCGGCGGCAGCACCAGCTCGAAATTATAGCCGCGTTCCTGGTGGATCGCGCTGGAGTTGGCGAAGACCGTGGCCACCGGACCCTGCACCTTGAAATCAGCCGAGGCATAGAGCCCGCGCTGCGTCGCGACCGGGGTGAAATCGGCAAAGACGCGGTAGAGCCCCGCCCGCCCGGGCGTGAGGCTGAATTTCCATTCCCCCTCCCGGCGCCCCGGCTCGGGATGGATGTGCTGGTAGTCGGTGAGCGTCGGGTCGATCACGAGCAAATGCAGCTTGCGCGTGTGCGCCACCAGCAGGTCGGCCGGGCCGATGGGTTTGCCGCTGGCGGTGCGGAGCGTGAGCGTCATTTCCACCGGCTCGTCCTTCGCCGGCGCGTGCTCCGACTCGAGAGTCATGACGATCGGGGAACGGACCGCCACCACGGGAATGAACTGGGGATTCGCCGGGTCGCAGAATTCCAGCACCCCCTTCCCTTCCATCCGAAAATCCATGTGGTTCACGTTGGAGCCCGCGGGCAACAGCCGCACCGCCACATACAGCGCCAGGGCCGCGACCGTGAGGAGGATGACCTGGCGTTTCCGGGCCTGGGCAAGCTTGGGGGACTCCGGTTTAGTCATAAGATCCGATACCTGTCATTCTGAGCGGAGCGAAGAATCCAGTTTTTGTGGGCGGGGTGCCCCCACCCCGCGTGATTGGAGAAGCGATGTCCGGGCCTTGCGGGGTGAGGGCACCCCGCCCACATCGTTCCACTTTGGTATGGCGGCTTCATCCCTGTTTCAGCCGCCGGACAAAGTCCTCGACTTGCCACGCGCTGCCATCCACGCGGTGAACGATGCGGCCCTGCTCGTCGATGATCACGGTGGCCAGCGTGTGCTTGATGGTGGCGCCCTCGAACTCGCGGATGACCCCCAGCTGCGCGAGCAGGTGCCGCACCGCCGCGTCGGGGCCCGTAAGGAACGACCAGTTGGTGGTGTCGAGCCCGCGCGTCTCGGCGTATTCCCGGAGCACCCCGGGCGTGTCGTATTCCGGGTCCATCGAGATGGAGACCAGTTCAAAGTCCTTCGCCCCGGCCGCGCGCGCCGCCTTTTGCAACTGGGACATGCGCAGCGTCGCGGCCGGGCACATCGTCGCCACCGGGCAGCGCGTGAAAATAAAATTGAGCACGATCCGCTTGCCGCGGAACCGGCTGGCCGAAACCGTGCGCCCCTCCTGGTCCAGCAGCGTGAAGGTGGGCAACGCCTCGCCGATCTCCCGGTAGGCCTCCTTGCCCCGCATCGCCGTGTCCTGCGCGAGGGCGTTGGTGGCGGCCTCGATCGTGCTCCGGGTGACGGAGTCGTCGGGCCAGATCTTTTCGAGGAGGAAATCTTCCCCGCGCACCACCAGCTCGGCCCGGATGCGCTGGCCGGCCCGGGCGTTGGCGAAATCGGCCTTGGACACCTTGAACTCCATCGTCATCGCCGCCATGTAACCGGGAATCTTGTCGTGGCTGACGAGCAGCACCTGCCGCTCCGGGTCCACCTTGACGATTTCGCCGGTGAGCGGATGCCGGACCTCGATCGGGGCGGCCGCGGAAACCGGCTGGGATGCTCCGGCCACGGCCGGCGTCGCCGACTGCTGTTTGCCACAACCGGACATTAGCAATGATGCCGCGAGGACAAGGGCAGGCGAATAACTCAGCTTCATCCCGCACACACATTTGCCAACGGCGGGAATTGTCAAAAGGTTTGCTCTGCCCGGGTGTGGAGTATCACCTGCCGGTTTCCGCTGATAATTCACCTGATGCCCCGCACCGCCACCTATAAACCCGGACTCGCCTGGTTCGCCGCCCTGGGCAGCGCGTGGGTGTTTGTGCTCGTGGCACTCGGGGCTTTCACGACGACCATCGGCGCGGGCATGGCCTTCGCGGACTGGCCGTTGTCCAACGGTTCCGTCAATCCCCACGGCTGGCTGACCGAAATCGATAAATTCGCCGAGCACTCGCACCGGTTGTCCGGCATGATGATGGGCCTGATCACCATCGTCCTCGCGTCCTGGCTGCACCGCACCGAATCGCGCGTGTGGCTGCGCAAGCTCGGTTGGTGGGCGCTGGCCATCGTGATCATGCAGGGCGTCATTGGCGGCACCCGCGTGACGCTCGACGCCCTCAACGTGCCGGGGTTCGACATGTCCCTCGGCCAGATGCTGCGCCTGCCCCACGGCATGCTCGCGCAGGTTTACGTGTGCGTGCTCTTCGCCATCGTCGCCGGGGTCTCGCGGCCCTGGGTGGACAACACCCTCGGCCAAGCCGGCGCGCGGGTTCGTGTCCTCGGCGGGTGGTGCGTGGTGCTCCTGTTCATGCAACTGGCGGTGGCCGTGACCATGCGGCACAATGCCGCCGGCATGGCGATCCCGACCTTTCCCTTCTCCACCCCGGAAGGCGCGCTCCTGCCCGCCACCTGGGATAACCGCGTGGTACTGCAGTTCACCCACCGCGTGCTGGCCGCCGTCATCAGCGTCGCCCTCCTCCTCTACAGTCACTTCCTCTGGCGCGAGAAATCCCTGGCCCGGCCGGTGCGCGCAGCAAGTTTCCTGCTCCTCGGGCTCCTCGGCCTGCAAATCACCCTCGGCGCGCAGATTATCTGGACCGGGCGCAGCATCACCATGACGACCGGCCACGTGGTCGTCGGCGCCCTGACGCTCGCCACCACTTTTCTCGTCGTCTTCCTGACCCGGCGTGACTCGATGGAGCGCGCCCACCCATGACGCCGGCCGATACCGCATCCCTCGCCCCCCCCAGCCGCGCCACCTGGCGGCACTATCTTGAACTCACGAAGCCGCGGCTGAGTTTCATGTCGGTCATCACCGCGATGGTCGGCTACCTCGCCGCCGTGCCCTATTCGTATTGGGACTGGAAGCGCACGTTGCTGGTGGTGCTCGGCACTTCCCTCTGCGCGGGAGGCGTGGCGGCGCTCAACATGTGGATGGAAGGCGACACGGACGCCTTGATGACGCGCACCGCTGGCCGGCCCATCCCCGCCGGCATCATCGCGCCCGGCTCGGCCTTTGTCGTCGGCTGGATCCTGTGCATCACCGGCCTGGGCGTGCTGTTCAAATTCGTCAACGGCTACTCGACCTTCCTCGCCCTCGCGACGATTGTTGCCTACCTCGCCATCTACACCCCGGCCAAGCGCTGGTCGCGCTGGAACACCGAGCTCGGCGCCATCAGCGGCGCGCTGCCCCCGATGATCGGCTGGGCCGCGGCGGGCCGCTCCAACCCC
>JAYTUA010000088.1:0-8198 GCA_043745015.1 Opitutaceae bacterium | reverse complement strand
GCATCGCCGAGAGTCCCCGCAACGCCTCGGCGAGCGTCGCCCGCAAGACCGGGGCCGCGTCATCGACGGCGGGTAGCTGCCCGTCGTTGCGTTGGGCGCTCGCGATCTGCCAGAGGAGATCGGCGGTCGGCTCGAATCTGATCCCGCGCGCCTTCGCCAAGTCGGCTAAGCGCGTCAGGCTCTCGGCCACCGCGTCCGTGTCCCACGTCGCCGCTTCTCCGAGGGCGCCCGCCACTTCGACGGCGACATGCACCTTGCCGCGAATGACGCTCTTGCGCACCGCCTCCGCGACGGCGGCCTCCAGGCTCTCCCACTCGTCCGGCAGTTTCATCGACAGGTCGAGACTGCGACGGTTGACCGAGTTCACCTGCACGGTGACGGTCTGGGATTCAAGTGCGCCCGAAGCGCGGCCGTAGCCGGTCATGGAATTCATAGAGCAGACAGATTAACCACGGATCGCGCGGATGAGCACGGAAAATCTCGGAGCCGGAAGATCACGGAAAAGCGGAAGAGCGGAAGCTCGGAACAGACCTCCCCTTCCGCGTTTCCGCTCCTCAGTGTTTCCGTGATCCGCTGAGAGAGAATCCACCCAACCCCGCCCTCAGGCTTTCGTATCCAGCAGTCTTTGCACTTGCTGCACGTCTTTGTCGCCGCGGCCGCTGAGGTTGACGACGAGGATTTGGTCCGGCCGCATTTCGCGGGCGCGCTTCACGGCGTAGACGAGCGCGTGCGTCGACTCGAGCGCGGGGATGATGCCCTCGAGCCGCGCGCAGAGTTGAAACGTGGCCAAGACCTCGTCGTCGGTTGCATAGGCGTAGCCGATGCGGCCCGCCTCACGGTAGTGCGCGTGCTCCGGGCCGATGGCGGCGTAATCGAGGCCGGCCGAGACAGAGTGCGTCAGCTCAATTTGCCCGTCGGGATTCTGGAGAATGTAGGTCTTGCTGCCCTGGAGCACCCCGAGCTTGCCGCCCTCAAACCGGGCCGCGTGCTCGCCGCGCTTGAGGCCACGGCCGCCGGCCTCGACGCCGGTGAGCTTGACCGACTTGTCACCGAGGAAATCGAAGAACACGCCGATGGCGTTGCTGCCCCCGCCCACGCAGGCGATGATCTCGTCGGGCAGGCGCTTCTCCCGGGCCAGAATCTGCTCGCGGAGCTCCTGGCCGATGACCCGGTGAAAATCCCGGACCATCATCGGATACGGGTGCGCGCCCAGGGCCGAGCCGAGGATGTAGTGGGTGCTGTGGACGTTGGTCACCCAGTCGCGCATGGCTTCGTTGACCGCATCCTTGAGGGTTTTCTGGCCGGCCTCGACCGCGACGACCTTGGCGCCCATCAGGCGCATGCGGAAAACATTCAACGCCTGCCGCGCCATGTCCACCGAGCCCATGTAGACCGTGCATTCGAGGCCGAACTTGGCGCACACGGCCGCGGTGGCGACGCCATGCTGGCCCGCCCCGGTCTCGGCGATGATCCGCTGCTTGCCCATGCGCCGCGCCAGCAGGGCCTGGCCGAGGGCATTGTTGATCTTGTGCGCCCCGGTGTGGAGCAGATCCTCGCGCTTGAAATAGATTTTTGCTCCGCCGCAGTGCTCCGTCAGCCGCTCCGCATAGTACAGCTCCGTCGGCCGGCCGGCGAATTCCTTCAGGTGCTGCCGCAACTCGGCGATGAACGCCGGGTCCTGGCTCGCCTGCGTGTAGGCCGCCGTGAGCTCGGCCAAGGCCGTCATCAGCGTCTCCGGGACAAAGATGCCGCCGTAGGGACCGAAATGTCCCGCCGCATCGGGCAGTTGAGTCGGGGCGGTCGAGGGGATGGCGGGCATAGGTGGCCTGATAGAAGTAGATGCCGCCGGAACGAAGGCAAACGGGATTTAACACACCCCGCCCTACGGGCACCCCTCTCCAGAGGGGATTTCGCAGCCGGAGGTTTGGGTCCCCTCTACCAAGAGGGGTGGCGCGCAGCGACGGGGTGGGTCAGCTCCGCTTGGCCGTCAGCAGGGTATAGTCGTCGCGCAGGCCGGCGGCCCCGGAGAAATTCTGTACCGACTGGAGAATGTGATCATTGATCTGGCCGGCGGACCCGGCGTGCGACGCCCGGAGCGCATCGGCCAGCCGGGCGCTGCCAAACTCCTTGTCATCCGCATTCGGCGCCTCGGTGAGGCCATCGGTGAACAACACCAGCGTCGAGCCCTGCACAAACTCGACGGTCTTGTCCTCGATCACCGATTCAAACAAGGCACTGTCCACCAACCCGAGCGGCATGCCCTCGGAGTTGATATATTCGCTCACAAATGACCCCGTGGTCTGGTCGCGCCGGGACAACAGCGGGCGTTCGTGCCCGGCCCGGGCGAAGGTCACGCAATTGCGGGAGGTATCCACGACCGCATACGTCATGGTGATGTACATGCCTTCGCGCATGTCGCCCGCCAGCGACCGGTTCAATTCCGCCAGCACCTTCGCGGGCGAAGTGTGCGCCGGCGCCATCTGCCGGAGCGTCGTGCGGCAAATGGCCATCAGGAGCGACGCCGAGATGCCCTTGCCCGAGACGTCGGCCACGGCGAGCCCGACCCGATCCGGCCCGAGGGTGAAAACGTCGTAGAGGTCACCGCTCACTTTTTGCGCCGCGAGATAGCGGGCGTCGAGGTCGAGCCCGGGCACCGCCGGCATCGTGCGGGGCAGCAGCATCTGCTGGACATCGCTCGCCAGCGCGAGATCAAGGTCGAGCCGCTGCTTCTCCACCTGCAGGCTGAGGAAGTCCGCGTTGTGCACCGCGAGGCCCGCCTGCTCGGCCAGGGCCTCGACCAGCGAGTAGTCCGTCTCGGTGAAGGGCGTGCCATCGGCCGGATTGCAGACGCACAGGACGCCAATCATCCGCTTCCGGACCATGATGGGCGACGCGATGACGGAATGGACATACAGCGCCTCGTCCTCGTGCTTCACGATCCGCGGGTCGGCCGAGGCCTTGACGATGAGTTCACCCCGGCCGGTGGCGGCCACGCGGCCGACCAGACCCTCCCCCACCGGAAACACCTCCGACTTCAACACCTGCTCGATGAACTTGGCCCGGGTGCCGAGTTTCATCCGCTGGACGTCGAGGATGGGCCGGTGCGGCGGGAACAGGCCCTCGACGGCTACGCCGCGCATGAGGTTGTCCGCCCCCTTCTCAAAGATGCAGGCGCTGAGCGCCCCGGTGCTCAGGATCGCTGCGTGGACGATGCGCTGGAACAGTTCCTCGCGCGGCAGGCGGTCGCCCACGGCATCCACCATGGTGTGCATGTAATCGATGACGATCTGCCGCTCCTCCAACAGGGCCTGCTTCTCCTCCTCGAGCCGGGCCGCGTCCCGCTGGGCGCGCCAATAGAAGGCGTAGACCAGGGCCGCGCTGAGGAAGCTGCCGAGTAGGAACAGCGTCATGCCGCCACCTTAACGGGTTTCCAGCCGGCGGCGCAAGTACGCCAGCACGTCCTGGAATTTCGCCGCGTTGGCCGCATCGGTCGAGACCAGATGCTCGTGCGCCTCCAGCATCAGCCGGGCGCGGTCGATCTCACTCCGGGCGCGCATGTCCAGGCCGGAGGTGCCGCCGTGGAAACCCGCCGGCGAATTCGCCCCGTCCACGGTGGCCAGCCGGTGAAGCCCGAGGTTGCGGATCAGCTCGAGGTTGCGCTCCGCCACGCGCACGAGCGTGAGCGTGCCCGGCGGGGTCTGCCGGCGCAGCTCCAGCGCCGCCCCGGCCAGCACGCCCAGGAAAGTGCTGTCCATGCTCGCACAATGCAGGAAATCCACCACGAAGCTCTTCCGTCCCTGCTTGAGCATCTGGGCGAAGAAATCCCGCAGGCCACCGCTGTTGGCGAACGACGCGCGGCCCTCGATGCGCACAAGCACCGGGGTGGCGTAGGCATCGACGAGAAAGACGGGGTTGGTGGATTCGGACATGGATTGGAAATTGCAGGAGGCGGGGTGCCCTCACCCCGCGGATTGTGGTCGGCGTGACGCATGCCTCGCGGGGTGAGGGCACCCCGCCCACAAGATAGTTGTCAGTTCGCGGCCACGATCTGCCGCAACACGTAGGGCAGAATGCCGCCGTGCTGGTAGTAATCGATCTCGATGGGCGTATCGATGCGGCAGCGCACCGGCACGTTCTCGACCGCGCCGTTCTGGCGCGTGATCTTCAGCGTGAGGTCCTGCTGCGGCTTGATCGCCGCGGTCAGGCCGACGACATCATAGGTCTCGGAACCGTCGAGCTTGAGGGTCTGGGCCGTCGTGCCTTCCTTGAACTGCAGGGGCAGCACGCCCATGCCGACGAGGTTGGACCGGTGAATGCGTTCGAAGCTCTGCGCCACGACGACCTTCACCCCGAGGAGATTGGTGCCCTTGGCGGCCCAGTCGCGCGACGAGCCGGTGCCGTATTCCTGGCCCGCGAGGATGATGAGCGGCACACCCGCCTTCTGGTAGGCCATCGCGGCGGCGTAGATCGAGGTCTCAACACCGTCGGGCCCGAGCGTGTTGCCGCCCTCCTTGCCGCCAAGCATCAGGTTCTTGATGCGGACATTCGCAAAGGTGCCGCGGGTCATCACGCGGTCGTTGCCGCGGCGCGAGCCGTAGGAGTTGAAGTCCTCAAACGTGACGCCGTTATCGAGCAGGTATTGGCCGGCCGGCGAACTCTTCTTGATGGCGCCGGCGGGCGAGATGTGGTCGGTCGTCACCGAATCGCCGAAGAGGCCGAGCGCACGGGCGCCCTTGATCTCGGCGATGGCACCGGGCTTCATGCCGAAATTCGTGAAGAACGGCGGCTCCTGGATGTAGGTGGACTTGGCGTCGAAGGCATAGACGTTGCCTGTGGTCGAGGGAATCTCGTTCCACTTCGGGTTCTGCGCCGCGAAGTCGGTGTAGAGCTTGCGGAAAATCTCGGGCTTGAGCGCGGCGGCCATCTGGTCGCGGACTTCCTTCAAGGTGGGCCAGAGGTCCTTCAGAAAAACCGGCTTGCCGTCAGTGCCCGTGCCGAGGGGCTCGGTGGACAGGTCGATGTCCACGCGGCCGGCGAGCGCGAAGGCCACGACCAGCGGCGGCGACATCAGGAAATTCGCCTTGATGTTCTGGTGGACGCGGGCCTCGAAGTTTCGGTTGCCGGAGAGGACGGACGCGGCGACGAGGTCGTTCTTGACTACCGCCTCCTCGATCGGCGCGGCCAGCGGGCCGGAATTGCCGATGCAGGTGGTGCAGCCGTAGCCGACGGTCTGGAAACCAAGTTTGTCGAGATAAGGCGTGAGGCCGGTCTTGTTAAGGTAGTCGGTGACCACGCGCGAGCCGGGCGCCAGCGAGGACTTCACAACCGGGTTCACCTTCAGGCCCTTCTCGACGGCCTTCTTCGCGACCAGGCCGGCCGCGAGCATGACGGAGGGGTTGGACGTGTTGGTGCAACTCGTGATGGCCGCGATGAGCACGGTGCCGTGGCCAACCTTCTGGCCGTTGACCTGCGCGCTGACAGTGGTGAACTCCTCGGCCTTCTTACCAAAGCCGGCCTCGGTGACGGGCTTGGAGAACGAGGCGACAAAGTCGCGCTTGAGATTCTGCAGCTCGATGCGGTCCTGCGGGCGCTTCGGGCCGGCGACGCTCGGGACGACGGTGCCAAGGTCGAGGTCCACGACCTGCGAGTAATCAATCGCGCCCTTGGCGGGAATGCCCCACAGGCCCTGCGCCTGGTAGTAGGCCTCGTAGGTGGCGACGTGTTTTTCGTCGCGGCCGGTGGCGCGGAGATAATTGGTGCATTCGGCGTCGATCGGGAAGAACCCCATCGTCGCGCCGTATTCGGGCGCCATGTTGGCGATGGTGGCGCGGTCCACGACCGGCAGGGCGGCGGCGCCGGGGCCGAAGAACTCGACAAACTTGCCGACGACCTTCGCCTTGCGCATCATCTGCGTGACGGTGAGCGCGAGGTCGGTGGCGGTGACGCCTTCCTTGAGCGCACCGGTGAGATGGACGCCGACGACGTCGGGCGTGAGGAAATACACGGGCTGGCCGAGCATGCCGGCCTCGGCCTCGATGCCGCCCACGCCCCAGCCCACGATGCCGATGCCGTTGATCATCGTCGTGTGCGAATCGGTGCCGACAAGCGTGTCGGGATAATAAACGTCGCCGGCGCTGAGCACGCCCTTGGCGAGATACTCGAGGTTCACCTGGTGGACGATGCCGATGCCCGGCGGGACGACCTTGAAGGTGTCGAAGGCCTGCATGCCCCACTTGAGGAATTGGTAACGCTCGCGGTTGCGGGTGAATTCCAACTCGAGGTTCTTCTGCATCGCCTCGGCCGAGCCGGCGAAGTCCACCTGCACCGAGTGGTCCACCACGAGGTCCACCGGCACGAGCGGCTCGATGATCTTCGGGTTCTTGCCCATCTTGGCCACGGCGGAGCGCATGGCCGCCAGGTCCACCAGCAGGGGCACGCCCGTGAAGTCCTGCAGCACGATGCGCGCGACGACGAAGGGGATCTCGGCCGTGCGGGCCTCGGTCGGCTTCCAGTTGGCCAGCTCGCGGATGTTGGACTCGAGCACGCGCTTACCGTCGCAATTACGCAGCACGGCCTCGAGGACGAGGCGGATGCTTACCGGCAGGCGGGAGACGGCGGGAAACTGCTTCGCCAGCTCAGGCAGCGAGTAGAATTTCTTGCCGCCGCCAAACGACTGGAGGGTGTTGAACGGGTTCGGAAGACTCATGAGTTGAATTGAGGGAGGGGCTTGATGCCCCGACTGAATTTTTCTGATTTCTGTCCTCTGACCTCTGTCGTCTGGATTACTTGGCCAGCGCGGCTTTCACGGCGGCGAAATTGGGGAGGTCCTTCGGCGTCGAGGTCTGCTCGGCGTATTTGATGACCCCATCCTTGCCGATGACGAACGCTGCGCGCGCCGCCGTGTCACCTACGCCCAAAAACATCGGGAACAGCACATCGTAAGCCTTCGTGACCGTCTTGTTCAGGTCGCTCACCAGCGTGACCTTGATATTGTTGGTTGTGGCCCAGACTTCCTGTGTCAAGGGACTGTCCACGCTGACGGCAATGACGTCGGCCCCGAGGCTGGCATAGTCCGACAAGCCGCCACTGACATCACAGATCTCCTTGGTGCAAACGCTGGTGTAGGCCATCGGGAAAAACAGGAGCACCGTCGGCTTCCGGCCAAAATTGGCGCTCAGCGTGACGTCCTTGATACCGTCAGCGGTTTTGGACTTGAGGGTGAAATCAGGGGCTTTGGCGCCAACGGCGAGGGGCATGGGAGGGATGGGTTGTGGTTCGTGGATTGGGCGGCGGACATCCGTCGCGTGGAACTGAATAACTAGAACCGCCGGCGTGCGCCCGGCAACCCATTTCAGGCGGGTCTGACCGGCCCGGCCAAACTGGCGATGCCCGCCATAGGATTTGGTGCAGGTCGGACCACTGGAGGGCCCGCGTCTCTGCGGGCCGCGGCGCTTGTAGGCGGGGTGCCCTCACCCCGCGGGACGCAATTCACGCCACGCCTCGCGGGGTAAGGGCACCCCGCCTCCACTGCGCACTTGCCTCCCCCGCCCCGCCCACCTGATAACCATTCACCCAATGAGCGACATCCTGGCCGAACTCGAATGGCGTGGCCTCTACGCCGACTGCACCGACCGCGACGCGCTGGCCAAGCGCCTCGCCGAGGGCCCGGTCACGCTCTATTGCGGCTTCGATCCCACGGCCGACTCGCTCCATGTCGGCAACCTCGTGCCCCTGCTCGCCCTCCGCCGCTTCCAGGATCACAACCACTTCCCCATTGCCCTGGCCGGCGGCGCCACGGGCATGGTCGGCGACCCCTCGGGCAAATCCGATGAGCGCAACCTCCTCACCCCCGACCAGCTCCAGCACAACCTCGACTGCATCAAGCCCCAACTCGCCCGCTTCCTGAACTTCGACGGCGTGAAAAATCCCGCCCGCCTCGTCAACAACTACGACTGGACCGGCAACCTCACCTTCCTCGAGTTCCTCCGCGACACCGGCAAGCACATCACGGTGAACTCCATGATCGCCAAGGACTCCGTCCGCTCGCGCATGGAAGACCGCAGCACCGGCATCAGCTTCACGGAGTTCACCTACATGCTGCTGCAGGGTTTCGATTTCCAGCACCTGCGGAAAACCTTCAACTGCGAACTGCAGGTCGGCGCCACCGACCAGTGGGGCAACATCACCGTCGGCACCGA
>JAYTUA010000087.1:0-8322 GCA_043745015.1 Opitutaceae bacterium | reverse complement strand
GCCACAAAGACCAGACCGCTCAGGACGGGTAAACCCCAATATAAAGCCGCCGGAAGCTTCTTCATTTGAGAATATCCTTTGGTGTTCCTCTGCCTGTCATTCTGAGCGCAGAGAAGAATCCAGGTGGAGGGCGGACGCCCTCGTCCGCCATGCCCCGCGGGGTGAGGGCACCCCGCCCACAAAGACTGGATTCCTCGCTGCGCTCAGAATGACGGTTTAGAATGTTCATGGGATGATCGTAGCCTCCACTTGATGCAGCAGGCGCGACACCTCGTTCACCTTCGCCTGATACTCCGGTGTTTCCCGCAGGGCGGACTGGCGGGGATACGGAAAATCCACCTTCACCTCCGCGTGGAACCGGCCGGGATTGGCCGCCATCACGACGATCCGGTTCGACAGGAACACCGCCTCGCTGACCGAGTGCGTCACAAACAGCGCCGTGAACCGCGAGCGCTCGCGCAGGATGAGCAGTTCCTCGTTCAGGCGGTTGCGCGTCATCTCGTCCAGCGCCCCGAACGGTTCGTCGAGCAGCAGCAATTGCGGGGCGAGCGTCAGGGCCCGGGCGATCGACACGCGCATCTTCATGCCGCCGGAAAGCTGACGCGGGTAGTAGCTGCGCACCTTGTCGAGTCCGACCAGTGCGAGCATCTCCCGCGCCTTGGCCCGTCGGTCGGCCGCAGCCACGCCACGCAACCGCAAGGGCAGTTCAGCGTTACCCTCTGTCGTCAGCCAGGGCAGCAAAGTGGCGTCCTGAAAGATGAAGGCCTGCCGGTCGCGGGCCTGTTTCGGAGTGGTGCCGAGCACGGACAAGGCGCCCTCGGTGCCGGGATTGAGTCCGGAAACCAGCTTGAGGATGCTGGATTTGCCGCAACCGCTGGGACCGATCAGGGTGATGAAATCCCCGGGCGCCACCGTCAGGTTGATGTCGTCGAGCACGAGCGGTCCGGCGCCGTAGCGCTTTTTCAGCGAGGTAAATTTGACGATGGGCGCGGCTGCCTCCATGAGTGTTCCCGAATGGACACGAACGCGCCCAAAACGCCAGCCACTTTGCCGTTCGCGGCGTGGCAGTCCATGGCACCCGCCTCGGCGGCGCGCGAAGTGCACGCCCGTGTCGCCGCCCTGCCCGACCCGCTGCGGCGCGCGGCGCTGGCGTGGTTGAAACCGGAGCGCGAGTTGGCGACGGCATTGGGTGTGGGAGGGGCTTTACGCCCCGACTGGCTGGTATCCACTTCTGCCGAGTCGGGGCGTAAAGCCCCTCCCACAATCAATCCATCATTGGCTGGCATCCCTTATCTGCTGAAGGATCTCTTCGACCTCGCCGGTGTGCCGACGCGCGCCGGTTCGACCTTTCTCGACAAGCTCAGGCCGGCACCAACGCGGGATAGCCGCCTCGTGCAGAAACTCACCGCCCTCGGCGCCACTTGCGCGGGCAAGACGCATCTCGTCGAGTTCGCCTCAGGTCTCACGGGTGAAAATCCGCACTATGGCGACTGCCCCCACCCGCGCTTTCCAAACCGGCTGTCCGGCGGCTCGAGCAGCGGCTCGGCGGCACTGGTCGCAGCGGGCGTAGTGCCGCTGGCCATCGGCACCGACACCGGCGGCTCGGTCCGCGTGCCCGCAGCGTGGTGCGGGCTTTATGGATTCAGGCTGACCCCTGGTGACGACCTGATTCGCGACGCCATTCCCCTGGCGCCGTCGATGGACACCGCCGGCTGGTTCACGACGAATGCCACCGACATGCTGGCCGCGATCAACGCTCTCGTCGGTCCGACGGCCCCGGCTCCCCGGCAGCCGAAGGGCTGTTACCTGAACGTCCGGCAACTTGTTCCCGCCATCGACCCCGATGTGCTCTCCGTGTGCGAACAGACTGCGGCGCGTTTCGCTCGTCCGGCCGACCCCGCCACCGAGGCCGCGTTGCTCGCCTCGTGGCGCGACGCCGTGGACACCTACGTCACCATCGGCATGAGTGAGGCGCACACCGTGCACCGCGACTGGCTGGCGCCCTACCGTGAACACTACGACCCGGTAATCTGGCAGCGCTTTACGGATGCCGGCCATTTCCCCGCCGAACAAATCACCCGCGCCCGGCAACGGATGACCGAGATGCGAACCGTGTGGTCGGATTTCTTCCGCAAATACGACTTCCTCGTCCTGCCGGCGGTGCACTGTCCAGCACCGACCAAGGCCGCGGCCACGCCGGAACTGCGGCGGAATATTCTCACGCTCACCGCGCCGGCCAGCCTAGCCGGTCTGCCGGTACTTTCCCTGCCGGTGCCGCTGAAATCCGGCCTGACCTCCGGGCTGCAAATCATTCTACCGTCGGCCGACAGCCCGGTCGTGGCATGGGTGTTGAACAATTGTAGCGGCGGTCTATGAGCGCCGCTACAGCCCCAGGCCCAATAGCTGCGCAGCAGTGGTCCCGAACAGCGCGTCCTCGGCGCCGGCGGTTTTGGCCTCCGCCACCAGGCCCGCAATTTCGGGCCCGGAGCCGGCCTTGGGGAAAAGCACCAGCGGATAATCCGAACCAAACAGCACGCGGCCCGGCGGCGCTTTCGGCCAGACATCGGTTCCGTAAAGCAACGGTGAGGCGGCGGTATCGTAATACACATTGGGCATCGCACCCATCACGGGATCGAAGGCCAGACCTCCGCCCCAATGCGCGAGGACGAACTTCGTCCACGGAAACTCCCGCGCCAGCTCAACGAAATCCGCCAACGGCGTCTCGACGCGACCGGGATACGGGCCGGACTTCGGGTCGGTCACGTGGAGATTGACCGGCAGCTTGAGCTCTCCGGCGAGCGTGAGAATCTTCCGCCAGATGGGATCATTCAGCGGCACGTGTTGGGAATGCGGCGAGAGTTCGCCCAGCCCGCTGAACCCCGCATCGCGCGCCCGCCGCACTTCGTCGAGCGCCACCTCCCCCGCCGCCGGATGAACGGTGGCAAAGGCGGCAAACCGGGTCGGATACGCCTTGAGGCACGAGGCGTAGAATTTGTTCTGCTCGACGCAAGTCGCATGGTTCTCCCAATACCAGCCCAGCAGCACCGCCTGGCGGATGCCGGCCTCGTTCATATGGCGCAGCAACTGCGCCATGGAGGGAAACCCCTGCACGGGATTCCCATCCTTGCGCCGCCGCGTGGCGAGCAAGGCCCAGTGTTTTTCCCCGCGCGCCGCCGCCCACGCGGCCGGGGCGCGGTTCGCCTCGGACGGATAGAGATGCACATGGGCGTCGATGATCTCCATAAAATCGTTCTCGTCTCATAGCGTTTATCGGGCTGACTCCACAAGCAGATTACCCCCATGCTCGATCGTCTTTTCAAGCTGCAGCAACACGGCACCACGGTCGCGCGCGAACTTCAGGCTGGGGCCACGACCTTCGCGGCCATGGCCTACATCCTGGCCGTGAACCCCGCCATCCTCGCCGCGGCCGGGCTGCCGCGCGAGGGCCTCGTCACGGTCACCGCGGTCGCCGCCGCGGTGAGCACGCTGCTGATGGCGCTGTTCACCAACTTCCCCATCGCCCTCGCGCCGGGCATGGGCATCAACGCCTACTTTGCCTTCACGGTCTGCCTCGGGCTCGGCGTGCCGTGGCCATCCGCACTGGGCCTCGTCTTCCTCAATGGCTTCGCCTTCCTCGCCCTCTCCGTTTCCGGCATCCGGGAAAAAATCATCAACGGCATCCCCTTCCAGCTGAAGATGGCCATCACCTGCGGCGTCGGTCTCTTCATCGCCTTCATCGGCCTGAAGAACGGCGGACTCATCGTCGCCGACCCCAACACGCTGGTCACCCACGGCAACCTCGGCACACCGTCCGTCCTGCTCTTCTTTGCCGGCCTCATTCTCACCATCATTTTGATCACCCGCCAGGTACCGGGCGCGATCATTCTCTCCATCCTCGCCATTACCCTCGTCGGCCTGCTGGTGCCGGACGGCCACGGCGGCCACCTGACCAACTGGCCCGCCAGCATCGTCGCCGCGCCGGTTTCGATGGAGGCGACTTTCTTCCAGCTCAACTTCCACTACCTCACGCAGGAGCCCCTCAAGGCCGTCACCGTCATCCTCACGCTGCTGCTCATCGCCCTGTTCGACAACATCGGCACGCTCATCGGCGTCGCCCAGCGGGCGGGGCTGCTCGACAAGGATGGACGGCTGCCCGGCGCGGGCCGCGCGCTCATCGCGGATTCCATTGCGGTGATCCTGTCCTCGCTCTTCGGCACCTCGAATGTCGTCAGCTACATCGAGTCCGCCTCGGGGGTCGCCGCCGGCGGACGCACGGGACTGACGGGAGTCGCAGTGGCTGTCCTGTTTCTCCTCGCGCTGTTCTTCACGCCACTGATCCTCGCCATGCCCGCCGTGGCCACGGCCCCGGCGCTGGTGGTCGTGGGCATTTTCATGTTCCAGTCGGTCGCCGAACTGAACTTGAAGGATTTCCACCTGGTCGCGCCCGCCTTCCTGATCATCCTCGGCACGCCGCTCACCTTCAGCATCGCCGAGGGCATCGGGCTTGGCCTGATCGGCTTCGCGCTCATCCATCTATGCACCGGGCGCGCCCGGCAGGTCTCGTGGTTGATCTACGTGCTGGCGGCCATTTTTGGCCTGCACCTCTTCCGCGACCTGCTGGCCCGGTTCTTCTAGGGCCGCTCCGGCGGCCACTTCCAGCCGCGCAGCGCATAGTATTTTTCGCGCGGCTCGGCCGTCCAGCCGTTGATACCCTTTTTCGGCAGCCACCAGCAGTGAATCACGAGCACCGCCACCGTGACCAGCCCGAGCAGCCCAAAAAACCATTCGCGCCCCGCCGTCGCGGACACGCAGACCGAGATCGCGCCGCCGAGAAACATTTTTGCCACGCGCCACCACTTCGGTACCCCCTCCGCAAACTGCTGGAGCATGATGTTGCCGATGCAGATGAGCCCGCAGGTCACCGCCAGTTCGAACCAGTAAGGTGAATCCAGCATGGCCAAGCTCCTCAGTGCTTCGGTTTCGCGCTGACCACGAGCAGCGGGATCGTGGTGTTGTGCCGCACCCGGTCGATCGTGCTGCCATGCACGATGTCGGCCAGCAGCTTGTGCCCGTGCGAGGCGAGGGCGATGAGGTCGCAGTTGGTCTCGGCCGCAATCCGCACGATTTCGTTGGGCGGGTTGCCCAGGGCCAGCAGGATTTCGGCCCGGAGCCCGGTGGCCACAATCTCGGCCGCCCTCGCCTGAAGATATTCCTGATCGGCCTTCATTTCATCCGACTCGGCCAGGTTCAGCTGGTCGTAATTGCGCGCGGCCCAGCCATCGGCCACATGGAGCAGCAGCAGGTCCGAGCCGAGTTTCCGGGCAAACTCGGTGATATGCGGCAGCAGGCGTTCGTCGGCCGGGCCGTTTTCGAGGGCGACGAGGATTTTCCGGTACATGGTCAGTTTCCGGTCAGGCCCGCAATGTCGAGGAGCAGCTTCACGTTGAGGGCGATGATAACCAAAGTGACCGTCCAGCCGAGCAGTTTTATCCACCAGGGATTGACGAATTCACCCATCTTGGTCCTTTCGCCGGTGAAGCGCATCAGCGGCCAGCAGGCAAAGCCCAGCTGCATGCTGAGGCAGACCTGGCTGGCCACGAGCAACTGGGTGGACTTCTCCTCCCCATAGATGCCAATCACCACCACCGCCGGCACAATGGCGATACCCCGGGTGATGAGCCGGCGCAGCCACGGCCGCAGGCGGATGTTGAGAAATCCCTCCATGACGATCTGCCCCGCCAGAGTACCAGTCAGGGTGGAATTCTGGCCCGAGGCCAGCAACGCCACGGCGAAAAGGATTCCAGCAAAGGTGACGCCCAGTACTCCGTCGAGGAGATGATAGGCATCCTGGATCGCCGCCACGTCCGCATGCCCGGTGCCATGGAAGGCCGCCGCGGCCAGCACCAGGATCGCGCCGTTGATGAAGAGCGCGAACATCAGGGCAATGGTCGAATCAATCGTGGCGAACTTGATCGCCTCGCGCTTGCCCCCGGCCGTCTGCTCGTATTTCCGCGTCTGCACGATGGACGAATGGAGGTAGAGGTTATGCGGCATCACCGTCGCCCCGAGAATGCCAATCGCCACGTAGAGCATCGCCGGGTTCCACAGAATTTCCCGGGCCGGCACAAAGCCCGCCAGGATGCCACCCACGTCAGGCCGGGCCAGGTAAAGCTCCACGGCAAAGCAGGTGCCGATGGTCAGCATCAACGTGATGACGACGGCCTCCAGCCAGCGGAACCCCCGGTTCTGGAGCAGCAGCACGATCATCACATCCACGGCCGTGATGATGCAGCCCCAGACGAGCGGGATGCCGAACAGCAGCTGCAACGCGATGGCCGAACCGATCACCTCGGCCAGGTCGCACGCCGCGATGGCCAGTTCGCACAGGATCCACTGGAACCAGACCACGGGGCGCGGGTAGTGGTCGCGGCACGCCTGGGCCAGGTCGCGGCCGGTGGCGATGCCGAGTTTCACGCAGAGGTGCTGCAGCAGGATCGCCATCAAGTTCGAAATCAGGATGACCGACAGCAGCGTGTAGCCAAACTGCGCCCCGCCGGCGAGGTCGGTGGCCCAATTGCCCGGATCCATGTAACCGACCGCCACCATGAAACCGGGGCCGGAGAAGGCCAAGAGCTTGCGCCAGAAGCTGGCGCCGGACGGCACCGCCACGCTGCGATGCGACTCGGGCAGGCTCAACGCCACCCGGGCGTGCCGCCAGCCCTGATCCGGCAAGTTGGTCTCTGTCTTGATCTCGCTCATGGGAAAATATTTTAGA
Organism: Opitutaceae bacterium; assembly: GCA_043745015.1. Classification (GTDB taxonomy): domain Bacteria; phylum Verrucomicrobiota; class Verrucomicrobiia; order Opitutales; family Opitutaceae; genus Lacunisphaera. Next base: position 1,547 of record JAYTUA010000087.1, on the reverse strand, counting down.
ACCGGCGGCTCACACCGGCGAAAGGCTGGTAGTCAGGCGCGGATTTCGTGACCCCGAAATTGCAGCCGATATCGAGCTGGGTGCTGGCACTGAGCGCGTAGGTGAGGCCCGCATCGAGCTGCCCCTTCCATTTGAATCCCGGTGCACTGCCGGTGACAGCCACGAACTCGACGTAACCGCCGAGGGCACCGGTGATGTCATGGCTGAAGGTGATTGAGTTCAGCCATTCGGTATCATGACCGCCCGCACCATCACTGACGAAATCCACCTCGGTCATCACTGCCGAGCCCCAGCCCCGCGGCAGTGCGCAGCCCAAAACGAAAATGACGCCGCCCTCGGGCTTGCCGTTGCGGACGCTGGACGCCGACAGCGGCCACTTGACGAAGGGCATGACGGCGAAGGCGGTCGGCCCGCCATCGTTGCCCCAGCAATTGATCTTCAGCCTGGTGGTCACATCGCCAAACCCCGAAACCCTACCAGTGGTCCCCGCCCCGCGATCAGTCACTCCCAATCGCACGGACGGATCAATCATCAGTTGCAGGTCCACCCGGTTGCTCAGACCCACCTTCAGGTTGAGGGCCATCAGCCGCAGTTCCGTGGTCCGCACCTCGCCTCCGCCTGACCGGTCGTGATCGCAGGTGTAGTTCACGAGGTCCGACTCGAACTGGAAATGCCCGGCATCCACCGTGTAAGGGCTCTCGGTCTGGTCGGGGCGGTCAGTGGACAAGGGACGGAGCTTCGCCGCAGGCGCAGCCACAGGGCCGCTCGAAATGCCCGATGGGCTTTCGGTGGACAGCGCGCGCATTTCTGCGATCGGGGTCGGATTGAGGAGCGTGTAGCCGGCCTGGGCCTCGCCCCGGACCGCCGTCACGACCAGCAGCAGGGCCGACGCCCGGAAGCTATTCCGTAGAAAATGATACATTATGTAGCCTTGGCTACACTTGGAACTCGACTTGTCAACACCTTCCTTTCATGGCTGGGTGATCGTCGTGAAAAAGCCCGCCCGCCCCGCCAAGCCGGTCGTCCGCCCCTCCGCCCTGCAGGCGGAGTCGCTCCAGCACACGCGCCGGGAGCATGCCTCCGAGACCGCGGAGGACTACGTCGAGGCCATCGCCGACCTGGCCGCCTCGCAGGGCGAGGCCCGGGTCGTGGACTTGGCGAGGCGGTTGGGCGTCACGCACGTCACCGTCAACCGCACCCTCGCCCGCCTCCAGCGCGAGGGCTATGTCAGCGTCCAGCCCTACCGGGCCATCTTCCTCACCGACTCCGGCCGCACGCTGGCGACCGAATGCCACCATCGGCACGGTATCGTGGTGGCCTTCCTCCGGTCGCTGGGCATCCCCGAAAAAGCCGCGGAGATCGATGCCGAGGGTATTGAACACCACGTCAGCCCGGCGACCCTCGCCGCCTTCGCCCGGCAGGTTAAAGCAGCCAGACCCTGAGCGGACGCGGGGCTTGGGCATTACTCGGCTAGGTTTGATGTGGGTGGGGTGCCCTCACCCCGCTGCTTTCAACTTTCGCCTCGCGGGGTGAGGGCACCCCGCCCA
>JAYTUA010000086.1:0-2159 GCA_043745015.1 Opitutaceae bacterium | reverse complement strand
CCATGCCGAGCCCGCAGACGGGATCGGTCAATCCCAGCAACAGCGCCACGCGCGGGGCGAAAAAATCGGACGGGCGGAATTGCGCGAAAGCGCCCAGTTTTCGCCCGAGGGATTTCGCCTTCGACAAGGCGGCCAGTTTCTTCACCGCCCGTTCGTTGTAGACCAGCGGGTAGTTGGTCATGCTTTCCGCCCCGCCCACGAGGAAAATGTCGCCCCGGCCGGCCGCGGCCTTGTCCGCGGCCTGCGTGATTGCCTCGAAGCCGGACGCGCAGTTGCGTGAAACGGTCAGCGCCGGCACGGATTCGGGCACCCCCGCCCGCAGGGCGATGACGCGCGCGATGTTGGCCGCATCGACGGGGTTGCCGACACAGCCAAAGATCACCTCGTCGATCAACGCGGGGTCGAGGCCCGTCTGGGCGAGAACGGCGGCGGCGGCCGTGCGCCCCAGTTCGGTGGCATCGCAGGCGGTCAGAGTCGTGCCCATCCGGGCGAAGGGCGTGCGCACGCCATCGACAATGTAGAGCGGTTCCTTCATGTTTTTGTCTCCTGCAATCTGGCGGGGGGCGGCTGATGCGGCGCGGCGGTGGCCTTGGGCCGGTTGTCGACAACCTTCTGCTCCTTCAGGGCGACGCCGACCTTCTGGAGGTCGCGGATTTTTTCCTGCGAATGGAAATGAATCTTGTTCGGGCGGATCTCGAAATGCGAATGCAGCAGGTTGCTGAGCGCCGTGCTGATGGTCTCGTCGGAGGCCTCGGTGGTCTTGGTGACATGGAGGTGTATCTCATCCAGCTCAAGCGGATCATCGTGGAGTTTGCGCAGCTCGATCTGCCAGGAGCCGAGGCCGGGCATGTCATCGAGGGCGTGCTCCAGTTCGTTGAAGTCGATGACCGTGCCCTTGACTTTCTGGAAGCGCAGCGCGCGGAAATCGGACACCCGGGAGATGCGGCCCATGAGGCGCGGCATGCGCTTCCCGCAGTAGGGGCAGGGCTCGTAGGTGAGGCCGAGCTCGCTGTGGTCACCCGTGCGATAGCGCAGCACGACCGTGCCGCGCTGCTCGAGCGGGGTCCAGACGATCTCGCCGCCCACCCCGTCGGGCTGGACCTGGCCGGTGTCGGGATCGATGACCTCGAAGATGCCGAGGTCGGGGAAAAGGTGATAGCCCGGCGGGGTGAGTCCCGGGGTGAATGGGCACTCGGTCCAGGCGAGCTTGGCCTCGGTGAAGCCGTAGGTGGCCACGACAATGGCGCCGGGGGAACCGAGTTGGGCGCAGAGTTCAGTGAGCTTGCGCCGCGTGCCCTCGGCGACTTTCTCGCCGCCGAGCAGGACGCACTTGATGCCCTCAAGGCGGAGCCCCTCCTGCACGGCCTGGGTGAGCACATGGTAGATGAAGGTCGGCATGCCCGCGAGCACGGTCGGGTGGATTTTCTGGATGGAGCGCAGGTTGCCCTCCGTGCCCATCACCTTGCCCCCGCCGGTCGAAAGGCAGAAAATGTTCCGGTCCATGCCCGCGTAATACATATACCAGAAAGCCAGGTGCGGCGCGAAGGGGAACATGTTCAGCATCCGGTCGTCGCTCGTGCGGCCGCCCATGGTCGCGACCCGGCCGCTGCCAAGCCCGAGATTTGCGATGTCGTGCTGGGAATACAGGAACGCGACCGACTCGGTCGAGCGGCCCGTCGTCGCGGTCATGAAAATCGGCCGCCACTCGCGGACAAGTTCGTCCCGTACCCGCTGGCGCCCGTGCCACAAGGCGCGCAGCATGACCGACGGCCGGCGGGCGAGCTCGTCCGGATCAGGCCGCAGCACGAAGTCGAGTGACCGGCGCGGGTTGTCCGCCGTCGGCAACAGGTCTTCCTTGGTGGTGAACGGAATTTTCTGCAGGTCCGCGACGGTGCGGATGCTGTCCGCCGTCAGTCCGGCGGCGGCAAAGATTTTCCGGTAGTGCGACGAGAACGGCAGCACGCAATCGCGCAGATAGCGGTGCAGCTTGCGGCCCTGGAGCTCGATCAGCGTTCCTTTGTCGAGGCAGTGCCAATTTTTTGTCAGTTGTCGGGGTGACATAGCGCCAGCAAGGTCGCCCGCAATCGGGCTTGGGGTAGGTATGCAAGACAAAGGTGCTGGGCATATTAGCTCCTGCAAGCGAAAATTCGCCATTGACT
>JAYTUA010000085.1:0-30337 GCA_043745015.1 Opitutaceae bacterium | reverse complement strand
CGGGGTTCGAATCCCCGTGGGGACGCCAACGAAAATGCCGACAAATGGGCGGCTTTTTTGTTGGTGCTGCGCAGCAGTTCGAACCCCGGTGGGGTTTGTGGAGTCCCGCGTTGGCGCGACGGAACGGGCGCGGCGGAGCCGCGAGTGCCCGGCACCTGCCCCGGTTCGGCGGGGCAGCCAATCCCCGTGGGGACGCCACACAGAAGCTGTAAGCGGTTGGCGGCTGACACATAGTCATGCCCCCCGCAGGCTCATGGTTTACGTCAATGATGGTCTGGCGATCGTATACGTCAGGCGGAGTCTATCGGGCGATGCGCGGGACACTGGTCTGCGTTTCGCAATCCTTGGTCATGGAAACACCGGCATTTCGACTTTTTTGGAAAGAAAGTTAGTCGGGAGAAGGACCGGGAATTCCGACTCGCCAACAGTTTCGAGACCTTAGCAGTATCGCTCGTTCTCAACTCATTACTCGAATGAAGAAACTTATCCTTCTAGCGCTTCTCAGTCTTGAATTGGTTTCGAGCAGGCTAGTCTGGGCTCAAGACAAGCCAACCTACATTCGCACCGAAGACGTCATCTATGGCCGCAAATTCGGCACGGCGCTCACGCTCGATGTGTTCGAGCCGGCGAAGAAAAACGGCGCGGCGGTTTTCTGGATGGTGAGCGGCGGATTTTTCTCGGAGCACGCCAACATCCGGCCCGCGCTGTTCACGCCGCTACTCGACTACGGCTACACCGTGTTCGCCATCGTCCATGGATCACAGCCGCGTTTTATCGTCCCGGAGATCGAGGAGGACATTCATCGCGCCATCCGCTTCGTGAGGCACAACGCGAGCCGTTGGGGCATCGACCCAAGCAAGTTTGGCATCAGCGGGACCAGCGCGGGCGGGCAACTCTCACTCACGCTCGGCACCCAGGTTGGACCCGGCAAAGCCGACGCCAAGGATCCGGTTGACCGCGAAAGCAGCGCCGTGCAGGCCGTGGCATGTTTTTATCCGCCGACAGACTTTCTGAACTGGAGCAAGCAGGACGAAGACTGGATGGACTTCGAGCCCACTCGCCGATTTGAACCGGCATTTGGGCCGAAGGGAGCGCCGCGCGAATACCGAAAGGAACTGGGGCGGAAAATCTCCCCCATTAACTTCGTCACCGCCAAGATGCCACCCACGCTCGTATTTCAGGGTGACGCGGACCCACTCGTCCCGCTTTACCAGTCGCAGATTTTTGAGCGAAAATGCCAAGAGGTTGGCGCGCCGTTTAAGCTCATCGTCAAACCAGGCGCCGGTCACGGCAGTAAGTTTGGTGATCATGTCAAAGAAATCGGCGAGTGCGCCGACTGGTTCGACCTGCACCTTCTCGGATTCAAATCAAAATAGATGCGGCTCGTTGCCCAGACGTTGGTCTGGGAAACAGCGGAAAATCGGCCGCGGCAAGGAGCGGCGCCAACGTTGGGCTAGGAGGAGGCCAGACCATCCTTTGAGTCAGCGCACGCTGGCTTGGCCAAGGTTTGTGTCATATAGAGGGTCCAATCCAGACATCTCGCTCGATTTTCGAGCCATCTATTTCGTCATTTCGGCGCTTGGGAATGTGTCAGTCACCAGCGGTAAGCTTTAAGCTTAAGCAACAGGACAATCGGGGATGAAGAACCCGGGTTCGACGGAAGGAGCGCAGCGGTTGGTCAGGGCTTACGGCCGGGGCGGAACACGTATTGCTCGGCCCAGGCGTCGAACGCCGCCGCGAGCTGGTCAAAGGATTCGATGACGAACAATTTGTCCTGAAAATGCCAGATGTCGTAGGGCTGCGCCCCGGCCGCAGGGGCGGCAAACGGCACTTTCACGACTTTGTCCGTCAGGCTGTGCAGGGTTTCGCCATACGAGGAAATGATGCCGTTGCCGTAGATGCGCAGGCCGCCGGGATTCCGGATCAGGCCGAATTCCACGGTGAACCAGTAGATGCGCGTCAGGCTCTCTTCCACGGCCGGGTCGGTGCAGGCGACCGCGGCCTGGCCGATCCGCTGGTAGAAATCAGCGAAACGGGGATGCATGATCATCGGCGTGTGGCCAAAGACGTCATGGAAGCAGTCGGGCGCCGGCGTGTAGTCGAGTTCGCTGCGGCTGCGGATGTAGTCGGTGCAGGGGAAAACACGCCGGGCGAGGTGCGAAAAGAAATCATGGGCGTCGAGCAGACCCGGCGTGCGCGCCAACTGCCAGCCGGTGGCGGCATAAAGTTTACGGGAGACATCGGCGAGCGCGGGGATTTTGTTCCGGTCGAGATTCAGGGCCGCAAGCCCGTGAAGAAATTCATCGGCGGCCCGGCCCGCCAGCACTTGTTCCTGCCGGGCGAAGAGCTCGCGCCACACGGCCTGCTCATCGTCGGTGTAGGCGGGATAAACGCACTCGGGGCCGACCGGGATCGGGGCGGTGAGCTTGATGGGCACGCAGCGTGGATCCAGTTCCGGCATGGCGGCGCCAGCGGGCGGGGTGGGTGACAATGAAGCCATGACAGAGTCTAGCGGCGAACGGCCCGGCCCGCATCGTCCGAATGGCGTAAAGTCACGCAACCGGTTGCCCGGCCTTGCGCAGGTGCCCTCCCGGTGATTGATTGCCGGACGGTCCCCCATGCGTCTCGCCACTGTCCAGCTTCCGCGCCAATCCTCGCTCGTGGCGGCGGTGGGTGCGCCTGACGGCACTTGGGTAGAACTCGCGGCGCTGACCGGCCGGCCGGCCGGGCCCCTAGAGGCGCATTTGACCTGGGTGCTGGAGAATCAGGCCGACGTGCTGGCCCGTCTCGCCGCGTGGTGCGGGCCTCGTCTGCCCGCCGTGGGCGTGCGCTTTGCGCCCCCCGTCACGCGCCCGAATTCCTTCCGGGACTTCTACGCGTTCGAGCAACACGTGAAAACCGCGCGCGCCCGGCGCGGCCTGGAGGTGCCGCCATTTTGGTATGAGCAGCCCGTTTTCTATTTCTCCAATCCCAGTGCGCTGGTCGGTCACGAGGCCCCGGTGTTCGCCCCCGCCGGTTCGCAGGAGCTCGATTACGAGCTCGAGCTGGGGGTCATCATCGGCCGGGCGGGTCGCGATATTCCGGTGGCGCAGGCTTGGCAGCATGTCGCGGGGTTCACCGTGCTCAACGATTGCAGCGCCCGCGACCTGCAGCGGGCGGAGGTCACCGTCGGACTCGGACCGGCCAAGGCCAAGGATTTTGCCACAGCGGTCGGCCCCTGGCTGGTGACGCTCGACGAATTTTCCGACTGCATTGCCGGCGAAGCGCTTTCCCTGGAAATGTCGGCGCGGGTGAATGGCCGGCCTCTGTCGCAGGGCAACGTCAGTGCGCTCCACCACTCGATCCCGCGGTTGATCGCCCGGGCGTCGCGCGACGCGGACCTTTTTCCCGGCGATCTCATCGGCACGGGCACGGTCGGCACGGGCTGCCTGCTGGAGCTGGGGCCGGAAAACACGGGCGGCTGGCTCAAGCCGGGCGATGTCGTGGAACTGGAGATCGAGCGCATCGGCGTGTTGCGCACGCCGATTGTCGCCCGCCCCTGATCAGCGGTTCAACAGGGCGACCGAACGCGTGCGGCCCCGGACCCCGAGCTTGCCGTAGATGGCGGCGAGCTGGGTTTTGATCGTGAGCGGACTGCGGCTCAGCTCGGCGGCGATCTCGGCGGTCCGCAGGCCTTCGCGCATCCGCATCGCCACCTCGCGTTCGCGGGTGGACAGCCGGGAGAGGAGCGCGACGGCCCCCGGGGAAAGCGGCCGGTTGCGGTCGCCCCGCGGGCGGCGGTAGTCGAGTTGGATCTGGAACGTCGGCCGCAGCACCGGGCTCGAGCCGGCCTCGCGCAAAATGATCTGCGCGTGCAACCCGAGTTCATGCTCGCTGACCACATGCGGCTTCGCGGCGACCTGCCGCCGGGCCTCGCCCGACTGTTCCCACTGGCGGCGCAACTCGGCGCAAGCCTGCACCAGCGGCGCGGGCAGCCGGAAGGCGCGACGGGTTTTGAGCGAGGCCGTGCGGTGCTCGCCGTAATTCCAGACGCTGCACCCGTGCTCGGCCTCCCCGTTCCGCCACAGCAGGTGTGATTCCCAATCGAGCAACAGCATGCCGATCGGAACGTCATCCAGCATCGATGCGAATTGCTCGGCGCGGAACACGCCTTCCTCGTGCGCGAGCACGCGGCTGAGCGCGGCATGGAAGTGCGGTTGCAGCGCCTCGGCCAGGCGCACTTCGCGCGCGGTGAAGTCGCTTTCGCCGGTATGATTGTAGAAATGCAGCGCGCCCTGCAGCTCGCGGCCGCGCCATGACAGGATGGAAAGCCGCCGGTCCCAGCCTTCCCGGCGCATGACCCGCTCGTAGAAGGGGGTGGGCCGGATTTTCTCCAGGGAAATGACATCCGAGAAGCGGCACACCGGCGCCCCGGGGTGCTGGGTGAACCAGGCCTGCGCAGGATGCCCGCGCCACCATTCGGGCGGCGGGGTGGGGTGGGCGTGGCGGTAGATCTTGTGCCGGGTGCCATCGCCTTCCTGACCGATTTCCAGCGCATGGGAATCCGCTGGCAGAAACGTGCGCAACAGCGGGCGCAGGCAGCGCCACAGGTCGCGCACCGTCAGGGCCCCATGCAGCCGCAGGACCTGTCCGGCCAAGGCCGGCTGGGAGAGATCGGGGGAGACCAGGGAAATCCCGCGCGAACGGGGCGGGGCAGGAGGAGGGGCCATGTCCCCAAAGCAACAAGGTGCCCGCCGGGACGCAACTCTGCGGTTGCGGGCTTTACTCCTTCCGGCGTATGGTGAACGGAAACGGTTGCGAGTAGATTGACGGGGCGCCCGTCCCGCCGCCGCGGAACGACGTTACCCCCACCCGCCCCCATGAGCACCACGTTCTTCGAACCCGCGGCCCCCAAGGTCCGCCAGAATCCACTCGGACTCAAAGGCATCGATCATATCGAATTCATCGTCGATAACGCCGACCAGTGGCGCGATTTCTTCGTGAACAAATACGGCATGGCCGGCCGGTTCTACGCGGATGAAAAATCCGGCGTGCCCGGCCGGCGCGCCCACGTCGTCGGCCAGGGCCGCATCAACTTCATCCTCGCGGAGCCGCAGGGCCGCGGGGACGAGGCGGATTTCATGCGCTGGCACCTCGACCGGCACGGTTGCGGCGTGCGCGACGTGGCCTTTCGCGTGAAGGACGCCCGCCATGCGCTGGCCGAGGCGGGGCGCCGCGGCGCCAAGGTCGTGCGGCCGCTGGACGAGCATCCGCAGTTCATCGGCGGCTCGATCGCGGCCTATGGCGACACGATCCACACCTTTGTGGAGCGCAAGCCGCACACCGAGTTTGCCCCGGGCTACCAGCCGGTTCCGGGCGCCGTGGACGACGGCGACATCAATTTCGCGATGATCGACCACGTCGTTGCCAACGTGGAGCACATGGAGCCGTGGGTGAAATATTACGAGGACATCTTCGGCTTCGATCTCTTCATGCACTTCGACATCAACACCGGCCGCAGCGCCCTCATGTCCAAGGTCGTCAGCTCGACCGACGGCTGGGTGAAGCTGCCGATCAACGAGCCGTCGTCGGTCAATTCGCAGATCCAGGAATTCCTCGACAAATACCACGGCCCCGGTGTGCAGCACATCGCGCTGCTCACACCGGACATCGTCACGACAATCGCCGAGATGCGCCGCATGGGGCAGGAATTTCTCGAGGTGCCCGACACCTACTACGACGCGGAGTTTGACCAGCGCATCGGCCAGATCGAGGAGGACAAGGCGGAACTGAAGCGCCTGAAGATCCTGGTGGACCGCGACCATGACGGCTACCTGCTGCAGCTTTTCACCAAGTGCGTGTTCACCCGCCCGACCCTGTTCTTCGAGGTGATCCAGCGCCGGGGCCGGGCGATGGGCTTTGGCGAAGGCAACTTCCGCGCGCTCTTCGAGGCCATTGAGCGCGAGCAGCAGCGGCGCGGTTCACTCTAAGCCACCACCGTCATGCCCCATTATCTGAAACTCGGCGAGATCCCCGCGAAGCACCACGTCCAGTTCCCGCGCGAGGCGGCGAAGAGCTACCAGGGCGAAGGACTGCACTACGAACACGTGATCACGACGGACGGGTTCGAGCGCGCCTACACCGTCATGTATCACCTGCGTCCGCCCACGCGGGTGCGTTCGATCGAGTTGGGGAAGCATTGGGAGCCCAGGCGCGCGGGCGAACTGCCCCTGCGCCACCACCACCTCAGGACTGCGGCGCTCCCCCGGGCGGGCGATCCCTACACGGGGCGCGTGCCGCTGCTCTTCAACAAGGAGATGATCGCCTGGCGCTGCCGGCCGGCGCGCGCCGACGGCAATTTCGACTTTTTCCGCAACGGTGGGGCCGATGAGATCATCTTCGTGTGGCGCGGCGGCGGCTGGCTCGAAAGCATCTACGGCCGGCTGCGTTATCGCGCCGAGGATTACATCGTGATCCCGCGCGGCACGATCTACCGGCTCGTGCCCGACGACGTGACGCAGGAAGACCATCTCATCCTCGAAAGCGCCTTTCCCGTGCGCATTCCCGCCCGCTACCTGAACGCCGAGGGCCAGATCCGCATGGGGGCGCCCTACAGCGAACGCGACTTTCACGGTCCCGGCGAACTCACGCCGGTCGATCGCGACGGCGACCACACGATCCTGGTGAAAGACGGGGCCCGGCTCACCCGCATGGTGCTCGCGCATCATCCGTGCGATGTCGTCGGCTGGGACGGCTTCATTTATCCCTATACTTTTAACGCGAACGATTTCGAGCCGCTCACCGGCACCGTGCACCTGCCCCCGCCCGTGCACCAGACCTTCGAGATCCGGGGTTACGTCGTCTGCACGTTTGCGCCGCGTTACCTCGATCATCATCCGCAGGCCGTCCGCGTGCCGTGGGCGCACGACAACACCGAGGCTGACGAGGTGCTCTTCTACGTGCGCGGGCAGTTCGGCTCGCGCAAGGGCGTCGAGCCGGGTTCCTTCACCCTGCACCCGCGCGGGATTCCGCACGGACCGCACCCGGGCACGACCCTGCCGAGCCTCGCGGCCACGCGCACCGAGGAGCTCGCCGTGATGTTTGACACGCAAAACTCACTCGAGCTGACCACCGAGGCGCTGGATTGCGACGACCCGAACTATCCCCTGAGCTGGCTTGGTTAACATGCGGCTCGATTTCACCACGCTGTCGCCGCCGGATGCCTACGGCTGGATGATCGGCACCATTTTGCCCCGGCCGATCGCGTGGGTCTCCACGATCTCGGCTGCGGGCGTCACCAATCTCGCGCCTTTCTCCTTTTTCCAAGGGGTGTGCGCAAATCCACCGACGCTGATGTTTGTCCCGGTCAACACCCGCGATGGGGCCAAGAAGGACACTGTGCGCAACCTCGAGCAGGTGCCCGAATGCGTGGTCAACCTCGTGCCCTTCGCGCTGGCGGAGCAGATGAACGCCTGTGCCGCGCTGCTGCCGTATGGCGAAAGTGAGTTTGAGAAGTTCGGCATCGCCGCCACGGCGAGCGAGCGCGTGCGACCGCCCCGGGTCACGGCGGCGCCGGTCGCCTTCGAGTGCCGGCTCGACCGCATCGTCCACATCGGGACGGGCCCGCTGGCGGCCAACGTGGTCTTCGCGCGCATCCTCACCGCCCATGTCTCGGACGAGGTGCTGGACGCCCACGGCAAACCCGATGCCGGCAAACTCGACCTGATCGGCCGCCTCGGCGGCGAATCCTACTCGCGCACAACCGAACGCTTTGCTATTAAACGACCCGACCGGTGAGTCGGGTCCCCGCACCCATGCCTGCTCCAGACATCGTCATCCTCTCCGCGACCCGCACGCCACTCGGGGCGTTTCAAGGCGCGCTGGCCGCCATCCCCGGACCCCAGCTCGGTGCCGCCGCGATTCGCGGTGCGCTGGCGCAGGCGGGCGTCGCGCCGACGGCCGTCACCGACTGCCTGATGGGCACCGTGTTGCCCGCAGGCCAGGGGCAGGCGCCGGCTCGACAGGCGGCTTTGGCCGCCGGGCTGCCGTCATCAGTGCGTTGTGCCACGGTGAACAAAGTCTGCGGCTCCAGCCTGCAGACCGTCATCACCGCGGCGCACTTTCTCGCGGGGGGCAGTGGCAGCATCTTTGTGGCCGGGGGCATGGAGAATATGTCGCAGTCGCCCTACCTCCTCCCGAAAGCGCGCAGCGGTTATCAGCTCGGCCACCAGCAGGTCGTCGATTCGCTGATCCACGACGGCCTCTGGGATCCCTACAACAACCTCCACATGGGCAACTGCGCCGAGCAGTGTGCGAAAAAATATTCCTTCACGCGTGAGCAGCAGGACGCCTACGCGGCCGAAAGTTATCGCCGCGCCAATGCCGCCCAGCAGTCAGGCCGCTTCGCCGAGGAAATCACGCCGGTGGACCACACCGACGCGAAGGGCCGGGTCACCCGCGTGGAGCACGACGAGGGTCCGAAGAAGGTGAACTACGAGAAAATCCCGACCCTGCGTCCGTCGTTCGACAAGTCTGGCACCATCACGGCGGCCAACGCATCCTCGATCAACGACGGGGCTGCGGCGCTCGTGCTTACGACGGCGGAGCACGCGCGCGCAAACAACTTGAAGCCGCTCGCGCGGCTGGCCGGGATCGGCGCCTATGCCCACGACCCGCTGTGGTTCACGACCGCACCGGTTTTCGCCGCCCGGGCCGCGTTGCAACAGGCCGGCTGGTCGGTGACGGACGTTGACCTGTGGGAGGTGAATGAAGCCTTTGCCGTGGTCCCGCTGGCGTTCATGCACGAGCTCGGCGTGGCTCCCGGGAAACTCAACGTCCGGGGCGGCGCAATATCGCTCGGCCACCCCATCGGCGCGAGTGGCGCGCGTATTTTGGTCACGCTGCTGGCGGCGTTGCGCGCGAGCGGGGCCCGCCGGGGAGTGGCGGCCATTTGCATCGGCGGCGGCGAAGGTCTGGCCGTTTGCGTGGAGCGGTTATGAACGCCAATCTCTGGCGGCCGGAGGAGCACGCCTGGACGGGCGTTTCCCATGTCGCGCGCTTCATGCAGGCGCAGGGCCTCGACACGGTGGCCGCGCTGCGCGAGGCGTCGGTGCGCGACCCCGCGTGGTTCTGGGCGGCGGCGCTCGAGGACATGGGCGTGGAGTGGTTTGCGACCTACGAGCAGGTGCGCGATGACTCGCGTGGGTTTCCGTGGACGCGCTGGTTCACCGACGGACAGATCAATGTCACGCACAACTGCCTGGACCGCCACATCCGCGACGGCCACGGCGGCGAAACGGCCTTGTATTACGAAAGTGATTCCGGCCGGCCGGAGGAAAGGCGGCAGGTCACCTATGCCGCGCTGTCGGCGCTGGTCGATCGCTGCGCCGGCGCGCTCCGGGCCGCCGGCGTGCAGCGCGGCGATTGCGTGGGCCTCTATGCGCCGATGCAGGTGCCGACGGTCGTCGTGCTGTTCGCCACGATGAAACTCGGCGCGATCTTCGTCCCGATCTTCTGCGGCTACGGCGAGGAGGCCTTGCGCGAGCGGCTGGCTTCCTGTGAAGCCAAGGTGCTCTTTGCCTGCGGGTCGCTCGTGCGGCGCGGCAAACCGGCCGACACCGCGGCGATCGCCCGCGCCGCCGCCGCGCAGGTGCCGTCGATCAAGCGCGTCGTCTGGACCGACACGGCTGATTGGGCCGCGTTTCTCGACTCAGGCTCGCGGCAAACAGCCTGCGAGTGGACCGCCGCGGAAGCACCGTGCCTCATCCTCTACACCAGCGGCACCACCGGCCGGCCCAAGGGCACCGTGCACACACACGCCGGTTGCCTCGCGCAGATGGGGAAGGAAATCCGCTATGCCTTCGATGCGCGGCCGGGCGAACCCTTCTTCTGGGTGACCGACATCGGGTGGATGATGGGCCCGTGGGAGATCATCGGCTGCCTGCTCTACCGCACGCCGATCGTGCTCCTCGACGGGGCGCCGGATTTTCCCACCACCGACCGGCTTTGGGAAATCTGCGCGCGCCTGCCGGTGGTCACGCTCGGCGTCTCGCCCACACTCATCCGCCTGCTCCGGCGCGCGACCGGGGACCTCGGTCCCGGCGGGCACGACCTCAGCCGGTTGCGGGTGCTCGGCTCAACCGGCGAAGTGTGGGACGAGGAAAGCTACCTGTGGTATTTTGAAAATGTCGGGAGGCGGCGCTGCCCGGTGATGAATATCTCCGGCGGCACCGAGATCATCGGCTGTCATCTGTCCCCGCTGCCGCTGGATGCCCTCAAGGCCTGTTCACTCGGCGGGCCGGGACTCGGGATGGATGTCGCGGTCTTCACCGACGAGGGCCGGCCGGCCCCGGCCGGCACCACGGGCCATCTCGTTTGCCGGCAACCCGCGCCGTCCATGACGAAAAGTTTTCTGCACGACGATGCGCGCTACCTGGAGACTTATTACGCCCGGTTTCCCGGCGTCTGGTATCATGGCGACTGGGCCCGGGTGGACGCCGACGGCCAGTGGTTTCTGTCGGGGCGCACCGACGACACCATGAAAGTGGCGGGCAAGCGGGTGGGGCCGGGCGAGATTGAAGGCGCGCTCATCGCGCACGCCGCCGTGAGCGAAGCCGCGGTCATCGGGGTGCCGGATGAAATCAAGGGCACGGCGCTGGTTTGTTTCGTCGTGCTGAAACCGGGGCAGCGCGCGCGCGAGGCGGAGTTGATCGCGCACGTTGCCCGGCAGCTGGGCAAGCCACTCGCGCCCAAAAGCATCTTTGTGGTCGCCATGCTGCCCAAGACCCGCAGCGGCAAGATCGTGCGCGCCGCCATCACCCGGGCGTTTCTCGGCCAGCCGTCCGGCGACTTGACCAGCATCGACAACCCCGCCGCACTGGACGCCGTCGCCGCCCTCGCTCCCTTCCACCCCGCATGAGTGCCCAATCCCCCGTGACCTATTCGCTGGACCCCGATGGCGTCGGCTGGCTGGTCTTTGACGCGGCACCGCGGGCGAACGTACTCGACGCCGCGACCTGGGCCGCCTTGGCCGGCGCGCTGGACGAGGCGAAGCAGTCCCGGCCGCTGGCGCTGGTGGTCCGGTCGGCCCACGAGCGGATATTCATGGCAGGTGCCGACCTGAAGGAAGTCGCGGCCTTGCCCGACGTGGCCACGGCCAGTGAATATTCCCGGGTCGGACAGAAAATCTTAAATCGGTTGGCGGAATTTCCGGTGCCGGTGGTCTGCGCGATCCAGGGCGCTTGTGCCGGCGGTGGGTATGAGGTCGCGCTGGCCTGCCATTGGCGCATTGCGAGCGACAGCCCGGCGACGAAAATCGGCCTGCCCGAAACCGGCCTGGGCACGATCCCGGGTTGGGGTGGCACGGTGCGGCTGCCGCAAATCATCGGCGGCCGCGCGGCCTTGCAGCATCTGGTGCAGGCCGGGCTGGTCGGTGCCGCCGAGGCGCTACAGAGCGGCCTCGTGGATGAAGTGGTGCCCGCTGTCGAGTTGCTGGTGCGGGCCAAAACCGTGGCGCTGACTTTTGCTGCATCCGGCGTGCCCCGCCGGCCCGGTGCGACCGACGGGATCGTCGCTTCTTCTGCGGAATTCCGCGCGACGGTCCGGGCCCGGTTCAACGGTCACCAGCCCGCGCGGGAGGCGATCATTGATCTGTTGGAAAAATCGGCGGGCCTTCCGCTGCCGGCGGCACTGGAACTGGAGACAAAGGTGTTTGCGGAACTGACGGTTTCGGCGACCTGCAAAAACCTCATCCACGTCTTCTTTCTGCGCGAAGCGGCCCGGAAGCAGACGCTCGCAGGCTGGTTTCCGGTGAACAACACGAAGCTGACTCCGATCAAGCGCGTGGGCGTGGTCGGGGCGGGTGTGATGGGCTCGGGCATCGCGCAGTGGCTCGCGGCATCGGGCTGCGACGTGGTGTTGCGGGACGTGCAGCCGGAAATGCTGGCGCGAGGGCTGGGGGTGATTGACGGGCTGTTCGCGGCGGCAGTGCGGCAGGGCAAACTGACGCCCGAGGCCGCGACCGCTGCCCGGGCCCGCGTGAAGGCGGCGGACAGCTGGATTGATTTTTCCGCCTGCGATCTCGTGATCGAGGCCATAGTCGAGGACGTGGCGGCCAAGCAGCGGCTGTTCTCTGAGCTCGCCGCAGTGGTGAGGGAGGATGCGGTGCTCGCGTCAAACACCTCGGCCTTGCCCATTGAGGAAATCGCCGGCCATGTGCCTCATCCAGAGCGGACGATCGGGCTGCACTTTTTCAACCCGGTGAGCCGGATGCCGCTGGTGGAGCTGATCATCAGCCGGCAAACCAGCGCGGCCGCCGCGGAGCGTGTCCTCGGGTTCGTGAAAGGGGTGGGGAAAATGCCGGTGATCTGCCGTTCCGCCCCCGGCTTCATCGTCACGCGGGTGCTGTTTTCCTATCTGGGGGAAGCCGTGCGATTGTGGGAGCAGGGCGGGTCCACCGCGGCAATCGACGGGGCCATGGTCGCGTGGGGCTGGCCGATGGGTCCGCTGCGCCTGCTCGACGAGGTCGGGCTGGACGTGAGCGAATTCATCTTTGGCGAGCTGGCCCACTATTATCCGGCGCGATTTGCGGGGGCGACGGCCTGCGGGCGGATGGTTGCCGCCGGCCTGCTCGGCCGGAAAGGAAAAGCGGGGACCGGATTCTATGCCTACGGGGACAAACGGCCGGTGGTGAATGAAGCCGCCGCGGGCTTTGCGCAGGGCGGCGCACCGGAACCGGCGCCGGACCACATCCAGCAACGGTTGCTGGGCGCGATGGTGGCGGCCGCGGAGGCCGTGGTGCAGGAGGGCTTGGTGCACAGCGCGGATGAACTGGATTTCGCCCTGCTCCTCGGTGCCGGATTCCCGGCGTTTCGCGGCGGCTTGCTGCGCTGGGCCCGGGCCGGGCGGACCACGGCCTAGTCCTAACGGAGTAATCCGCAGGGGCCTTGGGCGCGGGCGCGTCAATCGATTTGCGCGGGCGCCTCGCCGCATGGAATCTGGTTGAAGTCCCAACCTGCTTTCCGGTCCCCCGTCCGCCATGCTCACCCTCGCGCCCTCCCTCACCACCGAACAAAAGCGGAAGCTGCTCCGCACCATGCTGGAAAGCCGGCACGGCGATTTGCGCGAAGAGAGCCTCAATCGTCAGGGCAAGGGGCATTTTCATGTCTCGGCCCGCGGCCACGAGGCCATGGCGGCCATCGGCGTGCTGCTCGAGCCGGACGATTACGCCTGTCCTTACTATCGGGACCGGGCCTTCGTGCTCGGCCGCGGGGTCACGACCCGCGAGCTGGCGCTCGACTACATGGCCAAGCGCGAGTCGTCCTCGCAGGGCCGGCAGATGCCGGCGCACTACAGTTATCCCCAGTATCACATCTGGAGCGTGCCGACGCCGACCGCTTCGCAGCTGCTGCCCGCGTGCGGCATGGCGTGGGGCATGAAGCTTGACGGAAAAAAATCCCTCACGGTCACCACCGTGGGTGATGCTTCCACCCGGCAGGGTGATTTCTACGAGGCAGTTTCGTTTGCGAAGGAGCGGGCTCTGCCGTTGCTCCTCGTCGTCGAGGACAATGGCTACGGCATTTCCAGTCCCACGCGCCTGACCAACCCGCTCGCGCTCAATGTCCTCGCGGCCGAGGAGTGGACCATCGTGGACGGCTGGGAGGTCGAGCGGGTGCACGCCGCCGCCACGGAACTGATGGCCAGGATCCGCGCGGGCGCCAGGCCGGCGTTCCTCTGGCTCAAGTTCGAGCGGCTCTCCAGCCACACCAGCACGGATGACCAGAAAAGCTACCGGCCGGCCGCGGAGCTGGCCTCGCTTGAGAAACGCGACCCGCTGAAAGTGCTGAAGGAGCATATGCTCCAGGAGCACGAGCTGACGGCGGAGGAGTATGCGCGGCTCGATCACGAGCTGAAGGAATCAGTCCGGGCCGACTACACGGCGGCGGAGCACGCGGAGAATCCGCTGCCGGGCGACCTGGAAACCAACATCGTCCAGGCCCGGCCCGACAACGCCGACCATCTCTTCCAGCCCGGCACCTACCGCATGGGGGACTTGATCAACCGCACGCTGCGCGCGGGCCTCGAAGCCAACAGCCGGCGGATGATTTTCGGCGAGGACGTGGAGGACCCCAAGGGCGGCGTGTTCACGCTCACCAAGAAACTTTCGACCGACTTTCCCGTGCAGGTCTTCAATTCGCCGCTCGCGGAGAGCACGATCCTCGGCGTGGCCTGCGGCCTCGCGAGCTACGGGCGGCGGCCGGTGTTCGAGCTGCAGTTCATCGACTTCATCTATCCGGGCTGGAACCAGCTCGTCACCAACCTCGCCACGTTGCGCTGGCGGACCTTCGGCAAGTGGACGTGCCCCGTGGTGATTTACGCGCCCTACGGCGCCTACCTGCCCGGCGGGGCGCTCTGGCATTCGCAGGCGAACGAGTCGGCGATCGCGCATTTTCCCGGCCTCAATGTCGTCATCCCCAGCACGCCGGAGGACGCCGCGGGCCTGCTCTGGTCGGCGATGCACGGTGACGACCCGACCGTGATGCTCATCCCCAAGCACCTGCTGTGGGCGGAGCACACGGTGAAGGAATCTGTCACCGCCGTGCCGATCGGCCTCGCCCGACGGGTGACGGAGGGTGGGGATGTCACGATTGTGGCCTGGGGTAACACGGTGGAAAAGTCGCAGGAAGCCGCCGCCCTCCTTGGGCCGGGAGTGGCGATCGATCTCATCGACCTGCGTTCCATCGTGCCGTGGGACCGCGCGACGATCGAGGCCTCGGTGCGCAAGACCGGCCGGCTCGTGATCGTGCAGGAAGACACCGAGAACTGCTCCGTCGGCCAGATGATCATTTCGCACCTCACCGGCCTGCCCGAGATCTGGGACTGCTTGACGGCGCCGCCCGCGCTCGTCTCGAAGGGCAATGTGATGATCGGCTACAACCCGATCTACGAATATGCGGCACTGCCGGATTCCGCACGGATCGCGGAGGCCGTGCGGCGGGTGATGACCGGCCAGCGCTCACCGGACCGGTCCGCACCCCGGGCGGTCAATCCACCGGTCCTGCTGCCGATCCCGGTTGCCGAGCCGGCCCCGGCCCTGCCGCCAGCCACAGGCACGGTCACCGTGGCGGTGAAAGTCCCGATCATGGGCGAAGGCATCCGCGCCGTGCGGGTCGTCTCCCTCTTGAAAAAAGCCGGTGATCCCATCGGGCTGGACGAGCCGCTCTGCGAGGTCGAGACGGACAAAGCCGTTTATCCAATCGAATCCTCGCTGGTCGGCGTGTTGCAGGAATGGCGTTGCAAGATCGATGACGTGGTCGAAATCGGCCGGGAGATCGTGCTCCTGACGGTGGACGCAGCTGCGGCACCCAAGGCGGCCCCGACACCACACGCTCCGGTGCTGCCGCCCAGCCTGCAGCAGCTGCAGCAGGTCCCGCGGGCGGCCCGGTCCGAATCAGCGCAGGCGTCCCTGGCTCCGGCGCTGGCACCGGCGATCACGCGTCGGCTGGCGGGGGTCATCCCCGCCAACATGCAGCTCGACGCGCGCTGGGAGAATCTCCGCCGCGCCCGGGAAACGATCAAGGCCCGCGCGCCCGGTCTCACGCCTTCGCTGATGATCGCCTGGTGTGTCACCCGCGCCATGGAGCAGCATCCGGCGTTTCGCCGGCTCATCGCGCACGATGGGGCCATCACCGCGCAGGATAATTTCGACCTCGGCGTGGCCGTCGCCCTCGAGGGCGACCGGCTGGCGACCGCGGTCGTGCGGGGCGCGAAAGCGCTGGACTGGTCCGCCTTCGGCACGGCCTACCGGCAGGCGATAGCCGACACCCGGGCGGGCAAGTCCGTCGAGGTGCAGGCGCCGCTGAACCTCACGAGCCTCGGGGCGTTTGGCGTCGAGGTGGCAACGCCCATTGTCGTGCCGCCCGCGATGAGCACGCTTTTCGTCGGGACCACGCACTCGCGGATGATCAACGACCACGGCGTGGTCTATCCCGTCGAGGTCGTGACCTTCTCGCTCACCTTCGACCACCGGGTGGTGAACGGGGCCGGTGCCGCGGCGTTCCTCCAGACGGTGAGAAAGCTGGTCGAGGAATTCCAGCTCCCGGGCTGACGCCTGCGTTCAGCCGGCGGCATCGCGCGGCACCCAATGGGGCGGCCGCTTCTCCCGGAAGGCCGCAAGGCCTTCCTTGGCGTCGGCGGAGTTACGGGCCGACAGGTGCAGGGTGTGGGCGCGCTCGAGATCGGCGGACAGCGGCGACGGCCAGAGCTCGCGCAGGAGTTGCTTGGTTTCCGCCAGCGCGGCGGGCGAGCCCTGCAGCAGGGAACCGATGATCGTCTGAACCTCGCCGGCCAGCGCGGCCTCGTCGGCCACGACACGATTGACCAGGCCAAGGCCGAGCGCGCGGGTGGCGCTGAAGTTTTCGCCGAGGAGCAGCAGCTCGCGGACATCCCGTTCGCGCAACTGGCGGCGTAGAAAAGTCATGATGAGGGCCGGCGCGAGTCCGCGCCGCACCTCGGGAAAGCCGAATTTGGCGTCCTGCGTGGCAACGGCGAAATCACAGGCGCTCATCAGGCCGGCGCCGCCTGCGACCGCCGCGCCCTGCACCGCGGCGATGGTGACCAGGCCCGTGGTGGCGACAGTGTGCAGCGCCGTGCCGATCAGGTTGGCGGAGCGCCCGGTGGAGTCGGGACCGGCCGTCTCCGTGAGATCAAGGCCGGAGCAGAAAACCGCGCCCGCGCCGCGCAGCACGAGCACGCGCTGCGTCGGATCAGCCCCGGCCGCAGTGACGGCGGCGCACAGTTGCTCGAGCAGGGCGAGGTTCAGCGCGTTGCGTTTTTCCGGCCGGTTCAGGGTGAGGGTGGTCACGGGGCCGGCCCGGGAGACAAGGAGGGGAGCGGTCATGTTTTTTTTTGGGCGAGGGCCGGCGGGGCATCGACCGGCAGTTCCAGCAGCGCCATGCCCAGGGTTTTCCCCTGCGCATCAATGCGGAGCGAGCGCGAGCCGCCGCCGCCCAGCACATGCGGCAGCACGAAGTTGAGCGCCTCGAGGTTCGGCACCTCGTAGCGTTGGACCGGGCCGACGCCCAGTGGGAGAAAATATTCCTCCACGCGGGCGGCCGTGAGGTGGGTGAGCAGCCAGGCGTAGGCTTCGGGCGTGCGCGCGAAGACGGCGACATTGGCACTGTTCCCCTTGTCGCCGCTGCGGGCAAAGGCGATGGCGCGGAGCGGAATCATGCGACGAAACTCCAGGTTGGGCGGACCTGCGAGCGCCCGATGAGGCAGGGCCAGTAGCCGTAGATCGGGAACACCTTGGGGCGGCCGGACGCGTAACCCGTGACCCCCTGCGGGCCGCAGGTGACGAGCGGCGCGAGGGCTTTGGTGAAGCGCTCCACCGGCGCCTTGGCCGCCGCCGCCACGCTCACCCGCAGCACGGTTTCAACCAGCTGGGTGTCGCTCATGCGGCTGGCGAGGCCGCGGACACTGGCGCCGGAGCCGAGGCACTCGACGAGCGTTTCGCGGAATTCGCAGCCGGCATCATTGAGCTGGAGCAGGAGGGCCTCGCCGGCGTGACGCGCCTTTTTCACCGCGTCGTGGCCGAAAACCGTGAGCATCCCGTGGGCCTTGTAGCCGTCGCGGTAAGTGGCGGACACCTTGTAGTCCGGCGGCGGCGGGCGCCCCGTCGCGCCGGAGACTTGCACGCGGTCCTGGCCGGCGGCCGTGACGCGCAGAGTGAGAAACGAAACCGTGGCGTCGGGGGAGAGATAATGGCCCGGGTCGCTGATTTCGTAGAGCAGCTGTTCCTTCACGGTTGAAACCGAGACGGTGCCGCCCGTGAACGCGGGCTTGGTGAGGACGCCCGAACCGTCGGCGGAAATCTCGGCGATGGGAAAACCGATGTCCTGCGGCAGCGGGATATCGAGCCAGTCGGTGGAGAACCCGCCGCAGGCCTGAGTGCCGCACTCGATGAGGTGGCCGGCGACGGTCGCCCCGGCGATGCGGTCGTAGTCCGTGGCGCTCCAGCCGAAGTGGGCGAGACACGGGCCGACGGTGAGCGAGGGATCGGCGACGCGGCCGGTGATGACAAGATCGGCGCCGGCGCGCAAAGCCGCGGCGATGGACTCGGCGCCGAGGTAGGCATTGGCGGTGACGAGGCGGTCGGCGACGCTGGCGAGCGGGGCGGCGGTCTCAAGGTTGGCAAAGTTGCCGGGCGCCTCCTTGAGTTCGCGCAGCACGTCGTCGCCCGTGACGATGGCGATCTTCAGTTGCGGGAGCTGCGCGGCGCGGAGGACCGCGGCGCATTCGCGCGCACAGGCGGCGGGGTCGAGTCCGCCCGCGTTGGTGACGATTCGGGCTTTGCCCCCGCCTTGCCAATAGGGCGTGAGCGAGGCCACGACTTCGACAAAATCCCGGGCGTAGCCCGAGGCCGGATCCTTCGCCCGTTTGATGGCCATGATGGAGAGCGACACCTCCGCCAGATAATCGAGCGTGAGGTAGTCGATGTCGGGCTGCGCCGCCACGAGCCGGGCGGCGGCATCGCCTTGGTCGCCCCAGAAGGCGGAAGCGTTCGCGACTTTGAGGGGCCGGTTCATCGTTCAGACTTGCAGCACGCCGGTGCGGAAACGGGCCGCCGGGGCGGGGCGGGTGGCGTGAGTCAGGGCGGCGATCAGCACGGCGCGCGTGTCGTGGGGCTGGATGATCGCGTCAACCCACCCGCGGGCGGCGCCATAGCGGATGTCGGCCTGCTCGACGTAATTCTTTTTGATCTGCTCCCGCAGGGCCGTGAGTTCCTCGGGCGTGCGGTCCTTGGCGCTGGAACGCGCGAGGATGTTATAGACGACATCGCTCGCCTGCGCGGCGCCCATGACGGCATACTTGGTTTGCGGCCAGGCGAAGATGAAGCGGGGATCGAAGGCCTTGCCGCACAGCGCGTAGTTGCCCGCGCCATAACTGCCGCCCACCACGAGGGTGATCTTCGGCACAATGGAGTTGCTGACCGCGTTGACCAGCTTTGCGCCGCTGCGAATGATGCCCGTCTGTTCCGCGTCCTTGCCGACCATGAAACCGGAAACATCCTGGAGGAAAATCAGCGGCAGGTGCGTCTGGTTGCAGTCCATGATGAAGCGGGCGGCCTTGTCGGCGCTGTCCGCGTAAATGACCCCGGGCATCTGCAACCCGGCAGTCTTCGACTGCACGCGGATGCGCTGATTGGCCACGATCCCGACGGGGCGGCCGTCGATCCGCGCGTAGGTGCAGACGAGGGACTTGCCGTAGTCGGCCTTGTATTCGTCGAGCGAGCCGGCATCGACGAAACAGGCGAGCAGGTCGCGGGCGTCGTATTCCTTGCGACCCTCCAGGCTGATGATCGAATAGATGTCGTGCGCCTCGCGGGCCGGCTGCCGGGACGGATTGGCCGGCTGGGCCGGGTCGGTCGGCCCGGGCAGGAGGCCGATCAGGCTTTTCAAACGCGCCAGACACGCCGGGTCGTCCTTTTCCTTGAAGTCAATGGTGCCGCTGATCTCGGCATGCATGGCGGCGCCACCCAGCGTCTCGCTGTCGGTGTCCTGGCCGATGGCGGCTTTCACGAGCGAAGGTCCGGCCAGGTAGAGGCCGCTGCCCTCGGTCATCAGGATCTTGTCGCAGAGGACGGGCAGATACGCGCCGCCCGCGACGCAGTTGCCCATGATCGCGGCGATTTGGGGCAGACCCGCGGCGGACAGCACGGCGTTGTTGCGGAAGATCCGGCCGAAGTCGTCCTCGTCGGGGAAAATCTCGTCCTGCATGGGCAGGAAAACGCCGGAGGAATCCACGAGGTAGATCAGCGGCAGCCCGCTTTCGGCGGCGATGCGCTGGGCGCGCAGGATCTTCTTGCAGGTCATCGGGACAAACGCACCGGCCTTCACCGAGGCATCGTTGGCGATAAGCATGACATCCCGGCCGGAGACGCGGCCGATGCCGGTGACCACGCCCGCGCCTGGAAATGAACCCCACTCGGCATACATGCCGTGCGCGGCCCAGAGGCCGAGCTCGAGGAATTCCGTCGGCGCATCCAGCAGGCCGGCGATGCGTTCGCGGGCGGAAAGCCGGCCGAGCTTGTGCTGGCGTTCCAATCCCGCGGGGCCGCCACCCTCGCGGAGCTTGGCTTCCTGGGCAAGCACAGCGCGGCAATGCGCGAGCAGGGCGTTCACCGGCGCATCACCGGGCGGAGGATTGGGCGCGGCGGCGCGGGGAGGGCTGAACGGGGTCGGGACAGCGGGCATGCCCCCAAGCTACCGCGCGAGCCGGCGGCGGCAATCGCAAGTGCAGGCCGCGGAGCAATTAGTCCATTAGGAGTAAAGCAGCCGCAACAAGGCCGGAACACTTGTAGCGCCATTACTCCAGGAGATGATGGAGCAAGCCCCCACGCGATCCCCATGCTGCGCCCCAATTCACTTTACTACGATCAGCTGAAACCGGAGGAACTCGGCTTCCTGCAGGCAACGGCGGAGTTCTGCCGGCGGGAAATCGCCCCGCACGCCGCGGCCTGGGAGGAGCAGGAGGAATTGCCGCGCGAGCTGTTCACCAAGGCCGGGCGCGCCGGCCTGATGGGGATCATGATCCCGGCTGCTTTGGGCGGACGCGGATTCGGCAAGACCTGCTACGCCCTCGTGATCGAGGAAGTCGCGCGGCACTGCGGCGCGTTTGCCATGAATCTCGCGGCGCACAACGCCCTGTGTGTCGGCCACCCGCACGGCTTCGCCTCCGAGGAACTGAAGCGGAAGATTTTCCCGAGCGCGCTCAACGGCGACTGGATGGTCGCCTGGGCGCTCACCGAGCCGGGCGCCGGCAGCGACACGGGCGGGGTCGAGACGCGGGCCGTCCTGCGGCCGGACGGCACGTGGGAGCTGAGCGGTCACAAGCTCTACATCACGATGGGCCTGCACTCGGACCGGATGATCGTCATGGCGGTCACCGGCACGACCGAGCAGGGCAAAAAGGAATTCAGCGCGTTCTGGGTGGAGACCAAGGACTGCACACCCATCCGGAAGGTGAAGACCCTGGGGGTGCGCGCGAGCAACACCAGCGAGCTGAAACTGGAGCGCGCCGGCGGCGAGCTGATCGGGGCGCGGGGCGCGGGCCAGACCGCCGCCCTGGCCTGCCTCGATGTCGGCCGCATCGGCATCGCGGGCATGTCGCTCGGGCTGGCGCGCGCGGCGGTGGAGGTCGCGACCCACCGGATGCTCACCCGCCGGCAATTCGGGAAGCGGCTGGCGGATTTTCAGGCTCTGCAGTTCAAGCTGGCCGACTGCGAGGTGGAACTGCGCGCCGCCGAGGCGCTGCTGCTGGAAGCGTGCGTGCTGGCGGATCGCGGCCTCAAGCACACGCTCGAGTCCTCGGTGGCCAAACTTTATGCGAGCGAGGCCGCCTCCCGGGCCTGCGACCGGGCGTTGCAGGTCTGCGGCGGGTGGGGCTATACGCGCGACACGCTGGTCGAGCGCTGCTGGCGCGATGCGCGGCTGTGCGAGATCGGCGAGGGTTCCTCCGAGGTGCAGCGCATCGTCATCAGCCGGACAATCCTGAAGGCGGCGGAAACGCTGCTGCCGAAGGCCTGACCGCCGGACCATGAGCACTCCCCGGCAAAATCCAGAGGACGGCCGCTCGGTCATCGACATGTCCAAGATGAACGAGGGCCAGCGGGCGGCCATGCAGGTGACCGAAGCCGCGCGCGAAACCCACGATGAACTGAGCTTTGTCGGCCACCTGTTCATGGGGCGGTTCCGGCCCGGGAAGATTCTCCCGCTGACGGAGGTGGACGTGGAGGAAAAGGCGCGGGCGGACATTTTTATCACTGAACTGGGTGCTTTCCTGCACGCGCACGTCGATGCCGACCTCATCGACCGCACCGGGGAGATTCCGGATGGAGTGATGGCCGGGCTGGCCCGCCTCGGGGCCTATGGCATCAAAGTGCCGCGGGAGTTTGACGGGCTGGGGTTTTCCCAGACGACCTATTGCCGGGCGTGCCAGTTGATCGCCAGCCACTGCATGAACGTCTTTGCCCACCTCTCGGTGCACCAGTCGGTGGGCGTGTCGCAGACGCTGGTGCTGTTTGGCACCGAGGAACAGAAGCAGAGATTCCTGCCGCGAGTCGCGCGTGGGGAGCTGTCCGCCTTCGCCCTCACCGAGAACGGCGTGGGCTCCGATCCCGCACGGCTCACGACGACGGCGGAGCCCGACGGCGAAGACTTTGTGCTCAATGGCGAAAAGCTGTGGTGCTCCAACGGCACCCGGGCCGGCCTGCTGATCGTGGCGGCGAAGACGCCGGCGAAAATCATCGGGGGCCAGCCGCGCACCCAGATCACGACCTTTGTCGTGGAGATGAAGTCGGCGGGAATAGAGGTCAGGCACCGTTGCCAGTTCATGGGCCTGCGGGCGCTCTACAACGGGGTGATCCGCTTCACGAATGTCCGGGTGCCGCGGGCCAACATCGTCGGGGGCGAGGGGCGCGGCCTGAAAGTGGCGCTGACCACGCTCAATGCCGGCCGCCTGTCGATTCCGGCTTCGAGCCTGGGCATGGCTAAGCGCTCGCTGGCCATCGCCCGCGAATGGAGTGCGGCCCGCCTGCAGTGGGGCGCGCCCATCGGCGAGCATGCGGCGGTGGCGGAAAAAATCCGGCGCATCGCGGCACACGCTTTTGCCCTGGAGGCCATGCTGCTGGTCACGTCGCGCCTGGTGGACCGGGACAAGCAGGCCGACGTCCGCCTTGAGGCGGCCATGTGCAAACTGTGGGGCACGGAGAAGGCCTGGATGTGCCTCGACGACGTGATGCAGATCCGCGGCGGCCGCGGCTATGAAAATGTCCAGTCGCTGCAAGCCCGCGGCGAAATCCCGTATCCGGTCGAGCGCCTCATGCGCGACAACCGGGTGTCGACCATTTTTGAGGGCTCCTCGGAAATCATGCGGCTTTTCATCATGCGGGAGGCACTGGACCCACACCTGAAGGTCGCGGGGGTCGTGCTCAACACCGAGCGGCCCTGGGGCGAGCGGCTGCGCGGCGCGGCGAAAGCGGCCATTTTTTATCTCGGCTGGTATCCCGTGCAGTGGCTACCGGTCCTGCGCGGGCCGGCGGGGATGCACCCGCGGCTCGCGGGCCATGGCCGCCGCGTCGCGACGTTGGGCCGGAAGCTGGCCCGCACGTTGTTTCACCAGATGGTGCGGCACGGACCGAAGCTGGAGAAGCGCCAGGTCCTGCTCGGCCGCTTTGCCGACATCGGGGCGGACCTCTTCGCCATCGCCGCGAGCTGCGGTTATGCCCAGAAGCTGCTCAACGAGGGTGGCGCGCTGGAAAAAATCCTGAACGTAATGGATGACTTTGCCGCGCAGGCGCAGGCGCGCATCGCGCAGAACTTCCAGGCGGTCCACCACAACTCAGACGACCACGGCTACGCGCTCGCCCAGGAGATCCTTGCGGGAGACCACCTCTGGCTTGAACAGGGCGTGGTGGAGCAGGCCGCCGCGGGCCGGAGAACCGACATCCCGGCCCAGATCCGGCCGGCCGCCAGCCAGCTGCGGGCAGCGTCCTAGCGGAACGAAAGGCCCGCCTGAATCCGGCGGCGGCAAATCGTGAGAATGTTAGGACACCGTCAGTCGGGGCACTCGCTGGACGTTTTCGCAATCCAGGCTATGGTCGCAGACGGATTGATTGCGCCGCGCGTGCGACGCATCATTCACGACTACCATGGATTACCCCCGCTTCTCATCCGTCCTGCGCAGATTGTGGGTTACGAGCCTGACCCTGCTTTATGCGGTGTCCCTCTGCGCCCAAACGCCGCCCGCCGCTCCCGCCGCCCCGGCGAATCCCTTCCAGCTCAGCCCGGAGGAGCGCGCGCGCCTCAACAGGCTGGGGAACGAGGATCATGCCGACATGATGAAGCAGCTCGGCATCACGAAACTGCGGCCCGGCCGCAACGGCACCCCCAAGGAAGGCGACCCGAACTCGGCAAATTACGATCCGGCCAAGGCCAATCCGTTCCCGGACTGGCCGGAACTCCTCACGCTGAAAAACGGCGGGAAGGTCACCACCGCGGAGCAATGGTGGCAGCAACGCCGCCCCGAGATCGTCGAGGATTTTGAGCGCGAGGTCGTCGGCCGCGTGCCGGCCAACGTGCCGAAGGTCACGTGGGAAGTGACCGAGACGGTCAACACCACCGTGGGCGGCCAGCCCGTCGTCGCCCGCCGGGTGATCGGCCACGTGGACAATTCCGCGCATCCCGGGATCAAGGTGGATCTCAAGCTGGCGGTCGTCGTGCCGGTGAACGCGAAAGGCCCTGTGCCGGTCCTGATGATGTTCGGCTGGGGCAACATGCCCGGCGAGGCCCCGCCGCGCTTCGGCAACAACCCGGAACCGGCCGCGCCGCCGTCCACGGAGCAGCTCATCGCCGCCGGCTGGGGCTATGTCTCGATCGGCACCGCCAGCATCCAGGCCGACAACGGCGCCGGTCTCACCGCGGGCATCATTGGTCTCACCAACCAGGGGCAGCGCCGGACGCCCGAGCAATGGGGCTCGTTGCGCGCGTGGGCCTGGGGCGCGGCCCGCGGCCTCGACTACCTTGAGACATTGCCGGCGGTGGACGCCAAGCGCGTCGGTATCGAGGGCGTTTCACGTTACGGCAAAGCCGCGGTCGTCACGATGGCACTGGAGCCGCGCTTCGCGATGGTGCTCGTCGGCTCGTCCGGCGAGGGCGGGGCCAAACCGCACCGCCGTGACTTTGGCGAGTCGGTGGAAAATCTCACCGGCTCGGGCCAGTATCACTGGATGGCCGGCAACTTCCTGAAGTATGGCGCGGCCGAGGCCACCTTCGGCAGCAAGAACGCCAACGACATCCCGGTGGACGCCCATCAGCTTATCGCACTCTGCGCGCCGCGCCCGACCTTCATCAGTTATGGCATTCCGGAAAAGGGTGACTCCAACTGGCTCGACCAGCAGGGCAGCTACATGGCCACCGTCGCGGCCGGCCCGGTGTTCCGCCTGCTCGGCGTGCGCGACATCGGCGAGAAGAGCGATTACCGCACTGCCCAGATGCCGTCGTACAACACCAGCCTGCTCGACGGCGAGCTCGCCTGGCGGCAGCACGACGGCGGCCACGAGGACCGCTCGAACATGAGCTTGTTCATCGCCTGGGCGAACAAGCTGGTCCACCACACGCCGCCGTCCGGGCCGGCCGACCAGCCGGTGATGCGCAGCGATCGGAATTCCCACCTCGCACACGCCCAGCTGCTGGCCAAAGCAAAGCAGGGCGGCATTGATGTCTACTTCGTCGGCGACTCGATCACCCGCCGCTGGGGCGCGACCGACTATCCGGACTTCCTCGCCCACTGGAACCAGAACTTCCACGGCTGGAATGCCGGCGACTTCGGCTGGGGCGCCGACCGGATCCAGCACATCCTGTGGCGGTTGGAGAATGGCGAACTCGACGGCGTGAACCCGAAGATCATCGTCGTCCTGGCCGGCACCAACAACGTGGGCAAGGAACCCGGCGACGACGCCCGGGTGGCCGACACCACCCGCGGCATCAAGGTGCTACTCGACGCCTGCCGGAAGAAGGCTCCGGGCGCGACCATCGTCCTGACCGCTATTTTCCCCCGTAATGACAACATCGCCGTGATGCCCACGATCAATCAGATCAACGCGAATCTCGCGAAGCTGGCCGACGGAAAGACCATTCGTTTCCTCAACATCAACGATAAGCTGGCCGACGCCAACGGCCGGCTGCTCGAAGGCATGACCGTCGACCAGCTGCACCCCGGCCTCAAGGGTTACCAGGTTTGGGCCGACGCGCTGAAGCCCATCTTCACCGAGCTGCTCGGTCCGCCCGCGGCGACCGATCACGCCCCGCCGCCCACCGGCGATCCCAGCGCGAAGCCCAAGAGCGGCTGACCGGCCGACTTGGATCAGCCGGAGGTAGTGGGCAATTTGCTGTAGGTCGGGCTTTAGGCCCGACACGATCCAGTAACATGTCGGGGATAAACCCCGACCTACAAAGCTTCACGCGGTTATCAGCAGAGCAAACTACACACGACCCAGACGGAAAGCTTTTGACGAAAGTCCCGGGTGCTGGCACCGGGAACCATGCCCAGTATCCGGGAGCAATTCCAACAGAGCTACGGCCGGGTGCCGGTCGTGGTGGCCCGCGCGCCGGGCCGGGTGGAATTCATCGGCAACCACACCGACTACAACGGCGGTGCCGTGCTCGGCGCGGCCATCGATCGTTACGTGTCGGTGGCGGCCGCGCCGAATGCAACCGGACGTTTCCGCCTGCGCAGCATCGGCGGGGCGCAGCCGCTCGACCTGCCCACCGTGCCGGCGGCACGCCTGACCGGACCCGACGCCTGGGCCAACTATCCGCTCGGGGTCTGGCGGAGTCTCGGCGATTTCAAGCTGCCACAGCCGGCAGGCTTCGACCTGTTGGTCACCTCCGATCTGCCGGCCGGGGCCGGGCTCAGCAGCAGCGCGGCCATCGAGCTGGCGACCGCGCTGGCCCTGCTGGAATTGGCGGGGAGCCAGCCGATCGCCCCGGAGCAACTGGCCGCGCTCGGCCGCCATGCCGAGAACACCTACGTCGGCGTGCCCTGCGGCATCCTCGACCAGGGCACGAGCGCCTTTGGCCGGGCCGGCCAGCTCGTCCACATCGATTGCCGCGGGCCGAGGTTTTCCCGGGTGCCGCTGCCCGCGGGGACGCACCTGTGGATTTTCAACACCAAGGAGAAGCACGCCTTGATCGACGGGCTCTATGAGACGCGGCACGGTGAGTGCCTCGAGGCGGCCAAGGCGCTGGGAGTGGCGCTGCTGGCCGATCTCACGCCGGCCCAGTTGCCGCCTCTCGAGAAAAAGCTGACACCGGTGCTCGCCCGCCGGGCGAAACACATCGTCGAGGAGCACGCGCGCGTGCACGACACGGTCGAGGCGCTGCAACGGGGCGATCTTGCGACGGTGGGCCGGTTGCTCACCGCGTCGCACCGCAGCTCGCAGCACCTGTTTGAAAACAGCACGCCGGCGCTCGACGGGCTCGTGGACCTGCTGGCTGCGCACCCCGCGGTCTACGGCGCGCGCCTGACCGGGGGTGGGTTTGGCGGGGCGGTCATGGCTTTGACCCGGGATAATTTTTCACCGGCGGACGCCGGGGCCATCGCCGCCCGGGCGCCGCCCCGGCCCGAGATCATTCATCTCCAGAGCGCCGACGGCGCCGCGTTGGTTTCAAAGGCATAAATGGAGGGCTCGCGTCCCTGCGAGCCGGCCCGCAGAGACGCGGGCCCTCCCGACGAGCCCTTGGCCGGCCCGATTTCCCGGTTGGACACCACCTGCGCCAGCCCCTAATGAGAGAGCCCTGTTGCCTATGAAATTCCCCTCCTGGCTTCGCCTCGCCACCTGGACGCTGGTCGTCGCCCTCGGGGCCGGGGCCATCGGCGTGCTGGCCTGGTCGCGGGGCGAGCCGGTGAGCGCCTTGTGGATCGTGGTGGCGGCGGTTTGCGTCTTTGCCGTCTCGTATCGGTTTCATTCGGCGTGGCTGATGGCGAAGGTGTTGACGCTCGACGAACTGCGGGCGCCGCCGGCGGTGGTGCGCGAGGACGGGAGGGATTTTGTGCAGACGAACAAGTGGATCGTCTTCGGTCATCATTTTGCGGCCATCGCCGGGCCGGGGCCGCTGGTCGGCCCGGTGCTGGCGGCCCAGTTCGGTTTCCTGCCCGGGATGCTGTGGATGCTGGTGGGCGCGACGCTCGGCGGGGCGGTGCACGATTGCGTGATTATGTTCTGCTCGGTGCGCCGGGGCGGCAAGTCGCTCGGCCAGATGGTGCGCGATGAGGTCGGGCCGTTCGCGGGCCTCGTGGCGCTGGTGAGCATCGTCGCGATCATGGTCATTCTGCTGGCGGTGCTCGGGCTGGTGGTGGTCAACGCGCTGGCGGAAAGCCCGTGGGGCCTGTTCACCATCGCGTGCACGATGCCGATCGCGGTCGCGATGGGTTGCGCCATGCGCTATGGCGGCCATGGCGGTCGCTGGCTGGCGTGGGTCAGTGTTTTTGGCGTGCTGGCCCTGCTCGCGGCGGTGTGGGGCGGGCAATTCATCGCGGGTTCGGCATTGGAAGGCTGGCTGACGCTGCGGGGCACGACGCTGGCGTGGTGGATCATGGGCTACGGCATCGTGGCCTCCATTCTGCCAATGTGGTTGCTGCTCGCGCCGCGCGACTACCTGAGCACGTTCATGAAGATCGGCACGGTGGCGGCGATGGGCGTGGCGATCATTTTGCTCGGGCCGATGCTCAAGATGCCGGCGCTGACGAAGTTCATCGACGGTTCCGGGCCGGTGGTGGCGGGGCCATGGTTCCCCTTTGTGTTTATCACGATCGCGTGCGCGGCCGTGTCGGGTTTTCACTCGCTGATCGCCTCGGGCACCACGCCGAAGCTGCTGATGCGCGAGAGCCACATCCGCATGGTCGGCTACGGCGCCATGGTGACGGAGATGGTGGTGGGCCTGATGGCGCTGATCGCCGCGTGCGCGATGGAGCCGGGCGAGTATTTTGCCATCAACATGAAGGGCGAGCCCGCCGCGGTCACGTTGAAGATCAGTGAGCTCGGTTACCCGGTGACGACGACGCAGATGACCGCACTGGCCGCGAGCGTGGGGGAGAAAACGATGATCGGCCGCACGGGCGGTGCGCCGACGTTCGCGGTCGGCATGGCGCAGATGTTCGCCGGCGTGCGGGGCAGCAAGGGCGCGCTGGCCGTGTGGTATCACTTCGCCATCATGTTCGAGGCGCTGTTCATCCTGACGACGATCGACGCCGGCACCCGGGTGGGGCGCTTCCTCGTGCAGGATCTGCTGGGTTTGTTTTCCAAGAAACTCGGGGACACGCGGTCGGTGGCCGGCAGCACCGGGGCGACGCTGCTCTTTGTCGGGGCCTGGGGTTGGTTCCTCTATCAGGGCGTCATTGATCCGCTCGGGGGCATCAACTCGCTCTGGCCGATCTTCGGGGTGGCCAACCAGCTGCTCGCGGTCATCGCGCTCGCCCTCGGCACGACGGTGCTCATCAAGATGGGCCGCGTCCGCTATCTGTGGGTGACGCTGGCCCCGCTGGCGTGGCTGATGAGTGTGACGATGACGGCGGGGTGGATGAAGATTTTCAGTCCGGCCCCGGTCGGATTTCTGGCCATCGCCGGCGGACTGGAGGCCAAAGTAGCGGCCGGGGGTACATCAGCCGAACTGGCCGTCTGGCGGGCGCAGATTCTCAACAATCACATTGATGCTGTGGTGACCGGATCGTTTCTGGTCCTCGTGCTGATCGTCGTCGCGGCCAACGCGCGGGTGTGGTGGCAATTGCTGGCCGGGCGCCGCCCGGTGGAGCTCCGCGAGGAATCCTATGTGCCGCTCCCCGCGGCCCGGTCCGCCAAGTGATCCGCATCGCCGTCATCTCCGACACCCACGACTGGTTGCCGCCGGGCCTGCCGCCCCGGCTCGCGAGGGCCGATGAAATCTGGCACCTGGGTGATGTGTGCGAGCCGGAAACCCTGGTGGAGTTGGAACGGCTGGGCAAACCCCTGCACATCGTGCTGGGCAACAATGAATGCCACCAGCTCTGGCCGCGGGAGCTCAGGCTGGAGCGGGCCGGGCGGAAGTTTTTCCTCACCCACATCCCGCCCGGCCGGGCGCCGGCCGGGGTGGAGTTTGTGCTGCACGGCCACACGCATGTGCCGCGCGACGAGACGGATGAGGCCGGCGTGCGCTGGCTGAATCCCGGCTGCATCAGCCGGCCGCGACACGACACCCGGGTGGGCTTTGCCTGGCTGTTACTGGAGAAGGACCGGCCGATCGAATGGCGGTGGGAGGCCCTTTGACCGGTGGCTCCGGCCGGGCGGACTTACTGCACCGAGACCGGGGCCTTCATATACTGGAAGCGGCCGACGTTGACAGTGTCGGGCGGCGCGATGCCGGCGATGATGCCGAAAGAGGTGATGACGCAGGCCATGTTGCCCCGGCGGCCGGCGCGGGCCAGTTCCTGAATGCGCGGGGGCGTGGGTTTGCCGTCATTGCCGATGGCGCCGAGCAGCACCTGGCCGTCGGGTTGGACGATCACGAGAGTATTGCCTGCGGTCTTGCCAGTGGAATAGCTGCCGGCCACGGTGGCGAAGACCGCGGCCCGGTCCGCGGCGGAGGTGACGATGGTCACGTCATCCGGCACGTCGCTGAGCCGCTTCTGCGGCAGGCCGAAGCGCAGGCCGACCGCCACGAGTACGACCGCCACCGCGAAGAGGCCGATGACCTCGGCGATGGAGCGGAGGGTGCTGGTACTCTGCGCGGCCCCGCGGGCATTGCGGGCCGGGGCCCGGCCCGCGGCG
>JAYTUA010000084.1:0-2167 GCA_043745015.1 Opitutaceae bacterium | reverse complement strand
TTATGCGCTCCCCTTGATGCAGGGTGGAGCAGCCTGGTAGCTCGTCAGGCTCATAACCTGAAGGTCGTTGGTTCAAATCCAACCCCTGCACCCAATTTGAAGTCCGGCGGCCAACCCCGCCGGACTTTTTGTTAAATCAGTCCATGGAGCCAGCAGACCAGGTCTACGTCCCACAGAATCCTGCCGGGCGCCACCCACGGCAGCTCTGCCGTCTCTGCGCGCAACCCAAGACCGGCCCTGTCCGTGTCGACTTTCGCCGCTCGGGAGACCTTGATCTGCCTCCGGCCAGCCTTCGCGCGGGTTCTCCTGTTCCCTCTCGGTAACGTCGCCTAAGGCTGCGCTGCCTTCGACTCATAGACCACCTCGCCACTCACGATCGTCATGAGGCAGCGGGTGCGGAGGATTTCCGGCTCAGGAATCTGCATGATGTCCGCCGACAACACGGTGAAGTCCGCCCACTTCCCCACCTCGATGGTGCCACGCTCCTTTTCCTCGAAGGCCGCATACGCCGCCGCCCGCGTCATCGCGTACAGTGCCTGCGCGCGGGTCAGCCGTTGCTCCAGGTGCCAGTCCTCGTTGGCGAAACCATCAAGCGAGCGCCGTGCGACCGCCGCATAGAACTCGATCATCGGTTCACCGCGTTCGACTGGCGCGTCGGAGCCGGAGACCACGACCGCACCGGATTGCAGCAAGGATTGCCAGGCGTAGGCCCCCGCGAGTCGCGCCGGACCCAGCCGCTTCGGCGCGAAATACAGATCACCGATGGCGTGTGAGAACTGCATCGAGGCGATAACACCCAGCTTGGCGAAGCGTGGAATGTCGGCGGGGTTGACGATCTGCGCGTGCTCGATCCGCCAGCGCGGTGCCGCGACCTTGCGCTCCGCCACCGGCACGGCCTGCGCCTCCGCATACAGATCGAGCATCAGTCGATTGCCCCGGTCGCCGATGGCATGCGTTTCGATCTGGATGCCCTGGCGCATGGCCTCGGCGAGGAACGGTCGCAGTTTCTCCGGTGAATTCAGCAGCAGGCCGGTCGAAGCATAATCCGCATAAGGCGCCAGCAGCGCCGCGCCCCGCGAGCCGAGTGCCCCATCGATGTAGAGCTTGACCGTGCGGCGCGTGTAGCGGCTGTTGGATTCGCTTATCACGGGACCGGCCGCGAACAGCCTTTCGGCGTCGGGTCCCGGTCCGCTCACGGCATCATAAATACGCAGCTTGATCCGGCCCTGGGCCACGAGGCGGCGCAGCAACTCGGCGTCGTCATAGCTGTGGCCGGCATTCTGCACGCCGGTCCAGCCCAGCGCAATTTCCCTCTCCGCTCCAACCACGAGGGCCTGCTCGGTTTCCGCCGCCGTGGGCGCCGGTACCAGCCGTCCGACCAACTGCATGGCGTTATCCACCAGCAGGCCGGTGGCTTCGCCGGTCTGGGGGTCGCGGAGAATCTCCCCTCCGGTGGGATTCGGCGTCGACCGGTCGATGCCCGCCAGTCGGAGGGCCACGCTGTTGGCGACGGTGGCGTGGCCGTCGGCGCGCTTCAGCACCACCGGGTTGTCCGGTGAAAGGTCATCGAGGTCTTGGCGGGTCGGGAAAGCGGCCGGCGTCCAATGCGTCTCGATCCAGCCGCGGCCGGTCAGCCATTTCTTGGGGCCAGCCGACGCCACGCGGGCTTTGAGCCTCGCGCGGAGATCAGCGATGCCGGTGGTGCCCTCAAGATTGAACTCGAGTTCGCGAAAACCAACTCCGCCCAGGTGCATGTGCGCATCATTGAGTCCCGGCACTACTGTCGCCCCGTGCAAATCGATGGAGCGTTGGGGTTGGGGCCCGGCCGGCAGCCGGAGCGACTCCTCATTGGTGCCCACATAAGTGATGCGCCCGTTGCGCACCATCACCACCTCGGCCCTCGGGTGCGACTCGTCACCGGTGTAAATGTTGCCGTTATACAACATCAGGTCGTAGGCCGGTGTGGACAGCCCAGCCACCGGGAGCAGGAAAAGGAGCCTGAGGGGAGTTTTCATGAGTTTGGCCTGCTTCAGGGCTCTGGAGGGCGGCCCTCACCTTCGTTTCATTACGGCAAAGGATGGTGGACGCCACTGGACTCGAACCAGTGACCCCCTGCGTGTGAAGCAGGTGCTCTAACCAACTGAGCTAGGCGTCCGAAACAGGGGGC
>JAYTUA010000083.1:0-8393 GCA_043745015.1 Opitutaceae bacterium | reverse complement strand
CTTTCCATCAGCGATGTCGCCATGGCCGTGCAGAAGAGCAATGCCGAGGTGGGCGGTCGTTCGATGGAGATGGGCGAGAAGGAATTCATCCTGCGGGTGCGCGGTTACGCGCAAGGCGTCGAGGATTTCCGCAAGATCGCCGTGGGCCGCGGCCCCGGCGGCACGCCGGTTCAGCTCGGCGACGTGGCCAATGTCCAGGTCGGCCCTGACATGCGCCGTGGCATTGCGGAGCTCAACGGCGAAGGCGAGACCGTCGGCGGTATCGTGGTGGTGCGCTACGGCGTGGACACCCGCCGCGTCATCCAGGACGTGAAGGCGCGGCTCGACCACGCGATGAAGAGCCTGCCGGCGGGTGTCGAATACACCATCGTCT
Organism: Opitutaceae bacterium; assembly: GCA_043745015.1. Lineage (GTDB taxonomy): Bacteria > Verrucomicrobiota > Verrucomicrobiia > Opitutales > Opitutaceae > Lacunisphaera. Next base: position 8,020 of record JAYTUA010000083.1, on the reverse strand, counting down.
ACGACCGCACCGCGCTCATTGACCGGGCCGTCGAGACGCTCGAGGGCAAATTGGTCGAGGAAAGCATTGTCGTCGCGCTGGTGTGCCTCCTTTTCCTGCTGCATTTCCGCAGTGCGCTGGTGGCCATCGTCATTCTGCCTGTCGCCGTCCTGACCTCGTTCATCATCATGCACGCGCAGGGTCTCAGCTCCAACATCATGTCGCTCGGCGGCATCGCCATTGCCATCGGCGCCATGGTGGACGCCGTCATCATCATGATCGAGAACGCCCACAAGCACATGGAGCGCGACGCCGGCAGGAAGCCGCATTGGGAGATCATCCGCGATGCTTCAATCGAGGTCGGCCCCACCCTGTTCTACTCCCTGCTGGTTATCACGGTGTCGTTCCTGCCCGTCTTCACGCTCCAGGCGCAGGAGGGCCGGATGTTCAAGCCGCTGGCCTTCACCAAGACCTACTCGATGGCCGCCGCCGCGCTCCTTTCTGTCACGCTCGCGCCCGTGCTCATGGGCTTTTTTATCCGCGGTAAAATTCCGGAGGAGGAGAAAAATCCGGTGAACCGCCTCCTCATCTGGCTTTATCATCCGCTGCTCGATCTCGTCATCCGGTTCCGCTGGGCCGTCATCGTCACCGCCGCGGTGATTGTCGGCTGGGTGTTTTTCCCGTGGAACGCGCTCGTTGTCGCGCCGCTGCCCGAGGGCGGCGTGAAGAATTTTGCCACCAAGCTGGGGCGGGCTTTCCCCTATCAGAATCTCGGCTCCGAGTTCATGCCGCCGCTTTATGAGGGCGACTTGCTTTACATGCCGACCACGTTTCCCGGCATCTCGCCGACCAAGGCCCGCGAAGTCCTCCAGCAGACCGACCAGATGATCCGCGCTTTCCCGGAGGTTCACCACGTCTTCGGCAAGATGGGCCGCGCCGAGACCGCCACCGATCCCGCGCCGATGGACATGATCGAGACCACCATCATGCTGAAATCCGAGGGTGAGTGGCCCGCCGTAGATATCACGGATGACGCCGGGAAAGTCATCGCCCACCGCCGCCGCACGCTGGACGAACTGGTCGCCGCGCTGAACACCGCCGTGCAAATCCCCGGCCTCACCAACGCCTGGACGATGCCCATCAAGACGCGAATCGACATGCTTGCCACCGGCATCAAGACCCCCGTCGGCATCAAGGTCGCCGGTCCCAATCTCGCCGAACTGGAGCGCATCGCCAAACAGATCGAAGCCATTGTCCACCGCGTGTCCGGCACCAGCAGCGTCTTCGCCGAGCGCGTGATGGGGGGAAACTACATCGAGTTCGACATCGATCGCGACGCCATCGCCCGTTATGGGCTGACGGTTGGCGATGTGCAGGAAGTGCTCCAAGTCGCGCTCGGCGGCATGCCGCTCACGACCACCGTCGAAGGCCTCGAGCGCTATGGGGTCATCCTCCGCTACGACCGCGACTATCGCGAAAATCTCGAGGCGCTCGGGGAGATCGTCGTCCCCGTAAAGCTGGCCGGCGGCGGCATGGGTGGCGGCAACTCTGCGGCCCGGATGGCCCAGGTGCCGCTCAGCCAGCTGGCCAAGGTTCGCGTGGTCGCCGCCCCGATGGGCGTCAAAAGCGAGGGCGCGGTGCCCAACGCCTGGGTGTATGTCGACGTGCAGGGCGTGGACCTCGGCAACTATGTCCGCCACGCCCAGCAGGCCGTAAACGAGGCCATGCGAAGTGGTGAACTCAAGGTGCCGGCCGGCTACAGCGTCTTCTGGAGCGGCCAGTATGAATACATGCAGCGCGCTAAGGCGCGCCTCCTCATCGTCGTGCCGCTTACGCTACTCATCATCATCTTCATCATCTATCTTAATACGAAGTCATGGGTGAAGACGGCCATCGTGCTGCTCGCGGTGCCGTTCTCCCTCGTCGGCGCGTTCTGGATGCTCTACCTGTTCGACTACAACATGAGCGTAGCCGTCTGGGTCGGCATCATCGCCCTGGCCGGCCTCGACGCGGAAACCGGCGTCGTCATGTTGCTCTACCTCGACTTGGCCTACGAAGACTGGAAGAAAACCGACCGACTACACACCACCGCTGACCTGCGTGACGCTATTTACCACGGCGCCGTGAAACGCGTCCGCCCGAAGGCGATGACCGCCGCTGTCATCATCGCCGGCCTCATGCCGATCCTATGGAGCCACGGGGCCGGCGCCGACGTGATGAAGCGCATCGCCACGCCGATGATCGGCGGTGTGGTGACCTCCACCGTAATGGAGCTCTTGGTTTACCCGGCGATTTTCTACCTTTGGCGTCGCCGGGGCCTGTCGAATCCTCCGGTTTCACCAGCTCCCGTCGCCATCACCCCCAGCCATGTCTGACGACTCCCCTGTCACCGAATCCTGCGTCGTCTGCGGCAAGTCCACTGAGGGCAACACCGGCACGGTGCATCTTTATCACGACGGCCGCCGGTTTACACTGTGTTGCCCGATGTGCATGCAGCTCTTTCAGCGCGCTCCGGCCCGCTTCGCCCGCGGCGAGCACCCTCAAACCATTGTCGAGGAGCTTATCGCCGAAATGAAATGGAAGGACTAGGGCGACGGATAATTCCCCCGGTTGCCAGTGCCTCGCTGCTCGCGAAGTTGCCAATGCCGGACGGCCCAATCCTGAGCGGACGGGACCCTGTAGAGTCCAGCGCGGGTAACACCCCATAGCTGAAACCAACGCACCGGCTTAAGGTGCGCAGGCTGAAGTGAGTGCCGGCCGCGGGGAAATTGACCCTTCGGCTGCGCTCTCAACCCAGCGACAAACACTCAAAATCCAAATATCATGAAACTCGTTCACCGATTCTCCCTCCTCGCCCTTCTTATCGGCGGCTCCGCCCTGACCGCATTTGCCGGCTTCGATTCAACCTACGCACAGCGGATCCGCACCGCGGAGGAATACAGCAAGCTCAAGGCCGGCGACAAAGTGCTCTACGTCTGCAACCAGTGTCAGACCGTCACCGAGAAAACGATCAAAAGCACGGCTGAGGCGATGGATCTCTGCAAAGAGGGCGCCACGATCATGTGTCCTTCGTGCAAAACGAAGGTGAAAGTCGTGATGAAAGGCGCGCCGAAGAACCAGACTGCAACGCGGGAGGTGACGTTTGTGAACGAAAAGGGCGAGGCGTGCTTCTTCATCGCCAAGGCACCCGCCAAACGGTGAGGGCCGCGCCCGTGCCATTCTCCGGCGGTCGACAGCTTAGTTGTCCGTCGGCCCGCACCCCGGCCGGATGCCTGTCGTCCGGCCGGCCGGTGCTCTGCGCCTGGCTAAGCGAACGGCATTTGGCGCAAGATCTCTGAAATGTCCCGCCCCCTCCTCGACGATAGGCCAATCATCTCCTTGCAGAAAATTCCATTCCAGATAACTACTCCATCACGGCTCCCCTGCCACCTGCCGTATATATAACCCGTGTCAGCCCAACCACAGCGCCTGCGCCCGAGGAAATTTCCCGGCTTCACCCTTCTTGCGGCGGGCGTAATTTGGCTGGTGGGCACCACGTTGTGCTCGTCTGGGATGATAGAAATGTCGCACGAACATGGCGTCGCCAATTCTGACGAGCATTCGCATAGTCATCACGGCAGTGATCATCACCATGATTCGGGGACATCCAATCATCAGCCTGACAATGATTCCGCGTGTTGCGGTTCGATTCAGTCAGTTCCGGTGCAGTCGATCGCGTCGAGCTTGGTAATCGTGGTCCCGCCTTCCTCCGGTCTTTTCTGGCTGCTGGACACGACCTATGCCGAAGCCCAACTGGCCGGCCTTTTTCCCGCCGACGTCGATTACGCCACCGGACCTCCGGGGCTCGATTCGTTTGCTGAGCATTTTCTCCAGCGGTGCCTGCTGAGCCAGGCGCCGCCCGTTGTGACTTGATCGGCTTGGACCGGGCGTTGTCCCCGGTAAAGCCCGCGCGTTTCCCGCGACCTTCCTCGCAGCCGCCCGTCGGCGGTCTGCCACGCCACGTCCCTTCCTTTCCATATCCGCCATGATTTCCCTTCGTTCACTTACCTTTGCCACAGTCGCGTTGATCCCCGTGTCCGCTATCGCGGCGGATCCACTCACGCTCGATCAAGCCATTACCCGGGCTCTGCTGCATAATCGCGACCTCGCGGCCTTCCAGCTCGGAGCCGAGGCCGCCCGAGGCCGGGTTGAGCAAGCCGGCCTCAGGCCCAATCCCTCGCTCGAAGCGGGCGCCCAGACCGACCTCCTCACCGGCAACACCGGCGCCCGCAAATTCGACCTCGGTCTCACCCAGGCCATCCCGCTCCACAACCGATTGCGCGAACTCCAGTCCCTCGCCCGCGTGGGCATCCCGGCGGCGGCGGCGGAACTCGCTAATCAGCAGCGGCTCCTCGCGGGTGAAGTCACGCAGGCGTTCGTAGACCTGTTCACGTTCGATCGGCAGATCGTCCTGCGCGACCGTCTGCTCGAAATGAACCGCCGTCTGGTGGAGTTGTCCCGCGCCCGCGCCAAGATTGGCGAAGTGTCTGCCGTCGAAGTCAATGCCGCCGCATTGGAACTGGCCAAGCTCGAACAGGAGCGTGCCACGTTGCTCGCCGAACGCGTGAACCGGCTGCAGCGAGTCAAGCCACTCCTCGGCTTTGCGCCCCAAGAACCGCTCGAAATCGCGGGCGATCTCGACGCGTTGCTGCCGACACTCGCGACTGGCGCCGATGGAGAGAAGTTCACCTGGAATCGTCCCGATCTGACTTTGGCCGGCCTGGCCATCGAGCGGATCGATGCCGAGCAACGCGTAACCCAGGCCGAGGTGCGCGGCGATATCACCGTCGGGGCAACCTACGGCTACGAACGCAGTGCGGCGGGCGATGCCGACCACCTGCTTGGTGTGAAAATGTCCATCCCCCTTCCGGTGCGAAACAAGAACCAGGGCCGGCTGCGCGAACTTCGCGCCGAGCGCATGCGGGCGCAACGCGAGGTCGAGGCGCTCGAGCTCGCCATCACCTCCGAAGTCGCCAGCGCCCGCCAGCGCGCGGCACAATTCCAGAAGATTCTCGATGGTTACCGCGCCGCAGTGCTGCCGCTCGGCGAGACGGCCGAACGCGATCTCGCCGCTGCTTACCAACAGGGGCGGGTGCCAATTTTTCAAGTCATCCAAAGCCAGCAGCAGCGATTTGCGCTCGAAGCCGGCGCGCTCGAAACGCGCGCCGCTTACGCCCGCGCCCTCGCGGAACTGCAAACAGCCACCGGAAAAAATCCGCAACTTGCCAACCCACCGGCGCCCGGGACCCAGCGCTGACCGCCTTCACCCTTAATAATCCCATTTCTCCATGAAACGTCCGCTCCTCTATCTCACCCTCCTTGTGCTTCTCACCCAGCCGGCAATCCGCCTGCTCGCCCATGCCGGCCATGACAAAGCACCCGGCGAAGACGGCGCCGGCCCGCTCACTGGCCCGGTCACGCTCACGCCCGAGGCCGAAAAGAACCTCGGTCTCAAAGTGGAGGCTGCTGACCTGCGCACGATTGAAAAAACCCTCGCGGTGCTCGGCCACGTTGAACTCGATCCGTCACGGGTCGCCGTTATCGCGAGCCGCATTTCCGGGCGCATCACCCGGCTGGCCGTCAAGGAAGGCGACAAGGTGCAGGCTGGCGACTTCCTGCTGGCCGTCGAAAGCCGCCAGGTGGGCGATCCGCCACCGACCATCGAATTCAAAGCACCCATCGCCGGGACGATCTTCGAGCTGCCGGTGTTCACGGGCGACAGCGTGGAACCCAATGCACGACTCCTGACCATCGCCGACCTCTCCGAGGTCTATCTCGTTGGCCGTGTTTACGAGGGCCAGGTTGCTCAGGTTCAAAAAGGCCAGAGGGTGCGAATCAAGGCCGAGGCTTATTCTGACGGCGCGTTCAGCGGCACAGTGGAGGGGTTCATTCCCCGGCTCGATCCCGAGACCCGCACGCTTGGCGTGCGCGTCCGTGTGACCAATCCCGATACGAAGCTCCTGCCCAATATGCGTGCCACGCTCAACATCGTGACCGCCGAAGCCGATTCCGTCATCACCGTGGCCCTCTCCGCCGTCCTCGGCGAGGCGGGCAATCTCTTCGTTTTCATCCAGAACGACAAGGATCCACACACCTACCTCCGCACTCCGGTGATCGTCGGTCAGCGCGACGACCGCTACATCGAAATCGTCGAGGGCGTTCTGCCCGGCGCCAACGTCGTTACGGTGGGGAACTATCAGCTCCAATATGTCCTTCCGGCGCCGCTCAAGGAAACACCGGCCGCCGCCAAACCCGCTGCGTCAGCGGACGAGAGCAAAGGCCACTAATCGAGCCGCGCGTCCATGCTCAACTCCCTCATCGCTTTTTCACTGCGCAACCGCCTCTTCGTTCTGGCGGCCAGTGCTCTGCTGCTGGTTTACGGCGGCTTTGTCATCCTCAGGCTGCCAGTCGATGTTTTCCCCGATCTGAACCGGCCTACCGTCACCATCCTCACCGAGGCCGCGGGCCTCGCGCCCGAGGAGGTCGAGGTGCTCGTCAATCTGCCGATGGAGACCTCCCTCAACGGCGCACCCGGCGTGAAACGCGTGCGCTCCACCGCCGGCATCGGGCTGTCGGTGCTCTACGTCGAATTCGACTGGGACATGGACATCTATCGCGCGCGCCAGCTCGTGCAGGAACGCCTCCAGCTCACGGCGGACAAGCTCCCCCGCGGGGTCACGCCCACGATGGGTCCGATCAGTTCGATCATGGGCGAGATCATGCTCATCGGTCTCAAGAGCGAGACTGGGGCAACTGCACCGATGGACATCCGGTCGCTCGCCGATTGGACCGTGCGCCAGCGCCTCCTGACCATCGCCGGCGTTTCGCAGGTAATTCCCATCGGCGGCGGGGTGAAGCAATACCAGGTGCTGCCGTCACCCGAAAAACTCGCCGCCTACGGCATCAGCCTGCAGGAAGTCGTCACCGCCGCCGGGCAGGCGCAGAGCAACACCACCGGTGGCTTTCTCGAAAACGCCAACAAGGAAACGCTCGTTCGCAACCTTGGCCGCACCACCTCGCTCGACGACATCGCCAACACTGTGGTCGTCGTCCGTCAAGGCATCCCGGTGCGGCTGCGCGATGTCGCCGACGTGCAATTCGGCAAGCAGGTGATGCGCGGCGATGCCGGCGTGAACGGCAAGCCCGCCGTCATCCTCTCCGTGCAAAAGCAGCCCGGCGTGGACACCGTGAGCCTCACCCGCCAGGTCGAGGCCGCCCTCAAGGAAATCGGCAGGACCCTGCCGCCCGACGTGAAGATTTACGAGCTGTTCAAGCAGGCGACCTTTATCGAAGCCGCCATCACCAACGTCGAGGAGGCCATCCGCGACGGCGCGATCATGGTCGTCATCGTGCTGTTTCTGTTCCTGCTGAACTTCCGCACGACGGCGATCACGCTCACCGCCATCCCGCTCTCGTTCGTCGTCACCGGACTCTATTTCAAGTTCGCCGGCATCACGATCAACACGATGACGCTCGGCGGCCTGGCCGTCGCCATCGGCATGGTCGTGGACGACGCCATCGTGGACGTGGAAAACGTCTTCCGACGACTCCGCGAAAACCGTCACGCGGCCAATCCCCGGCCGGTCTTGCGCGTCATCGCCGACGCTTCGTCCGAAGTGCGAAACTCCATTCTCTACGCGACGCTCGTCATCATTCTGGTGTTCATCCCCCTCTTCGCCCTCGGTGGCATCGAGGGCCGGCTCTTCGCCCCCATCGGCGTGGCCACCATCATGGCGATGATCGCGTCGTTCATCGTCTCGCTCACGGTCATCCCCGCGCTCTCGTCCTATCTGCTGCCCACGATGAAGCGCATGGGCGACGAGAAGGATGGCTGGCTCGTGCGCGGCCTCAAGTGGTTCGACGAGCGCCTCATCCTCCGCCCTTCGATGCGGCACCCGTGGATCGTCATCGCACTCGCGCTGCTGCTGGTCGCCGGCTCTTTCGCACTCTACCCGCGGATGGGCAAGATCTTCCTGCCCGACTTCAACGAGGGCACCTCGAC
>JAYTUA010000082.1:0-2201 GCA_043745015.1 Opitutaceae bacterium | reverse complement strand
CCCCGCGTGGCGGGTGAAAGTTTCCAAGGGCCGGCTCAGTCGGGCGCGACTTCCAGCCCCGCGACCTCACCGTCATCCCCGACCCGCACCGCGATCGTCATCGGCCGGCAGCAGACCTCGCAATCCGCGACGAAATCCGCGCTGCCCTCCGAGAGGTCGAACGCGAGGCTGAAGGTCTCCCCGCAATGCGGGCACCCGATGGACAGCGAATCATGCACGCCGGCACTTTTGTCCCCGGTCGCCGGAAAGGCAAACGCGGCCCATGGCGCGCCTCGCCCAAGCTCCGCGGGCGGCGGCGGGTCAGAACTTTGACTTGGCGCTCTTGGTGGGCTCGTCGGGAGGAAAGCCCTCGTAGTTGTGGGCACTGCCGGCGCTGTCCGCCCATTTCGGCAGGTTGTTCTTGCGGGCCAGCTTGGTGTTGAGCACCGCGGTGCGCATGACCGCCGGATCACTGAAGGTTTTCCGGCATTCCGGTCCGCAGTGCTCCTCGAGGCTGCCCAGGCGCAGCATGTAAGCGTTGACGGCCGCGTAGACGACATCCTCCACGTCGCAGCCGAAGGCCTCGGCGGTCCGTTTGATGGGGTCGTACTCGGCGTAGTCGAGATGCAGTTTGATATTCATGATGGGTTCTCCCGGGGGTTTGGGCGCGGGTGATCCGGGCCCGGGGTTTGGCTTGTTTCTATTCTCCGCCTTAACCCGCGGTTTGACTGTTCACATCTTGCCCAAGTCTGGGCACGGGTTGTTCGTCTGGCGCCTCGTCTCAGGACGATCCTCGCCAAAATCCCGCCATCGGGGATGCAGGCGGAGCGTCTTCAGCTGTCCAGTGACAGCGGCCCGCTCTCCCCCGAGTGGGTTCCGTCCGCCGGCACGGACCGCGCCGGCCACTTGGCCGGCACCGCGATGATCTCGACATAGACCGCCGCGCCGCCAGCCGCCGCCACGGCATCGATCGCCACGGGGACGTCCTTGAACGGCTTCCCCTCGGCCAGCGCGGCCTCGGGCCCGACGCGGCACTGCAGCTCCCACAGGTCGAAGCCCTCCGGCAGCGGCTTGCGCCGCTCGCGCTTCGCATACTTGCGGACGTCGTGCTTGATGGCCTCGACCACGCGCTGGTCGTCCTTGGCCGGATCCTTGAGGGGAAAAGTTTTCTTCATGGGAGCAGGTGAATTCAAAGCAGCAAAGGCGCGAGGTGCCGAGCACTCTTATTATCCCTGCCGGTGGTAATCAGATCTGCCTCGTCTTCGCCGTTTCCCCCGCGCATCTTTCCGGACCATGTCGCAAGATCCCCATGCGCCGTTTGACCAGACCGTCCTCGAGATGATCGAGCACAGCCCGGTCGGCGCCGTGCCGTTCACCCCCACCTACCAGGAGGCACTGCGGCGCCTCTACGCCTCGCACCAAGTCTACGCCTCAGCGGACTTCAAGGACGGCCATGCCACCGTCCGCTCGTTGACCAAACTGCCGCTCTTCCACGCCGCGAACGTCGACGCCCTGGTGGCCGGCTCCGCCGAGGCGGCGGCGCTGGAGTCCAATTCCGGCATCTTCGACCGCTACCTCTCGCACCTGCCCGGCCCGCTGCGCGCGAAGGCCGAGGCCCACCGGCTGAAGGTCGTCGGCCGCCCGGTCCATCACCGCAAGCACGCCGGCACCGCGCCCGGGATCCACGATCCCGTGCACACCCTGTTCCTCGTGCCCGGCACCGGTCCGCACCACGGACTGCCCGGCAATTACCTCCACGGCGCGCTGTTCGAGGTGGCGCACCCGGGCACGCCCGCGACCTGGGCGATCCAGCTCCACGACACCGACGACGGCGCGTCGACCTTCGACGCCGCCACGCTGCCCGCGGCGCTCGAGAAATTGCAGGAGGTTTTTGCCAGCGCGCCGTTCCACCTGAACGAGCTCGCCGCGCTCGGCTTCAAGGCGAACTGACCCGGGCGGACGGGCAATCCGGAGTTGCACCCTTCCGGCCGCGCTCGCCCAGGTTCACGAGCCCGCAGTATTGCGATCGCTTCAAGCCTTGCTATTGGCGTGCAACTTTCGGGGTGATGTGGGAGTATGTTCTTGATGCCCGTTCTCCGACTCCTCCTGGCGGGTCTGGTGGCCGTGTTCGCCGTGGTGGCGACCGTGTGCGCGGCCATGCTGGTCGTCCTCGCCGGACTGGCGGCCTGGGTGGCCCAGCTGTTCCGGCCAAAGCCCGGTCC